>JAKEHV010000514.1 GCA_022614915.1 Gemmataceae bacterium | reverse complement strand
TTTTACCGCAAATCAAATCTAGATAGAGAGTTGCGATTTTTCCACCGGCATTTCACTTTGTCGCGATTTGGAAAGCGGCCAACCCTGGGACGCGCGGCGAGAATCCGCCCTGCATTAGACTTGCCAAGTTCCTGGGCACTGTTGCCCGCGTGCGAAGCGAACAGCGTCAGTCAGAGCGGATTGACTTGCAGCTTCGCCCAATCATCGCTTATCGCAAGTGCTGAATTGGGCAAAACGTGTGACCCGACTGTCAAAGGATTGAGCAGGCAGTTCTGCATTGGTCCGACATTTGCTCCGGGAGAAGCCACTAGGCCGTCCGGCTTGGCTAGTCATGGGAGAGGTGGCTGCCGAGTCGGTACGGCTTTTTTGCTGAGAATTGCTTGCAGTTTCGCGCCACGCGGCGTAATCTCAAGCCATGCTGATTTGGACGCTGGTCGTCGGCTTCTTGACGCTGATCCTGGTCGCGTTCATGTGGCTGTTCGGGGACTTGAGTTTCCGAGCGAAACTCATCCTGACGCTGCTGTATGTCGCTTCCTTCGGCTTCCTGTTTTGGAGGGACTACAACTTTCTGGCGATTGTGAGCCAATGCTTTCTCGCCGTCTGCATTGGCGGCGCCGTCTTTGGAGTTGAGTTCTTGACGCGCCGACATTAACCATTTCTACAAAATCTATTCGCATGGCGATTCGATTCTGGTAGTCTAACACCTTCTGGACCATAGGGTTCACTGACTTGAGCATTACTGAAACACAGCGCACCGAATCTGCCGAGGAGCGCCGAGCCGCCACGCTGCCCGCGACGTCGGTTAGCCGCTTTGGTGCGCGCTGGCTCAGCCACCTCAAGGCCCTGTTCGGACCACCGTCCAAGCGGCGCCTGGCCCGTGCCGCTCTGTGTGTAAACCGCGTTCGTTACTGGGAAAAAGTACACAGCAGTCTATCCGACGCCGACCTGCGCAAGCACGGTTTGCATCTGCGCGGACGCGCGCGCGGCGGCGAGTCGCTCGATCGCTTGTTGCCCGAGGTGTTCGGTTTGGTCTGCGTCGCCGCCTGGCGCTTCGCGCGCATGCGGCCCTTCGACGTGCAAATCGCGGGTGGCTATATCATGCACAAAGGGGCCTTGGCCGAGCTCGCGACCGGCGAAGGCAAAACTCTCACCGCGACCTTGCCTGTGGCTCTCAATGCCCTTACCGGCAAGGGCGTGCACGTCACCACCGTCAACGACTACCTGGCCCAGCGCGACGGCGATACGACCAGTCCCATCTATGGCGCGCTCGGCCTGGGCGTCGGCGTCTTGCAAATGAAGATGACCGACGAAGCCCGCGCCGCCGCCTACAAAGCCGAAATCACCTACGGCACGGCCAGCGAGTTCGGCTTCGACTTCTTGCGCGACCGGCTCAAGCTCAAAGGCGGCGGCACACAAGGGATGCCGTTTTGGGCGCCGTGGACGACCCAAGGGCGCTTCGAGCAACCGCTCGATCCGCGCGTGCAGCGCACGCACCATTACGCGGTCGTCGATGAAGCGGACAACATTTTTATCGACGAAGCGCGCACGCCCTTGATCATCGCCATGCCTTCGCGCTTGGCGTCGCCCGCCGAGCAGGTCGTGTACAACTGGGCCGACGCCTTGGCCCAGCAGATGGTGCGCGACCAGCACTTTTACCTCGACGAGAAAAAGCAGAAAGTGGAGCTGAGCGAGCAGGGCCGGCACCTGGTGCGCTATTCGAATCCACCGGTGGGACCGCATTCGCACGCCATGGACAAACTGCACGAGCACGTGGAGCGGGCCATCCACGCTCACTACCGCTTTCGCCGCGACCAGCACTACATGATCGAAAAGGACAAGGTGGTCATCATCGACGAGTTCACCGGCCGCCGCATGCCCGACCGCCATTGGCGCGAAGGTTTGCACCAGGCGGTCGAGGCCAAGGAAAAGGCGCCGATCACCATGGCCTCGGACCACGCGGCCCAGATCACCTTTCAATCGTATTTCCGCCTGTACAAGAAGCTGGCGGGCATGACGGGCACTGCCGCGCAGAACTGGTGGGAAGTTCGCCGCGTCTACAAGATCTGGGTCGTGCCGGTGCCGACCAACAGGCCGTGCATCCGCGACGAATGGCCGGACCAGGTTTTCCCCAACGAGGAAGTCAAGTTCGACGCGATTGTGGAGGAAGTCAAACGGCTGCGCGAACTCGGCCGGCCTATGCTCATCGGTACGCGCTCGGTCGACAAGTCGGAAAAACTGAGCAAGAAGCTGACCGCCGCCCAGATTCCGCATCAGGTCCTGAACGCCAAGCCCGATAGCGCCGAGCGCGAGGCAGAGATCATTGCCCAGGCGGGCCGCCCGGGCGCGGTGACCATCGCGACCAACATGGCCGGTCGCGGCACCGACATCCTCTTGGGCGGCAACGCCGAGACGCTCGCCTGGATGAAGCTGCGCGAGCAGAATTATCACGCACGCCATGAAATCCCGCCGAACGTCTGGAACGAAGCCATCGCCCAGATCGAAGCCCAGCTCAAGATCGCGGAAGAACGCCAACGCGTGACTCAAGCGGGCGGTCTGCACGTCTTGGGCACCGAGCGCCATGAAGCGCGCCGCATCGATCGCCAGCTCGCCGGCCGCGCCGCCCGCCAGGGCGACCCCGGCAGTTGCCAATTCTTCCTTTCTCTCGAAGACGATCTTTTGGAAGGCCTGGGCCAGGACAAACAGGCCAAACTGCAAGCCGTCGGCCGAAATGGTAAGGCCGGCAACTGGCAAGGCTATCATCGGCTCTTCCTCAAAGCGCAGGCAAAGCTGGAAAAACGCCACTACCGCCAACGCGTGGACCTCATGGTCTACGAAAAACAGCGCCAGGAAGTTTTGAAAGACTTGGGCGCAGACCCTTATGTGGACTAGCCGCAAGCGGCAAGGACAGCCATGAAATTCTATTTCTTCCACCTCATGCCTTGGCCCTATCTGCCGGACGACTTTCACCAGCGCTACGACTCTGCTTGGGTCTGGCTGCCGAACACGCTGTACGACCCGGCCAAAGGGCACGAGCTGTATCGCGAATACATCAACACGCTCGCTTACGCGGACGAGTTGGGCTTCGACGGCATCTGCGTCAACGAGCACCATCAAAACGCGTACGGCCTGATGCCGTCGCCCAACGTGGTCGCCGGTGCGCTGACGCAACGGACCAAGCGCTGCAAAATCGCGGTCATCGGCAACGCGCTGCCTCTATACAATCCGCCCTTGCGCGTGGCCGAGGAATTCGCCATGCTCGACGTGATGTCGAACGGCCGGCTCATAGCGGGCATGGTGATCGGCGGCGGGCCCGAGTATTTCTCGTACCAGATGAACCCGACTCACGCCCGCGAAAAATTCCGCGAGGCCCTCGACCTCATCCTCAAGGCCTGGACCACGCCGGGGCCGTTTATGTGGAACTCGAAGCACTATCATTTTCGCTATGTCAATCCTTGGCCATTGCCATTGCAGAAGCCGCACCCGCCCATCTGGATTCCCGGCGTCGGCAGTCTGGAGACCATCGAGTTCGTCGCCCAGCGCCGCTTCGCCTACATGGGTATTCCGTATTTTCACATCGACGTATTCCGCCGAGTATTCGCCATGTTCCGCGAGGCGTGCGCCAAGGCGGGCTACGAGGCGAATCCCGAGCAAATGGGCTGGGGCGTGCCGATTTATGTCGCCGAAACGGACAAGCAAGCGCGCGCGGAGTTCGAGCCGCACATTTGGCATTTCACCCGCAATCACCTCAAGGGCATCGGCCTGACTCCGCCCGGCTACACGTCGGCCAAGTCCGCGGCAGCGATCATCAAGAACCAAAAACACTTCTTGTACACTAAGAAGACCTGGAGCGAAATCGAAGAAGGGGTTTATGCGATCGTCGGCAGCCCGGAGACGGTGCGGCAAAAACTGTCGCATTATCAAAGGGAGCTCGGCGCGGGCATTATCCTCACCGGCTGCCAGACGGGCACGTTGTCCCACGAGTTGGCGCGCAAAAGCATGGAGCTTTTGGCACGGGAAGTGTTGCCGAAGGTCAGAAAGGCTGCATGATGCTCAAGTTTCTGAAAAAGCTCAAGTACGGCGCCCGCGTGTTGCTCTCCAAAGGCGGCGGGCAGGAAGAAACCATCGACGTTGCCGGCCGGTCCACCGTCATGCGGCACGGCGGCGAGGGCCCGCCTTTCGTCTACCTCCATAGCGGCCTAGGCGAGTCTTTCATGTGGCTGCCGTTCTTTCAGACCTGGTCCAAGAAGTTCCGTGTCCTCGTGCCCACACATCCCGGTTTCGGCAATTCCGGCGGCTTCGACCAGATCGACAACATCGAAGACATGGCTTTCCACTACGTTGAGATGTTCGACGCGCTCGGCCTGGAAGAAGTCTGCCTAGGCGGCGTCAGCATCGGCGGTTGGATCGCGGCCGAATTCGCCGTCCGTTGGCCGGAGCGCGTTAAGAAGCTGTGGATCGCCGACGCGCCAGGGATGTGGGTCGAGAACCAGCCGCCCGCCGATATGTTTCGGATCATGCACGACCGCGACAAACTGCGCGAGCTTTTGTTCTTCGATCCCAAGGGCGCGATGGCTTCGGTCGTCGTCAAGGATGATCCGGACGAGGAGACGATGCTCGCCGCCTATCAATCGCTGACGGTTCTGGCGCGGCTGGTTTGGGAACGGCCCTACGATCCCAAGCTGCCCGCCCGCTTGTGCCGCGTGCAGTGCCCGACGCTGCTCGTCTGGGGCGACAACGACAAGCTGATTCCGCCGGCCTATGGCGATGCGTACAAGAAACACATCGAAGGCGCGGAGTTGAAGCTCATCAAGAACTGCGGGCATTTGCCGATGTTTGAAAAGGAATCGGAGTTTGTGGAATTGATTGGCCGGTTCTGCGCGGCCTAACTAGTATTCAGACCCGCGGGACTCGAAGACTCGTCCCGCGGCGTGACTGTGATCTCTATTATTCCGGCAATGGCTTTCCTTTCGTTTCGGGCGCAAACCAGATCAATACGATGCCGACCAAATAGATCGCGCTTAGCATCGAGCAGACTTCGGCCAATCCCCAGCCGCGCGGTCTAACCAGTTCCTTAAGATTACCCAACTGCAGCACCCCGATCGCTGCGAGGATGCGGCCAAAGTTGAAGCCGAAGCCTTGTCCAGTGGCGCGGATGCGCGTTTGGAATAGCTCCGGCAGATACAGCGGCAGCCAGCCATAAAACGACGCAGTGAGTGCTCCGCCCAAGAAGCTGAAGAGAAGAAAACGCAAATCCACGGTGTCTGGCGTGAGAAAAATCGTAGGGATGATCGCCATCGAGCCGAGACACAAGACGCAATAGGTGATACGCCTGCCGAGCCAACCGGCGGCCAATGCAGCGAGTATAGTTCCCACAATTGCACCGACTGAGGACGAAATCTGCGTGTCCGAGCGCGCGGTGGCTTGCGCCTCCTTTTGTTGGTTTCGAAACTCCGCAATCTGCTTGTATTGTTGCTGTTGAGGGATTCTTTCGCGACTCATTTTGAGCAGCAAATGATTAAACTCATTGTGGAACTCTTTTTCCACCAGCTCATCGGCGAAGGACGGCGCCTGCTGGATGGATCCCCATGTACCAAGCAACGCTACGCCGCTGAGGCAGGCGGCCAGAAACATCATGCCTAACGTGGAGCGCCAGGGAAGTCTATTTGCCGGCGTTGCCAGCGCGGCACGGCGGATGTAGAGAGCGACTGGATACATGTACCCGCCCGTTACGATCGCAAGGCCTACGAGCGTTCCCAGAATCTGCATGAACAAGGGCAGCTTTACCGCCCACAGGACGACGATTCCGCATGCAGCGCCAGCCCCCAACAAAACTGCGAGAAGGTCGTGGTTTGCCCAATGCGACGTCGCTCCACGTTGCCGTTCATGTTCCCAGCGATGCGATTCGGGTACAAACAGGCGAATGAAGAATGTGAGTAATGCGGGCAGGGCGCCCATCATCATGAGCAAGCGCCAGCCCGAATTGTCCGAACTAAACAGGTAATGCACCCAGTTCTCCGGCAGCCCCGTGTCAACCAACCATGCTTTGATTTCCAAAACATAAGTTGCCAAACCGCGGCCGATGAGGGCAATGAACAAATAGCCGACGTTCGCCGCGGCGCCGATGAGTCCCGCGAGGAAGGCGCGCGAACGGTCCGGCCAGATTTCATTGATCAAGGCGACGCCCAGCGACCATTCGCCGCCCATACCGAGCGCGGCTAGGAAGCGCAGGGCGCCGACTTGCCACGCCTCCGTCGCGAAGCCCGCCATGCCGCTGACGAGCGCGTACGTAAGCACGCTCAGCATCATGGCGCGGACCCGGCCAATGCGGTCGCCGAGCCAGCCGAATAAGACGCCGCCAGTCGCCGCGCCCACGAGAAAGAGCGCGGTGATGATGCCGAGCCAGTTTGCCACGTCGGCGGAGGGGACGCCAAGGTCGATAAGCGCCGGCCGGGCCACCAGCGGGAATAAGCCCATCTCCAGGCCGTCGAACATCCAGCCCAAGAGGGCCGCGGTCAGCGCCATCCACTTGCCGGTGCCGGAGCGTGCTTCGCCTGCGTTTGCCATGGTCCCAGCATAGTGTCCGGCGCGCTTGGGTCAAACAAAACCGCCGCTTGTGTTCCGGGAAGCGCAGTCCTAGAATGGTGCGAATTGATGCTAGTTGGAGGCAATCATGAAGCAGACTTTGCTGGTTCTCGGCGTCGTGTGGTCATTCTGCCAATGCTATCCCAGCTTTGCAGGCGAGAAGAAAACCGCCAAACCGCTGCGGGTCTGCCTCGTCTCCGGCTCGTTCGAATACGACTCCAATACCTCGCTGGCCAAATTGCAAAAACACCTGGAAGCGCATTACAACGTCCAATGCACGCGGGCTTTCACCAAAGTGTTTGACGATCTGCCCGGCTTGGAAAACTTGGACACCTGCGACGTGATGCTCCTCTACACGCGCCGGCTCACCATCGACGGCGAACAGCTCGAGCGCGTCAAGAAATACTGCCTGTCCGGCAAACCCATTGTCGGCTTACGCACCGCCAGCCACGGCTTTCAGAAGTGGCTCGAACTGGACAAGGAGGTTTTCGGCGGCAACTACAAGGGGCATTACAAAGACGGTCCACTCACCGAAGTCGAGTTTGCCGACCAGGACAAGACTCACCCCATACTGGTGGGGGTCAAGCCGTTTAAGTCCGTCGGCAGCCTTTATAAGAACACCGGGCTCTTGAAAGACGCGCACGTTCTTTTGTACGGCAGCATCCCGGACCAGCGCGAGCCCATCGCCTGGACGCGATCTTACAAAGGCGGCCGCGTTTTCTACACTTCGCTCGGACACCAAAAGGACTTTGACGACGACAACTTCGTCCGTTTAATTGTCAATGCCCTATTCTGGACGTCCGAGCGCGAAGTGCAAAAGAAGTAGTGATGCTCATCGCTGTAAGCGCGGATTTGCACTGGGGCCACCGCCGCGAGGGAGATGAAGCGACACGGGCGCTTGTGGGCTATCTGCGCGACCGGCCGCCCGACCTCCTTCTCCTGGGCGGCGACCTCGGCACCCAAGATAAATTCCGCGCGTGCCTCGATCTGTTCCGGGAATTCCGCTGCCCCAAAGCCCTTGTCCCGGGCAATCACGACTTGTGGGTCACGGAAAACGACGAGCGCGGCGATTCGCTCCAAGTCTACGAGCAGTATTTGCCGTCAGCCTGCGCCGAGTCTGGATTCCAGTACCTCGATCATGCGCCGCTTCTCTTGCCGGATGCAGGTCTCGCCGTCGCCGGCTCCGTCAACTGGTACGACTATTCCTGGTCGCTCGAGAAGATCCAGGAAATGACCGCCGATTGGGAGTATCGGCTGCGGCACAAAGTCTTTAGCCGCGGCCGGCATAACGACGCCCGCTTCGTACGCTGGCCGCTCGACGACGTCCGCTTTACCCAACGCGTCGTCGAGCAAATGGCCCGGCACTTGGAGACCGCGACACAACAAGCCAAACGGGTGATCGTGTTGACCCATCATCCGGCTGTCTACGCCTTGAACTTTCCGCGCGACGGTCCGCCGGCGACGCTGGACGGCTTTCTGTGGGACGCGATTGCGGGCAATGCGCACATGGAGAGACTGTTGGAAAAACACCAAGGTCGTTTGGCATTCCTATTCTCGGGCCACACGCATCGAGAACGTGAAAGCCGCTTTGGAGAAGTTCCCGCGCTCAACATTGGGGGAGACTATTCCTTCAAAAGGCTTCTGCTGGTAGATTGGCCCTCCGGGCGCGTCGAAGCACTAGAGTTTGGAGAGAGAACCTGAACATGCGCTTGTGCAAGGTACAACTGGAAAGCGGCGACAATCGCGTCGCTGCTTTTGAAGACGATCACGTCAAGCTGCTCAAGCTCGACCGCTTTATCGGCTTGGAAACGCTGAGCGATATTCTGCACTCGGACGATCCGCGCGCGGCTGCCGAAGACGGTCTCGACGAAGACGGCCGGCAAGTGCCGCTCGAAGATTGCACGCTCCTGGCGCCGCTCGATCAGCAGGAGGTGTGGGCGGCGGGCGTGACCTACAAGCGCAGCCAGGAGGCGCGTGAACGCGAGTCAGTCGGAGCGGCGCAATTCTATGACCTCGTCTACAGTGCCGCGCGGCCGGAGTTGTTTTTCAAGGCGCCGGCGTGGCGCGTGTCCGGTCCGGGGCAACGCGTGCACATTCGTCGCGACAGCCGCTGGAGCGTGCCCGAACCGGAGCTGACGCTGGTGATCTCGCCGAAACTGCGCTTGGTCGGCTACACCATCGGCAACGACATGAGCGCCCGCGATATCGAAGGGGAGAATCCACTTTATCTTCCGCAAGCGAAGATGTACGACCATTCTTGTGCCATCGGCCCCGCCATCAAGCTGGCCGACAGCCTGCCGGTATTGGCCCAGACGCATATTCGTTTGACCATCGAGCGCGGCGGCAAGACCATATTCGACGGCAAGACATCCTTGGACAAGATGAAACGGCCGTTCGACGAGCTCATTAGCTGGCTGGGGAAAGAGACGAGTTTTCCCAAGGGTGCGGTGTTGCTTACGGGGACAGGGATCGTGCCGCCCGACAACTTCACGCTGGCTGCTGCGGATGTCGTGCACATCGAAATCAGCGGAATTGGGAGACTGACGAATCACGTCGAACAACGGGAGACGGCATAGCCCGCGCCAAGAAGACAAGGACAAAGATCAAGAGTTAAGATTAGGATTAGGAAGAGGATTAGGAGCCAGATCAAGATTACGACTCGGTTGTCGTGCCACCTTTCTCATACTCACGAGTCGAATTGCTTTTGATCAATCCGATAAGCATTCGCACAATCCTCTGAAGGCGCTCTTTTCCCGGTCGAATCTGCTCGCGTGTCAATTTCCCTTTCGCGACCAAGACATCCAGGACCGATGCGCATTCGAGCGCTGATCTATGTGCGGTATCAAGAAAGCGGCAACGATCTTTCGGGGTGTATTTGCCGTTGCCCTCGGCTATGTTCAGCGGAATGGAAGATGAAGCGCGCTCCAGCTGATCTTTGATGTCGCCAACCCTCAAGGTCCCTTCCAACACCGGCGAAAGCCACGCGACAAAAGCTATGGCCTCTCGATACACCTCGAGCTTTCGTGACTGAACCAACACTCTTCGGCCTGCATTGCAAGGCCCCTTGATCCTAATCCTGATCTTGCTCTTAATCCTCTTCCTAATCCTAATCTCCGTCTTAATCCTAGTCTTCCTCGAACCTTGAAGCTTGTTCGGATCGGGGCTCTATGCCGGATCGTTGCCGAGTATCTCCGGCTCCGAAACCGCGCGGAGATACCTCGCCAGCAGCAGTTGAATTGCCAAGACTTTCTGCCAATCCGCGAATCCGAGCGTTACTTGCGTGCCGTCCTCCTTGGCTTGAATACTGTCCGTGGCAACGATCAGCCCTTGGTGCAAGAAGTCGAGTATTTCCGCCAAGCGCGCGGCCTGCGAGGGTGTCAGTTTCTGCGGCAGGGGCGGCAGCGGCTTATTGCCGATAAACAGGGCCTCGCGCGTGGCGCTGACGACTTCGTCGGGCTGCACATTGACGATGAAATCGAGATTGCCGTCGACATGTCCCGGCGCGGTCGCCTGCTGAAGTGTCGAAGAGTGTTCCGCGTGTTCCTCGGCGGAGACGCCCGAGGGAGCGGTGCTGGCGCTTTCCGCGCTGGCCATGCGGGCCGCGATTTGTTCGTTGGTGCCGAACAAGAGCAGCGAGCGGCCGACGTTGACGCGGTCGCCGAAGCGCAGCCGGCGAATTTGCACGACGGTGCCGTTGACGCGCGTGCCGTTAGTGCTTTCCAAGTCTGTCAGGATGAAGTCGTCGCCGTCCACCTGCACCTTGGCGTGGTAGCGGCTGACGCGTTCGTCGTTAAGGCGCAGGATGTTGCCTTCTTCCCGCCCAATGGTGAGGGGAACTGGCAAATCGCGAAAGACGCGCCCTTTATCAATGCCGTCCAAGACTTGAAAGGTCACCGCCATAAAAGCCGATACTCCCCCGGCCTGACCGTCGTTTTCGTAATCCGTGTGGATAGGACTCACTACATTGTCGGTTGCCAAAGGGTTTCTGTCAATTCAGTTGTTGTCCGGACCAGGCCGGGAAGATGGCGAAACCAGGTGATTTGCCGTTTGGCGAACTGCCGTGTGCGTGTTTGCACCAGGGCAATCGTTTCGTCCAGTGTCCCATGACCTCGTAGGTAAGCAAAGATCTCTTTGTATCCCAAGGCCTGAGCCGCTTCTCGGCTCAACGGCTTTTCCAACGCCAAAAGTCCCCGCGCCTCCTCGAGCCATCCAGCCGCAAACATGTCCTGCACACGGCGGTTGATGCGTTCATACAGCAAGTCTCTCGGTAAATCCAGCCAAACGCAGCGCGGCGCGCCCCGGTTCCGCAATCCTGTTTCCTGATTCACGACTGCGGGCTCTTTTTTCCACTGCGTTTGCCACGCGCTCATGGGTTTCCCGGTCAATGCGTGGACTTCCAAAGCACGCACAATCCGGCGAAGGTCATTGGGATGTATGCGTTGTGCGCTTGGCGGATCGATGGCAGCCAAGCGTTGAAAGAGGTCTGCCGGCCCTTTCTCGAGAGCTTCCTGCTCCAAGCGCTGCCGCAAAGCCGTGTCCGCCTCGGGTCCGTCAAACAATCCAAACATCAGTGCCTTGAGATAAAGAGGCGTGCCTCCCACAAAGAGCGCCGTCTTGCCGCGGCTTTCGATGTCCTCACTGCACAGCGCCGCCCGATCAAGCCACCAAGCAACGCTGCCTGATTCCCACGGCTCCAGCACGTCCAGCAGATGATGCGGCACGACTTGCCGTTGTTCCGGTGTCGCCTTCGCGGTCCCGATATCCAGTCGTTGAATGGACTCTAAGTTGGAAACAAAACGCTTTAATGCTGGCTTCGCGGTGCCGACATCCATGCCGCGATAGATTGCCATCGAGTCCATCGAGATGATCTCGGCCCCGATGCGTTCGGCGATTCGGACGGCGAGGGCGGACTTGCCCGAGCCGGTCGGGCCGGTCAGGACGAAGGCATTCGCAAAAGGAGGGATCAACATGATAGGAAAGAATCGTGCCCAAAGTACTCTTGCAGGTCTTGCCGTGCTTGCCAGGTTCCATTCCGTGTTTCATGAAGTCGCGTTGATTCTGTTTTCTCGAATTGTTATCACCGACCTTCGCCTCCACAAAGAATAGTGGACACTCATCGCCAGGGGAAGCTCTCACGGAAGAGGGGTCGCCGTGCAAGCAAAGTACTACGCTCATCCATCGGCCTATGTGGACATACCGTGTGAAATTGGGGAAGGCACAAAGATCTGGCATTTTTGCCACGTCATGCCCCATAGCAAGATAGGCGAACGCTGCATTCTGGGACAGAACGTGCACGTCGCCGCCCACGTCGTCATCGGCAACAACGTGAAAATCCAGAACAACGTCTCGCTCTATACAGGCGCCTACATCGAAGACGACGTCTTTCTCGGTCCGTCGTGCGTCTTTACCAACATCGTCAATCCGCGCAGTGAAATCGTGCGCCGGCACAAGTACGAGCAGACGCGCGTGCTGCGCGGCGCTAGCGTCGGCGCCAACGCCACCATCGTCTGCGGAATCATCGTAGGACGTTATTCGTTCGTCGCCGCCGGCGCGGTGGTGACCCGCGACGTGCCCGACTATGCGCTCGTTATGGGCGTGCCGGCCAAACACGTGGGCTGGATGAGCCGGCACGGTTATCGCCTGGGCGCGGCCAACGCGCACGGCGTCTTGACCTGCCCCTACAGCGGCTTGCGCTATCAGGAAATTGCCAAAGGGAAACTCGTCTGCCTGGACGTGGACGAAAACACGCCGCTGCCGCCCGGGGCGGAAGCGGCATAGGATTGCATCCGCAGATAAACGCAGATGAAAAACGGTGCAAGTGATGCTTTCTCTTTATCTAATCTGCGTTCATCTGCGCTAATCTGTGGATAAGAAAAGGCGGGCCGTGCCGGAACAAGGCCCGCTGCGGTGCTGTCGCGGGGAAGAGGTATGGTTGTATTGGGGATCGTCGGGGCCGGTCGCTGGGGAGGCAATTGGCTGAAGACCCTCGCGGGATTGCCGGACGTGGAGTTGCGCTGGTGCTGCGATGTTAGCCCAGCGTCGCTCGACAAAGTGCGGCAGCAATTCCCGCACCTGCGCGTCAGTACGCGCCTGGAAGACCTGTTGGAGGACAACTCTCTCGCCGGAGTTGTGGTGGCGTCCATCGCGCCCACGCACTTCGATGTCGGCCGGCGCGTGTTACATGCCGGCAAGCACGTCTTGATCGAAAAACCGATGACACTGCGCACCGCCGACGCAATCGAACTGACCGAGCTGGCCCAGCGTCAAAACCGGGTGCTGATGGTCGGCCATCTGCTCGAATACCATCCCATCGTATGCCGCATCGGGGAAATGATCGATCAAGGAGAGATGGGCGAAGTTTTCTTTCTTTACTCACAACGCCTGAACCTGGGCACGATCCGCTCGGATGAAAACGCCTGGTGGTCGCTCGCGCCGCACGACGTGTCCGTGGCGTGCCGGCTGCTCGGCGGCGCCCCGATTTCCGTGCAATGCCGCGGCCTAAACATTGTTAATCCAAAAATCGCTGACGTGGTTTTTGCTACGCTCGAGTTTCCTGGCGGCCGGCTGGCGCAGTTTCACGTGAGCTGGCTCGACCCGCACAAGAGTCGCAAACTAACGGTCGTGGGCAGCAAGAAATCCGCGATTTTTGACGACACCGGCGATCGCAAGTTCGTCCTTTGTAACAAAGGTTTCGAACGGACCGCCGGCGCTGACATGGTGACGCTGCGACAAGGCGAGGAGATCACGCTGCCGTGGAGCGGGATGGAACCGCTTACGATCGAAGCGCAGCATTTCGTTGAATGCATCCGCTACGGGCGTCGGCCCATCTCGGACGGCTTGGCCGGGGCCATGGTCGTTTCCGTGCTGGAATACGGCCAACGCTCGCTGGACCGAGGCGGCGAAGTAGTCGCCATCCCGCCCACCCGTTGGCCGCTGCGCAAAAGCGCATGAGTAATAACCAAGTGAGGAAAAACATGGAGCACACGCCGATTCCGATGCTCGACCTCAAAGCGCAATACGCCCGCATCAAGGCGGACGTCCAAGCCGCACTTCTGCGCGTGGTCGAGTCGCAGCATTTCATCAACGGCCCCGACATCGAGCTTTTGGAGCAAGAGGTCGCTCAGTATTGCCGGGCCAAGCACTGCATCGGCGTGTCGTCGGGGTCCGATGCGCTGGTCGTGACTTTGATGGCGCTCGACATCGGCCACGGCGACGAAGTGATCACCACGCCGTATACGTTTTTCGCCACCGCCGGCGCGATCGCGCGTCTGGGCGCGCGCCCGGTTTTTGTCGATATCGATCCCGCTACGTTCAACATCGACTCGGCGGGGATTGGCGCCAAGGTGACCATGCGCACCAAAGCGATTATGCCTGTGCACCTGTTTGGCCAATGCGCCGACATGGACCCGATCCTAGAAGTCGCGGCGAAACACGGCTTAGCGGTCATTGAAGACGCGGCTCAGGCGATCGGCGCCGAGTACCAAGGCCGACGCGCGGGCAGCATGGGCACGGCCGGTTGCTATTCGTTCTTTCCTTCCAAGAATCTCGGCGGCTTCGGCGACGGCGGCGCGGTCGTGACCAACGACTCTGCCTTGGCCGACAAGATCCGCCTGTTGCGCGGCCACGGCTCCAACCCCAAGTACTTCCACAAAGTCCTGGGCGGCAACTTTCGCCTCGATACGATTCACGCCGCCGTTTTACGCGTGAAACTTCCGCTCCTGGATTCCTGGTCGGCGGCCCGGCAGCAAGCGGCAGCGCATTACACCGCACTTTTCGCTCGAAGCGGCCTGGGGGACCTCGTCAGGACGCCGAAAGTCGTGCAAGCGCGGCACATTTTCAACCAATACGTGGTGCGCTGCGACGATCGCGAAGGTGTGCGCGAACATTTGCAGAAGCAGAAAATCAGCACGGAGGTCTATTATCCACAGCCCATGCACCTGCAGGAATGCTTCAGCTCCTTGGGACATAAGAACGGCGAGTTTCCAGAAAGCGAAAGGGCCGCCCTCACGACGCTGGCTCTGCCCATGTACCCGGAACTTACCGTCGCCCAGCGGGAACGCGTCGTCCGAGCGATCGTCGG
The DNA here is from genome assembly GCA_022614915.1 of Gemmataceae bacterium. Lineage (GTDB taxonomy): Bacteria > Planctomycetota > Planctomycetia > Gemmatales > Gemmataceae > JAKEFD01. The sequence continues at coordinate 9,222 of JAKEHV010000514.1, read as the reverse complement.
CCATTATGAAGGTACGGGCAAGCTCGGCCGTCGTCTGGCAGCGTGAGTAGGTGGGGATGAGGAAATGAGCTTACTCAAGTCCACTTTGAGGCGATGGCTTTGGAAGTTGCGGCCGGCGCGTCCAACGCACGAGGCCCTGTTCACGCGCTTCTACGAAACCAATACCTGGCAAGACGCGCGTTCCGTTTCCGGGCCTGGGTCCAATGCCAAAGAGACCGCCGTCGTCCGGCAAGCCTTGCCCATGCTCTTCGCCGAGCTCGGCGTGCGCAGCGTCCTCGACATTCCGTGCGGCGACTTTCACTGGATGGCTCAAGTAGAGCTCCGGCTTCAAGAATACATCGGCGCGGACATCGTCGAACCGCTGATCCGTTCCAATCAAGAGCGTTACGGGCGCGCGTCGCAGCCTAAGATTTCCTTTGCGCAATGGAATCTCCTAACCGCATCGCTGCCGCGCGTGGACTTGGTTCTGTGCCGCGATTGCCTCGTGCATTTGCCGCTGGCGGAAGTTGCCCAAGCGCTTGCGCAGATCAAAGCGAGCGGTTCCACGTATCTGTTGACGACGACCTTTCCCAATCATGCGCGGAACTGGGACATCGCTCCCGGCGATTGGCGGCCGCTCAATCTGCAAATGTCGCCGTTTGCGTTGCCGCCGCCCTGCCGCTTGCTCAATGAAGGCAATACTCAGGATGGCGGCCGTTTCGCCGACAAAAGCCTCGGACTTTGGTGGGTCGAGGATTTGTAGGCGCGTCCCTGTCACCGCGCAAGCTTCTCGACGATGGCCGCGCCTGCCTTGCCGCCGCCGTAAAGGTTGTCGGGAGGGGTTTTTGTCGGCGTTGTTGTCAGCGACTCGCGGACGGCGGCGACAATGCCGTCGACACTCGTCGGCGGCACAATGCGGTTCCAGCCCAACTCGACCAGCTCCACCCATTCGGTTTCGTCGCGCAGCGTCACGCAGGGCACGCGCTGAAAGAACGCTTCCTTTTGCACGCCGCCCGAGTCGGTGGCGATGAGGCGGGCGTTTTTTTCCAAGGCCACCATGTCAAGGAAGCCGACGGGTTCAAGCACGCGCAAGCTTTCCACCAGCCGCGCGATCGCCGGCGACTGCTGCAGGAGAACGCGCGTGCGCGGGTGCAGCGGCAATACCACCGTCCATTCTTTGCTCAACGCGTGAAAAGCTTCCAGAATGTTCTGCAGCCGCACGGGATCATCCGTGTTTTCGGCGCGATGAATCGTCGTGAGCAGATAGCTTTTCGGTCGAAGCTTCAGTTTCTCCAGTACCTCATTGCTGGCGCGGCGTCCGGCGTCAAGAGCGGCGTCGTACATCACGTCGCCGACCAGATGAATCGCTGTTTCCGGCCTCCCCTCGGTGCGCAGATTGGCGGCAGCCGCTTCGGTCGGCGCGAACAGCCACTCTGACACGTGATCCGTAACGATTCGATTGATTTCTTCCGGCATGCGGCGATTGAACGAGCGCAAACCGGCTTCCACGTGGGCGATCGGGATGTGCAGTTTCACCGCGGCCAAGGCCCCTGCCAGCGTCGAATTGGTGTCGCCATAGACGAGCACGCGGTCCGGCCGGGCGCCCTGAAGCACTTTTTCGATGGCTTCGAGCATGCGGCCGGTCTGCTGCCCGTGCGGCCCGGAGCCGATGCCGAGGTGAAAAGCGGGCGCGGGAATTTCCAGCTCGCGGAAGAACACCTCGGACATGTTGTCGTCGTAGTGCTGGCCGGTATGAACGAGCAGCTCTTCTACGCGGCTTTGCTTCTTCAATTGCCGAGACACCACGGCGGCTTTGATGAACTGCGGCCTGGCGCCGATGACCGTGACGATTTTCATGCGCCGCATCCTTTGCGAGCGAGCCGGGCGAGTCTTATCATGAGGGAGAAACGGACGATACTGGGAAAGGCGGGAAAAAACAATGGCAGCCAACTTGACGCCGCAGTATCTCGAAGCGGAGCAGGAGTACAAGAAGGCCCAGACGCCGGAGGAGCGCTTGGCCTGCCTCAAGAAAATGTACTCGCTCGTGCCCAAGCACAAGGCAAGCGAAAAGCTGCAAGCCGAGCTCAAGACGAAAATGAGCGAGGCGCGCGAAGAAGTCGAGCACGCCAAGAAGAGCCCCAAAAAGGGCGGCGGTCCCAGTTACAAAATCCCCAAGCAGGGCGCGGGGCAGTACATCGTTCTGGGCGGTCCCAATACAGGCAAAAGCCGCCTCTTGACGCGGTTGACGCGGGCCGCGCCCGAAGTGGCCGCCTATCCGTTCACGACGCGCGAGCCGCACGTCGGCATGATGGAATGGGAAGACGTCAAGGTCCAGCTCATCGACACGCCGCCCATCACTGCCGACGTCATGGAGCCGTATCTTTCCAGTATGGTCCGTTCCGCCGACGCCGCCCTCTTGATGGTCGACCTGGCGGATGACGACGGCCCTTTCGCCGCCCAGACTGTCGTCGACCGACTCGCCGAAGTCAAAACACACCTGGGCAAAAAGCCGAGCCAGCAAGACGATCTGACGCAAGTCTATGTCAAGACGCTGCTGGTCGCAAACAAGATCGACGGCGACGATGCCGCGGTGCGCCTGGAGGTTGTCCGCGAACTATTCGAAAAGAAGTATCCCATCCACGTCATCTCCGCGGAGCACGGCCAGGGGATGGAGGATTTGCGCAATGCGCTGTACAGGTTCCTGAATGTGATTCGCGTCTACACCAAGCAGCCGGGCAAACCGCCGGACATGACGTCGCCGTTCACGTGCCCGTCCGGCAGCACGCTCGTGGAGATGGCCGCGCTCGTGCACCGCGATTTTTCCGCCAACCTCAAGTCTGCGCGGATCTGGGGAACGGGAGTTTTCGACGGCCAATCCGTGAGCCGGGACCACGTCCTGCACGACAAGGACGTGGTGGAACTGCATTTGTAGTCCGTGACAGGACACATCGCGACGCTCACGGTCCGGCCACGACCTTCAAGGGAAGCGTGGTCTTCACGGTTTTCTTGCACAGAATGCAGCGCGCCTCGATCTCGACCGTGAAGTTGCCGGCGCGGTTGAGCGTTAGCGCGAATTGCAAAGGAAGAATCTTTAAGTCTTCAGGTATGTTCTTGTTGACCATGCCGGACAGCGGTTTGGAAAAAGTCGGCTTGCCGTTCTCGTCCAGCACGCGCAGCCTCACGTGCACGTCCGGCTGCTTCGAGCCTGGCTCGCGCGCGAAATTGACGGCCGCGAAATGCACGTACAGCGACGCGCCGACCACGTTGAGGGTCGGCGCAGGCACTTTGCTTTCCCGGTCGGCATAGGTCGCCACCTGAATGAGGCCGAAATCCGGAGCGAGCACTTTGCCGATCCGCTCGAACGTCGCGCTCTTGTTGGCGAGCCGATCGGTCACGGTCACGCGAAACTTGTAATCACCGGGCGGCGTGTCCACCGGGATTTCCAAATGAGCGCTGCAGGGCATGGAGTTGCCGCCCAAGTAGTTTTGGGCCACCGAGTTCATGGGTCCAAGCTTGTATTGCGGCCGTCCACGAGAGTCTTCCACCTCGACGAGCAGCGAATAAGAAGCGCGGCCTTTGTCGTCGAGCTTCAAGTTCTTGATGTCGAAGGTGAAATAAATAATGTCGCCGGGCAAGCGGCCCGGGGTGTCCTTGGCATACGTTGCGCCCAGATAGCCATACGTGGCGCGAGCGTTGTAGATCTCCAGCGGCCCGGTTTGCGCGGCGGTGTACGGCAAGACGGCGAACAAGACAAGCGATTGAAGCATGGCGAACTTCCCCGTTATTTGATGTTGGACTTGGTGGTTTTGTCGTAGTAGTTTTCGTACAAGTTAATGGGCGCGAATTGCGTCTTGAAGGCGTTGGAATCCACGGCGCCGTTGCTGTAGGCGATCATCGCGTTGTAGAGTGCGAAATAAGGCGTGTCGTTGCCCGGATTGGCCGGCGCGAACTTCAAGCCCTTTTGCGCCATGTTCGTCACCAGCTCCGGCATTGTCCGCCCGGTCGCCGCAAATGAGCCCTGCAGTGTTTTCGAGGCGGTCGGCTCCGCCAGGCCCCGTACGGCAGATTCGAGACTGTCCATGAAGCGCTTGCCGTCGAGATAGAGCCCGCCGTCGATTTCCTCTTTGTGGAACTTGGTGCGCAATTCGTCGGTCAGTTTGGCGACATCCTTGGTCAGTTCTTTGTAGGTCTTGAGGTCGAAAGAGTCGTTGGCCACGGCGGCGACCGCGTCGGGCAGCAACTTGTCGAGCTTCTTTTGCGTGGGGCTGCCGCGCAGGGCCATGGGCCATTTGACGTGGCCGCCGTCGCGCAAGATGCCGAGGTTGAAGCCGCCCTCGCCGGTTGTCGTAACGTTGATGTAGCGCATCTGCTGCTGGTCGAGCATGATCGGCGGCCCTTGAATGCCTTGCAACGCGACATTGGTCAGGTACGGCAACATGATGTTGTGCGCTTTGCCGCTGGTGATTTCCGCTTGCATGGGATTCGTCATGATGCGCTTCAGGAGCAGGGCTTGATCACGAGACGCGACTTCGCCATAGGCCGGCGTCAACATCTTTTCGTAGAGCCGCTGATCGAACGACTTCTTTTGGGTGTCGAGCTTGGCCTGGTTGGCCTTTTCACGTTCCACGCGCGCCTGCTCCTGTTTAACCATAAGGTCGCCGGAGGCATTGATGACCGAGGCTTGACCTTGAAGATAACCGCCCGGCCCGAAGCCTGGGTATGTGGGAGGATAGGGATACGGATATCCTGGATATTGGCCGCTCAGCGGGGTAAGCGCCACCAGCGAGAAGCCTGCGACAAGGCTAAGGCGAGTTACAGCCGACATAATTGCTCCTATCAGCGCTGCGTTCTTATAGACGAATATCCTTCGCTCACGCGTCGGGCTGGGCGAACGAATTACGGAGTTTTCTTTTTCAGTGTTGGCTCAGGCGGCAGTCGCCCTTCGGGAATGAGCGAGCGCCAACTTTCATAGCCTTTTTGGCGTTCTGCTTCCGGGGCCGCCGCGTCGTAGGGGATGTCCTTACCCTTGGCCACCAGACGCACCAAATGCCAATGGGCTAATTCGCGCACGGCCTGTTTGCTGTGCCGCAAATACTGAATCAGCATGTCGTACGTTTCCGGCCGGCCCTTCTCCTCTTCATCGAAGCCGATCAGCAGTTGCAGCGCGGAGCGCGCCTGCACGTCGGTCAGTCCCTTTTCCTTGGTGAGTGCGTTGTAGAACTTCTGCACCTGGCCCGGCTCGCGGCCCAGCCAATGCCGCATGACCAAGACGGCGTGGGCGCGGGAGTCCGCATGCTTCGACGTGGCCAGCACGTCGTGCACGACCGCTAATTCGTCCAGCGCTCCGGCCAAGGTAATGCCGGTGAGGCGCTGCTGCTTGCCGGCCGCTTCGTTCAACTCGCGCAGCCAAGCCGACAGACCTTTCTCATGGAACAAATGCGAGCAGGCGGCGCAAATTTCCTTGAACAGCTTGTTTTCCCGATCGTCGAAAGGCTTGACGAGCGTGCCGGGGTGCTTGTCCAAGCGCTGGACACTTAGTTTTTTCTCGGTGGAATCCCAATGAAAGAGGGCTTGTCCAGGAGGCGATTTCAACCCGACGCCCCGATCGCCTTGATCGAGAAACGCTTCCCCAATGATTGCAATGCCGACCACTTCCAGCGTCGGCGGTTCGATGGTCGCGAGGTCCGTGGGAATCCCGGCGGGCACGCGGCCGAAAATCTCGATCCCGACTCTGGTTTCCGGATCGTGCAAGGTAAACAACCACGATTCGGCGCCAAAACGGACACGAACCTTGGCGGCGCCTGCTTTTTTCTTGTTGTAGAACACGACCAGACCGCGCTCGAGCGTGAAATCCAGATCGGCGTCTTTGGCTTGGTTCAAGGATAGGCCTGATTCCAGAACGGCAAGCGGGCCCCGTTGGCCGATGTCGGCAAGCATCATAACCTGTACGGCGCCGTTGGCCGACACAATCTCCGATTGCGGCATCGCGACCAGGTGGACGCCGGGCTTGACGGCGTCGCCCGCTTTCAACGCCTGCCAGTTAGGACCAGCGCCTTTGGCGAATAACCCTCCGGCAACCGAATCCACTTTGGCCATTTCGCCGGCGCACAACACGGCCGGGGCCAGGAGGGCGGTCAATGCCGCCAACCATGCGGTTTGCAACTTCATGGATCGACCTTTAGACAAAAAAGCCTCAAATTGACGCGACATGGGTGACAGACAGCATATGTCCTCGTTTCTTGCTCGACAAGCGTTTTTTCCATTTGTTGTGCGGCGAATGAGAACCAATTGTTAAACTGCAACGCCTTGCGTTGGACGGATCGACAATCCGTGCCGCCATCGCTATGCGATTTTGGCAATTTCCTTGCTTTTGCCGGGTCCGGGCGCGAAGATTACTGCATTCTTAGATCCTCACCCAAGGAGACAACAGTGAACCGTCTACGTTGCCCGTTTGGAATCATGTTGTTTGGCTCGGTAGCAGCGCTTTGGTGCGCGGCCGCCCTCGTAGCCAGCGGCCAAGACGTGAAAACTCCTAAAGGAGTCAATCCGCAGCAGTCCAAGATCGACGAAGAACTCGACCGCGAGTACTTGGCGAAAATGCCGCCCTTCAAGGGCACGCCCTTTGCCGGCCGCAAGACCAAAAGCGACCGGGCCGTTTTCCTCGAGCTTTTCACCGGCGCGACCTGTCCGCCGTGCGTGGCCGCCGATCTCGCGTTCGATGTGCTTACTAAAACGTATAAGCCGAGCGATTTGGTCCTCATCCAATATCACATTCACGTCCCAGGCCCGGACCCCATGACCAATCCCGACACGGAAGCGCGCTGGGCCTATTACAGAGAATCGTTTGCCAAGGAAGTGCGCGGCGTGCCTTGCAGCATCTTCAACGGCAAACCGGCTGCGTACGGCGGCGGCGGCATCGCCAACGCCGAAAAGAAATACGCAAGCTATCGCGAGGTGATCGATCCCTTGCTCGAAGACCCCGCCGGCGCCAAGCTCACCGCCCAGACCAGCTGCAAGGGCGAGCGCATCGACATCCACGTCGATGTTTCCGGCGTGGGCAACGGCGATTCGCAGAAAAAGCTGCGCATCCTGTTGGCGGAAGAAACGGTTCGCTACGCCGGCAGCAACAAGATTCGCTTCCATCACAACGTCGTGCGCGCTTTCCCCGGCGGCGTCGCGGGTAAAGCTCTGACCGCCGCTTCTTCCAAGCACAAGGCGTCGATCGACCTCGGCGAACTGCGCGGCCAGCTCAACAAGTACCTCGACAACTACCAGGCCACGAAGCGCCCCTTCGCCAATCCGGCCCGGCCGCTTGACTTCAACAACCTGCGCGTCATCGCCTTTGTGCAAGACGACAGCACGCGCCAGATTCTGCAAGCTGTGCAAGTTGAGGTGCAAGGCAAGTAACAACAGTTACCGCTTGAATTCAACACCTACCGATTGACGGCGTTGTCCAGATCGCCCATCGCAACACTAGCCCGACGCGCTAGCGAGGGCGGGCGGGTTGCCCGAGGGAAATGCATCTCGTTGCAATGATTCTGTGAGAATCCCTGGAGGAAATTGACATTCACACGGGCCACACGTCTGCCCTCGCTAGCGCGTCGGGCTAGTGTTGATCGCCTGTCTTCGAATTCAGAGCCGCGCCCGTAAGGAAACGGTGAACTAACGCATTGCCTGCATATACGCCTTCAAGTCGAGATGGATCCGATCGTAGCGCTCTTTCCAATCGCGCTTGGACATGCTCAAGAGATTGCGGGCCCGGAGCGTCAGGGTAATGGTGAGTTGGTTCGGCTGCTGCGGGTCGGCGCGGTCGATGCGCAGCTCCATATTGATCAATTTGTTGGAGGGCGCCGCCTGGACCTTCCGCTCCCCCAAAGACCAGCCGCCGTCGCGCGACCACGGCTGAACAGTCTGCTCGGGGTCAAGCCGCACCCGGATGACGCCTGCTTCGCCCTCAACCATTTGACCGCCCAGGTCCTGCACAAATCCGCGCAGTTTGAGTAGCGCCATGCTTTCGGGCATGCGCACATCCAACGTGTAGACGCTGGCATTGGGATCGACCGCGGGCTTCGGCGCCGGCCGCGGCGCTTCGAGGACAGGTGCGCGCGACCCTTCTGTCTGCTTTTGCCCCGCCCCTCCTTGAAGGTGCGAATGGGAGGTTGCGACCGGCTTGTACGGAATGACGATCTTCTTGCCGAGCGCCCGCTCGTACAGTTGCAACAGCTCGCTCGCGCTCTGCGGGCGCTGTTCGCGGTGTTTGGCCAGGCACTTTTGCACCACCGTCTCAATGAACGGCGGGACGTTAAGGCCCCGTTGCGCCAGCGTCGGCGGCGCCTCTTTCTTATGGGCCGCTAACAGGGCCGCCATGGTCGGCTGCTCAAACGGCGGCCGTCCGGCGAGCATCTCATACATCATGACGCCGACGCTGTATAAGTCGGAGCGGTGGTCCACGTCTTCGGAGCGAATTTGTTCGGGTGACATGTATCCCGGAGAGCCCGAGATGAGCTCGCTCGAATTGATCATGTCGAGCGCCGTCAGGGACAGCGTAGCCGGCACCTTGGCCAGCCCGAAGTCCATGAGCTTGATGCTCTCGCACGAGGTGTCCGGGTGGACGATCATGATGTTCGCCGGCTTGAGGTCGCAATGGACGATGCCGCGCTCGTGCACCATTTGCAGCACCTCGCACAGCTGGGCGAGAATCTTGCCGACACGCTCCGGCGAGAACCGGCGTCTCTGCTGCTGCAGGAAATCCAGCGCGGTGCCGCGCACATACTCCATCACCAGGAACATGTCGCCCGGGTCGAGCGAGGCGCCGTAATACTCGGCAAGGTAGGGGTGCTGGAGCCGGCTGAGGACTTGAATCTCCCTGCGAAACCGCTCCCGAATCGTGGCTTTCGCGGCGAACTCCGGCTTGAGGACCTTGACCACGACCTCCCGGTCCTGACCGGCTTGGCGGGCGATGTAGATGAGGCCAATGCCCCCCTTGCACAGGAGGCGTTCGACGCAAAAGCGCTGAAGAAAGGTGCGGCCGATCATTGCCGTCCTCGGGTGGGCGTCGCCGTAATAATCTTAGAATTCGCCGCTCAAGCTTAGGCCACGGTTGGCGTTTTGGCCAATGTGGTGCACTGAAGTCATGATGCCGGTTGCAACGATTCACAGTCGGGATACTCTCCAAATCAAGAAATAGTGAAAAGTGCATTGGAAAATCGTAACGCGTTTTTCTTAAGAAGCTTACGACGAATC
>JAKEHV010000513.1 GCA_022614915.1 Gemmataceae bacterium | reverse complement strand
CTGCCCCTTGCTTGACATGAAACTCCGCATCCACCCGCCGGCGGCCCGCTGCGCCCATGCGCCGGCGCAACTCCGGGTCGCCGCTGAGGCGCTCGATCGCCGCCGACCACTCCTCGGGCGTTTCGGCCCACAAGCCCGTGACGCCGGGCGTCACCAATTCGCGCTGCACGCCAACCGGGTTGACTACGACCGGTAAGCCCGCCGCCATATACTGCAGAACTTTGAGGCCGCACTTGCCGAGACTCCAGTCGTCGTCCGGCAACCAGCTGATGCCGATGTCGGCGGACGCCAGGTCCCGTGTCTCCGTCGCTTGGGACCATGGACAAAAACGAATCGGCAGTTTCTCCAATTCAATGGATCGGTCGCAGATGAGCCGCAGATTCAGCCGTGGCTGTTTTGCGCCCAGCCAATCCAAGGCCTTGCGCATTTTTTCCAAGGCCCGCAGAGTGCTCGATGAGCCGATCCAAACCAAAGTGCAATTCTCTGTCTGCGCGTGCTGCGCCGGCGCATATCGGCTGGTGTCGACGCAAGTGGGTACTAACCAGCTCCGCGCGCGGCCGCTTCTGCCTTTGGCCAACCCGAGTCGACAATTCTCGGCCTCCTCCATCAAGAATCGATTGCCGGCGAGCACCACGTCCGCGTTTTGGACCATGCGGACAAACCGCCGCCGGCGCTTGTCCGAATGCGGTCCGCGGGGATCGTACGAATGCCGCAAGAAAATCGCGTCGTCGAAGTCGTAGGCCAGCACGCGTGCCGCCGAACGCAGCCAGCGCAAGCGCCAACGGCCCAAGAGACGGCGCTGCACGACCACGAGGTCGGCGCGACGCAGCGCCTGCCAAAGGGACCAGTTTCGCCAAAGGTGCCGCCACCATCTGCCGGGCCAGGAGTGAATCGCCAGCGAGTGGCCCGCGGCTTCCAGGTAAGGCCGAAATGCCGCGAGCCGATAGCGCGCGCATACATGGTCGGGACTGCTGACCATGCCGAAAACGTGCATACGCCTCTCCTGTGTCCGCATTCACCGCTTACTGCGTGCGCGGCTCCGAATTCGGAGCGGCGCACGCAGTAAGCGGTGAATTCGCAGCGGAATTCGCAAGAATCCGGTTTCCGCGGCATGACCCGCATTCTTGCGAATGCGGCTACGACGCTTTCGGGCGAGCTGCCAACAACTCTGCATAAAGCTCCAGATGCCGTCGCGCGACCGCCTCCCAGGTAAAGTCCTGCGCCACTTGCTGCGCGCGCCGCCCTAATTCACGCGTCTGGTCCGGGTGGGCGCGGACGTAGCTTAGCACCTGTCCCAGTTCGCCGGGCGATTCTTGGTTCACAAGCCAACCGGTCTTGTCCGGCTCCACAATGTCTTTCAGGCCGGGAATCTTCGTGCCCAAGACCGGTGTGCCGGCTGCGTAGCTTTCGAGTACCACGAGCGGAAACGCCTCCCAAACGCGCGACGGCACGGCGGTGCATAAGGCGTTCTGGAGCAAATAGGCCTTGTCCGGGTGCTGCACCGCGCCGACAAAGCGCAAGCGATGCCCAAGGCCCAATTGCGCGCATTGTTGCTCGAGACTTTCTTTCTCTGCGCCGTCGCCGGCGATCACCAGTTCCACACTGCCCGCACTCTTTCCAGATTCGTCAAGCGCCATGGCCTGAAGCAATACATCCACGCCTTTGCGCCAATTGAGCCGGCCCAAAAACAGTACATATTGGCCCGGTTGGATGGCGGGGTCCAAGCCTGCAGGCCGCGGCGGCGCATGGCGATAGGGCGACAAATCCACGCCGTTCGGAATCGACACGATGCGCAACGTCCGCGACGACAAGCGGCGATAGCTTTCCTCGGTGAATTGGCTGATAGCAACTAATGCGTCGGCCGCTTCCAAGGCCCGGACGACTTTCGGCAAGACGCTGCGCTTTTCCAGTCGCTTGTTCTTCTGATGGATATCGCCGCCGTGGCTGGTGATAACGATGGGGGCGCGGTGCCGATGCTTGGTCAGCGCGGCCAAAAAGCCAGGCGGATAAACGCTGTGGCAATGAAGGATGTCGAAGCCGTGTTTGCGGTGCACGCGCAACAGCCACCAGCGATACCAAGAGACGAAATAGCGCGTGGAGACAAAGCGCGGATGGCGATAGACGGGATAGGGGAGCAGGTGATCCTGTATGCGCAAAGGCGAGTGCGGCGGCGGTGCGAGTACGCAGACGTCATGGCCCACGTGCAGATACTGGCGGGCCAGGGCGTCCACCACCCATTCCTGCCCGCCCAAATTCGGCAGCGCCGTTTCCGTGTAGAGGCAAATGCGCATAATGGTCCCGTCCCTGGAGGGGCCATTGAACCGTTTTCGCGCGGCAGGGTCCATATCAAGTCACCCCCAACCCCTCTCCCTCAGGGCGAGGGGGACCAATTGGCTGATTGCGGTTGCCTCCTATCCGGGCATCCGGGTACAGTGCGTCGCTTACTCAAGTTGTTGAGCAGTCGATGACCGGTACAAGCTCCACGGCCTATTGGCAGCAGGAAACGCTGAAGTACGACCGGCCCCACCCGCGCCTCAAAGCGATGGCAAGGCTGGTGCGCTCGCTTAGCGAGCGGTGCGTGCTCGACATCGGCTGCTCGACGGCCCAGCTTCGGCGCTTGCTGCCTGGTGACTTCGATTACTTTGGCTGCGATGCGTCTGATCATGCCCGGCAGGCACTTCCGGAAGGACATTTCCTGCAGCAGGATCTTTGCCACTGTGCGGATCTTGCCTATTTTCAGGGGCGCGGCATCGACCTCATCCATATCGGCGGCGTCTTGGAATATCTGCCGCGTCCCGACTCACTCCTTCAAGCCGCGCGCACGCTTGTCGCTCCCATGGGCCGGCTGGTTTTGAGCTATGTCAATTTCGAGAATCCCAAATATTCCCAAAGATTGGGTCACGCGCATTGGATCTTCAAAACACCGCTGGATCAACTGCGCGGCATGTTGCAAGAGTGCGGTTGGCGCGTCGAGAAAGTGATTCCTTTTCTGGATCGGTCCGGACTGTTCGCGCTCTTCTATAGTTGGCGCGCCGCTCGACTGGGACCGGATCATCCCTGGGTAAGGCGCAGCGCACGGCAATTCATCCTGCAAGCGCAAGCCGATTGAAGCGCGCGGCCGCTTCCTCGAAAAACGTCTCGTACAACCTGCGAAAATGCGTCTTCGCCTGGTCTTGCCTGGCCACGAGTTCCGCGTCGCCGTCCAACAGTCGCTGGACAACGCGTTTCAGTTTGGACAATTGGCCAAAGCGAAACGGCCGAATCGCGAGATCGTAGAGGTGAAAGGTCTCGATGAAGCCCAGACCGCGCCAATCGACGCCGACCGGCGCCACCGGCTTGCCCAAGCCCAAGCCCAACAAAGCGGCGTGCAGACGAAAACCGACTACGCCGCGGCAGGCCTCGAAGCGCCGGATGAGAACTTCCAAATCCTCGGTGTGGAACAGCGCCACGCCCGCAGGAACCCAGGCGCGAGCCGCGTCTTGATCGCTGGATTCATGCAAGGTCACGACCAGGGGCACGCCTAGGGATCGCAGCCAAGCGACGAACTTCATCGCCAAGCGCATGAAGGCAGGGCCGAGGAACTTGTTCAGAATGCGCGCGGGAGGAAAGGCAACCAAGAGCGGCCCGGCGCAAGGTTCATGGCGTATGGGGCGGTCCGTAAGGAATGTGACAGGACAACCGACGCAGCGCGTGGCGACGCCGATGTCGGCAAGTTTGCGCACCGTAGTCACGTCGCGGACAGCGGATGCCAGCGCCTTATCGAAAAGCACGCGTAAGGCCCTCTGTGCCTTGGGAGAGTAGCGGCGAATACGGCTGCCGAAGCCGCTCCCCGTGCCCATGCCGGCCAAGAGCAGCGGACGCCGCAACCCATGCAACGCGTCGCAATCGATCTGCAGCGGAAGATTGACGGCGTGCGCCGCGCGCGGCTTGCTCGGCTCGAGCATGTTGGAGCCGCCGATTAGAACCAGGTCGGCTTCCGAATTGCTCCAGTGAATATTGTCGCGACAAAGGCCGAGCGCGCGCTCCGCGCCGCGATAGCGGCTGGACGCGGGCACGTCCACAAACTCCGCCGGGCCGAAGTAGCGCCGAACAGTCTGACGCAGCGCGTGCGCGACCAGGGCGTCGCCGCTGTTGTGGGTGCCGACCGGATAATAGTGATGTACGCGCAGAGGCAAGCGAATCTCCCTCGCTGTTAGCGTTGAAACACTTCGAAATGCTTGAGCGTACCGACATGGCGAAAGGCGCTATTGCGCAGCATCTTTTCCGCCACGGCCTTTTCCACACCGGGAAAATGACCGCCGTGTGCGTCGTCGAAGACGACCCAGCCGCCGGGCAGCACGTGTGGTGTGAACCGATCGATGTCCTTGCACACTTCAGCGTACTCGTGACAGCCGTCCACCCAGAGCAAGCCGATGGGTTGACGCCAAGACCGGCCGACGTCGGCCGAAAATCCACGAATGATCTCCAAACCGCGCTCGCAAAGCCCAAACTCGGCAACCGTTCTTTGGAAGTCATCCCAGGTATCGCGCAAATGCGGATCGATGCTGATGACGGCGGGGCGAAGGGGATTGCGCTGGGCGCCTTCCACGAGATACGCGGTGGAGCGGCCCTTGAAGGCGCCGATTTCGACGATACAGCCCCGAAGTCTCACGACTTTGGCTACAGTAGCCGAAGTCGTGAGACTTCGGTCTGCGGGCTGGACGCCAGGGAGGAGGGGGTCAACGGCGACCGGCGCAAGCGACGCAAGATATGCCAACAGGTGCACTTCACGCACGGACGAAAAGCCGTTAATGCTCTCCAGCTTCTTGCGATGCTCCGGGGCAAACCAAGTCGCGACGCACCGCTCGGCGCGGCGCTGCAGGCGATTGACGGGATTGGAGAACTGTTGCAGTCCGCTGAAGGTCCGCGCCGGCAGACGCAAGAGGTTCCGAAGCAATCGTCGCATCCGTGCGCTCCCTTCCGTGACACGTGCAGGTCTAGCGCCTGCGCCTCAGCGCGCGGGCGATATCCTTTTTCGCCTCGGAAGCCTTTTTGTCCTCGCGCTTGTCGAAAAGCTTCTTGCCCCGAGCGACGGCCAATTCTACTTTCGCGAGGCTGCCTTTGAAATAGAGACGCATCGGGACTAGCGTGAAGCCGCGCTCGCCCGCCTTGGAAGCGAATTTCCCGATTTCGCGCTTGTGCAGCAGCAGCTTGCGCTGCCGTTTGGGCTTATGATTGAGCCGGTTGCCCATTTCGTATTCGGGAATGTCGCTGCCGATCAGCCAAACTTCGCCATTTTCCAGCTTACCGTAGGCTTCCTCGATGCTGGCATGGCCGGCGCGCAGGCTCTTCACTTCCGTGCCTGTCAACACGATGCCGCACTCGAGCGTATCAAAGATGTGGTATTCGTGGACCGCCTTCTTGTTGCGGCAGACGATGGTGATGCCGTCCGCGGCTTCGTGTTTTTTTTTCCCGGCCATCGCTTGTGCTCCTTCGAGGCATCTTAACACTAGGCCGACGCGCGAGCGAGGGATTGTAAACAAATCCTGCACAAGCGCAAACACCATCCTACAGCCCGCACAATCGCTAAAGTTCGCGCTTCGCATTGACAGATGTTGGAAGAGAGATATAGTCCGCACTCCCCCAATAGTAGACCCACGCTCCGCGTGGGGAGCCGACCGCAAGAACCCCACGCGGAGCGTGGGGTCTACATTCGGAAATCGCGATGCCCGACCACAGTACGACCGTGGCGGAACTGAAAGATGCTGTGCGCCGTTTCGCGGACGAGCGCGCTTGGGGGCAGTTTCATAGTCCGAAGAACCTGGTGATGGGCCTGGCGATAGAAACCGCGGAGCTTATGGAGCACTTTCACTGGATGGATTGCGAGCCTTCGCGCCGCGTAACGGACGATCCGGCCAAGCGCGAACAAGTGGCTGAGGAATTGGCGGACGTTGCTTGCTATTTGTTCACGCTCAGCAATGCGCTGGGCATCGACCTCAGCGATTCGATGACGGCCAAGCTGGTGAAAAACGCCGCCAAATACCCGATAGAGAAATACCGCGGCAAATATGAAGCGTAGTTTTGTAAGACGGATTGGCCATTCGTCCTACAAGCTGAATACGGGGGATTCAGGTGCAACCGTCGCGCAAACTGCTGGCGTTGCTGGTGCTGGCCGTCGGCGTCTTAGGCGCGTGCTTCGGCGTGTTGGGTCAGGAAGCGCGGCCGCCGTGGCCGCCGGCGCCCGTGGTGCCGCCGGACCATTACGAGGAAAGCGCGCCGTTGGCCCTGGCGAACGTGAATGCGCCGGTCCCGCTGCCTCTTCCTCCGCAAGGCCGTGGCGAAGTGAGCGCTCCTGCGCCCAAGCAAGTCACGCCAATGGCGCAATCACCAGCGCCACCCCCACTGGCACAGCAAAAAAAGGGGGAGATGCGGATCGAACCGAAGCGGCCGCAGATTGAGGATTCGCCGGCGCCGTTCCCGTCGCCGCCTTTGCCGCCGCCGATGAAAGACGAACCGCCGCTCCCTTCCCTACCGCTGCCGGATCTGCCGAGCATTCCGAATCCGGCTTTGCCCATGGTCAAGGAAACGGATGCGGGGGCATTGCCGCCGCCGATGGCGACGCCCAACGTTCCCTTGCCCTTGCCCGAAACGCAGGCGCCACTACCGGACCTGCCTGTGTTGCCGCCCACGCCTCCCGTACCCGAAGTGAGCAAACCGCTGCCGCTGCCGCCCAAGGTCGCGCCGCCGGAAGTCAAGCCGCCGCCGCCCGCGTTGATCGAACCTCCTGTCGCACCAGTGGGGAAAGGGATTGCTGGTGGGACGCCCAGCGCCGAGCAATCGGCCTTAACCAACAAGCCGCCGGCGTTTCGAATAGTCGTGCCGATCCAGCGCGCCGCGCCGACGCCGCTGCCGGACTTGTTCTCACCCGAAAAACCTTTGGCGCATTCCAATCCAGTCGCGCTTGGGCCTGGGTTTCAAGGCGCGGTGACGCCGCAAGTGACCTTGGAGAAACGCGGCCCGGCTCAATACCGCAGCGGCGAGCCCCTCCGCTACGTGCTCGTGGTGCGCAACGTCGGTGCAACTCCGGCTATGCAAGTTCGCGTCGAAGATGAACTGCCGCCGGGCGCGCGCTTGCTCGCTGCCGATCCCAAACCGGCTGCGCAAAACGAGCGCGTCCTTTGGATCTTGCCGGAACTTGCTCCAGGCGCCGAGAAACAACTGCGCGTCGAGCTGATGCTTCAAGGCGGCGGTGAATTCCAAGCGACTTCCACCGTTACCGTGTTTGCCTCCTTGGGCAGCCGTGCCCACGTCGCCCAAGAGAGCTTGTCGGTCTCCGTCACCGGCCCGGAAACCGCGCTGGCAGGTTTTCCAGCTGTCTTCGAGATCTTGGTGGCCAATAACAGCAAGCGTCCGCTCAGCGGTCTCGCGCTGCAAGCGAAACTGCCCCCGGGCTTGTCGCATCCTCAAGGCAACCACATCGAAGCCGACATTGGCGAGCTGGCCGCGGGACAAAGCAAGGCTTTCAAGATGCCGACGACGGCGCTTCAGCCCGGCCGGCAAACGGTGGAGGTGCGCGTCAGCGCCGCCGGCGGTTTGGAAGCTACCGGGCAAGGAACCGTGCAGGTCAACATGGGAGCTGGGCCGAGCGTCCAAATCAAACAGCCGGAGCAAGTCCGCGTCTTTCTGCACAAAGAGAGCGAGCTGTGCATCGCCGTCAGCAATCGAAGTCCAAAACCAATGAGGAACATCACGGTTTCCGACGTATTGCCCGAAGGCGTCGAGTTTGTCAGCGCCAGCGACCGTGGCATTTATCGGCAGGAATCGCGGACGGCTCATTGGCTCATCGATCAGCTGGCGCCCGGACAGACCAAGGTGCTCGTCGCCAAGGTTCAGGGCAAGGCCCTCGGCAAATTCCATAACGAAGTCAGCGCGCGCACCGAGGCGCGCGAGGAAAGCAAATCTTCCGGCGTCGTGCAAGTAAATGGCTTGACGGACTTGGCGCTCCAAGTAACGGAGCGGAATGGGCCGATCGAAGTGGGCCAATCCGCTGTATATGAGATCAAAGTGTCCAACCAGGGCAGCGTGCCCGCGACGGGAGTGGTTGTCGAAGCCAGCCTGCCGGAGGGAATTGTCCCGAGCAAAGTGCAAGGGCCGAGCAGTCACCGGATCGACGGCCGGCACGTCACGTTCGCGGCATTGCCGCGGTTGGCGGCCCATGGCAGCGCCCTCTTCTACGTGACCGCGCTCGCTCAGTCACCGGGGCACGGCCGATTCCGCGCCCAGGTGTCGAGCGACCAAGCGCCAACGCCGAATTTTCGCGAGGCGCTGACTTTTGTTTATCGCGATTAATCCTCGCTCACGCGTCGGGCTCTGAAGACTGACTCGCGGAGCCCGACGCGTGAGCGAGGGGAGTAGTCGAATTCCGGTGTAGGCAGCTCCAAAGACTAAACACGCATTGCTCCGTTTGAAGGAATTGTTATAACCCCCCTCGCAATCGAACGACATCACCGGCAACGGACACGCGACGCGATCTTTCACGTCCGTGAAATATCAACAAAGGAGAAATTTGCTTTGCGTTGTGCGAAGCAGGTCGCTATCCTTCCTTCGTTCCTTGTGCATCTTGACTCATCGATCTGCATTGCCAGGAGGGCAGCCTTTGGGGGAATGGATTCCCCTTTCCTTCTCGCATCCGTCTCCTCCGGCAACCGACGAATATGAAGGCGCGGGCATAGGCCTGCGGACACCGCACCTTCGAGGCTGCGGCAATGGGGCGCTTGGTCTTGAGCCAGGCAACAGGCGTTTGCTAGTATCCGGCGGTGCTGAGGGGAAAACCCAGCCCTTTCCAATGGGGCCGGGGACAAGGAGGCATCTCTCAGCCACCCCGCTCGACCCATCTGGATCAGACTGACAATCGGAACGGACGGGACGTGGCCGACCCACCACAGGGACGGTCCGCGCCCGGGGGAGGGGAGGTCATGAGCATGGGGCGTACGGAAAAGGAACAGCTGCGCGTGCACATTCGCTGGATGATTCGCCGCGACATGCCGGAAGTGCTGCTCATTGAACAACAGAGCTTCGAATTCGCCTGGACGGAGGAAGATTTCCTCCGCTGTCTTCGGCAACGCAATTGCATCGGCATGGTGGCGGAACATGGCGAAAAAGTCGTCGGCTTCATGATCTATGAATTGCACAAGGCCAAGCTACATATCATGAATTTCGCCGTGCATCCGAGCTGGCGGCGTCACGGCGTCGGGGCGCAAATGATCGCCAAGCTCATCAGCAAGTTGTCGAGCCATCGCCGCACGCGCATTACGTTGGAAGTGCGCGAGACGAATCTGTCGGCGCAGCTCTTTTTCCGCAGCCAGGAGTTTCGCGCCGTCCGCGTGCTGCGCGCCTTCTACGAAGACAGCGGCGAAGACGCTTTCCTCATGGAATACCGCTATCACACCGATGTTGGCGAAGAGCTCGAAGAAACCGTCAATCGCATCGCGCAGTACGAAGAAAACTGAAGGGCGCTTGGGCATTCATAGTCCCTCGCTCGCGCATCGGGCAAATGTAAACAAACCAGAATTCCAGAGCTAGCGGATGCTTGCGCGGCGCGGGCCCGTGCGCGCCCCGGCATTTCTGGCCTTCCGCCGTCCGCCATCCCACGCTATAACCTCGCGGCGAATGGGAGCCGAATCCATGGAATTCGGCCGGCCTTACCCCGCGCACGAGGTACGATCATGACCCAACATGCCGACAAATTCCCGTTTCATCGCACACACATTTACCGTCCCCACGCCCGCGCGCGCTCCGCAACCAACGGAGTTTTCCTGCCCGCAGTCGTGATTCTGGGAGCGTTTACACTTGGCCTGGTGGCTTGGGGGGCTTACCAATCGTGGCCGAGTTCAGTGACTCTTCCGGAAAAATACTTGCGAGCGGGGCTGTCGTCGCCTAAATTCACTGCTATGCCGGGTGGGGATTCGTCGAAACCGTCCATTCCCGAGGAATTGCCGCCGCCCCAGAGCGAGCAGACGGCCGAGCCGCCGCTCGCCGTACCGCCGAAATTGTTGCCCGCGCCGCCGCCTATTGACTTGCCGGCGCCGGTGGAATTGCCGATGGCAATGCCCAAGGCGGCGGCCAAGGTAGAATTGCCGCTCCCGGCGATAGAACCGCCCCAGCCGCAGTTGCCGGCTGTAGAATTGCCGAAATTGCCGGAGGTAGAACTGCCAAAGTTGCCCGCGGGATTTCCGCTCCCTCTCGGTCGCGGCTCGGACCCCGCGGTAGAATTGCCGAAGTTGCCGGAATCCGTGCCGATCTCTTTGCCTCCGCTGCCGGAGGAACCAAAGGGAGAAGTCGTTCCGGTGAAGGCCCAGTCGCCCCCCGTGATTGAAACATCGAACCCCTTGGTTTTTCGCGAAGGACCTTTTGGAGAAACTCCCATGTTACGCAACTGGAAAACACTGGCTTATTCGTCCCTCTTGAGCGCGGCGCTGTTGGTTCCTGAACCGACTACCGCTTTCGCTCAGGACAACAAGGAAGTGATAGAGCGGATCGATAAACTGGATAAGTCCATCCAGGAGTCGTTCAAAAACGTCAAAACAGACATCGACGACGTCAAAAAGAAACTGGCCGACGTGAACAAGGAAGTGGGCGCGCTGCAAGGCGACACGCTGAACCACCAGCTCCAGCTCGGCAGCGCCAACACAAAGATTGAAAAGATCGAGGCCGGGCTCAAAAGCTTGCGGGCCGAGATCGAAACCTTGAAAAAAACCGGCGTGGCGCACGGCTCGGACAATAAGTACTTGGACGACATCAGGACGACGCTGAATGCCATTGAGCAAGCGATCTTGAAGTTGCAGCCGTCCACGAGCCGCGTGGCTCTGTCGCCGCCTGCTTCGGGGCGCGTCGTGCTGGTCAACCTTTATCCCGAAGAGCTGTTGTTCGTGATCAACCAGAAGAACTACCGCGTGGGGCCCAACGCCAGCCACCAAATAGAGGGAGTCCCCGCGGGACTCGTCAGATACGAGGTGCTATCCGGCACTTGGGGCCTCCGCGCCAACAACAGCACCAACCTCGCGTCGAATGAGACGTTCACGCTTACCGCGCGTTAAGCGCGGAGCGCGGAGAGTGGAGCGCGCTGCGCTTCGCGCTCTACTCTCCGCGCTCTACTCTCCGCGCTCCACTCTCCGCGCTCCACGTTCCGCGCTCCACTCTTACAATGACGGCATGATAGTCACGATCGACGGTCCCGCCGGCGCCGGCAAAAGCAGTGCGACCCGCCTGCTCGCACAGCGGCTGGGCTTCGACTTTCTCGACACCGGCGCCATGTTCCGCGCAGTCACGCTCGCTGCACTGCGGGCCAATGTTAATCTCACGGATCAAGACGCACTGGCACAACTCCTTGACACAATTCAACTCGATCTGCCTGCTGGCAAGGTTCTCCTCAACGGCGAAGACATCACCGGCCTCATTCGCACGCCCCAAATCACGGCTGCCTCCGGACCGATCGCCGGCAGCCCGATCGTGCGCCGGCGTTTGGCGGAATGGCAGCGCCGCATTGCCGCGGGCCGCTCGATCGTTTGCGAAGGGCGGGATCAAGGTACCGTGGTCTTCCCGAAGGCAGAGTGCAAGTTCTTCCTCACCGCCGATCCCCGGGAGCGCGCCCGCCGCCGTCATGGTGAATTGCGCGAGCGCGGCGAAACGGTCACGCTCGACGAGGTTCTCCAAAGCCAAGAGGCCCGCGACCGCCGCGACGCCGCCCGCGACATCGCTCCCATGGTCCCCGCCGACGACGCCATACTGCTGGACAGCACCGGCCTTTCGCTCGACCAGGTTGTCGCGCGCATGGAAGAGGAAGTGCGCCGCCGCCTGAATTCACCGCTTACTGCGTGCGCGGCTCCGGATTCAGAGCCGCGCACGCAGTAAGCGGTGAATGGGCTTCTGATTCATCGTTTCGCGCTCGCGACTTCCCATAAACTAGCTTCATGAAGATCCTCGTGTTGGGCAAAGGCGGCCGCGAGCACGCCCTGGTTTGGAAACTGGCGCAATCGCCGCGCGTCGAACGCGTCTATTGCGCGCCGGGCAATGCCGGCACCGCGCTCGACGGCGTCAATGTCCCCATCGAAACTTATGACTTCGACAGCCTCATGCGCTTCGTCAAGAAGGAAGGCGTGCGCCTGACCGTGGTCGGTCCGGAGGACCCGCTCGCCAACGGGATCGTCGATGCATTTCAAAAAGAAGGCCTCCGGATCTTTGGTCCATCCAAAGTGGCCGCGCAGCTTGAGGCCAGCAAAGTGTTCGCCAAGAAACTGATGCGCGACGCCGACGTCTCTACCGCGGAGTTTCGCGTTTTCGATCACCCCGACCCGGCCCGGCACTTCGTGGAAACGCGCGAGTACCCGGTCGTGGTCAAGGCGGACGGACTGGCCGCCGGCAAGGGTGTCATCGTGTGCGCTACCACGCAGGAAGCGCTGGCCGCGGTCGAGCGCATCATGGTCAAGGAGGAATTCGGCCGCGCCGCCGGACGGCAAGTCGTCATCGAGAAACGGCTCGAAGGCGAAGAGCTAAGCGTGCTGGCCTTGGTGTCGGGACGGGCCATCGTTACCTTGGCGCCGTCGCAAGATTACAAGCGTGCCTTCGACAACGACGCCGGCGCCAACACGGGCGGCATGGGCGCCTATTCGCCCCCGCCCTTAGCCACGCCGGATCTGCTCGGGGAAATCGAAAGCAAAGCGCTGGTCCCCACCGTTCACGCCCTGAAACGTCGTCGCACTCCCTTTCGAGGCGTGCTCTATGCCGGCGTCCTGGTCACCAATCAAGGCCCGCGCATTCTCGAGTTCAATTGCCGCTTCGGCGACCCCGAGACCCAACCAGTCTTGATGCGCCTGAAAACGGATTTGTGCGAATTGCTCGAAGCAGCCGTCGAAGATCGCTTGGACGATTTCGCCGAAGAGTCGCTGCAATGGGACCCGCGCCCGGCCGTGTGCGTCGTGATGGCCAGCCAAGGTTATCCGGGGAATTATCACAAGGGCAAAGTCATCAAAGGTCTGGACGAGGCCGCCAAACTGCCCGACGTGAAAGTCTTCCACGCCGGCACCAAGGATTCCGCCGGCATGACCGTGACCGACGGCGGGCGCGTGCTCGGCGTCACCGCGCTCGGCGACACGCTGGCCGACGCAAAACGGCGGGCCTACGAGGCGGTGGGCAAAATCGGCTTTCAAGGGGCATTTTGGCGCTCGGACATCGCGGACAAAGCACAGACGCCGAAACCCCCAAACACGCTGCAACCTCAGCAATGAACGGCTCTCTTATGTCTTCGGCGCTGCCCATATTGACCAGCGAAGATTTCGCCACCGATCAAGAGGTGCGCTGGTGCCCCGGCTGCGGCGACTTCTCCATCCTGGCGCACTTGAAGCAAGCGTTGGCCGAAAGCGGCGTGGCGCGCGAGAATATCGTGTTCGTCTCCGGCATCGGCTGCGCCGGGCGGGTGTTGCATTATCTCGACACCTACGGGTTGCACGGCATTGCCGGCCGCGCGCCAGCGTTGGCGACCGGAGTCAAGGCGGCCAATCCCAACCTGCAAGTCTGGGTCGTCACGGGCGACGGCGACGGTCTCTCGTTCGGCGCCAATCACCTGCTGCACGCCCTGCGCCGCAACGTCGATATCAAAATTCTTCTTTTTAACAACGAAGTCTTCGGCTTGACCAAAGGCCAAACTTCGCCGACCAGCCGCCTCGGCACGCGCACGAAATCGACGCCCGAGGGATCCAGCGAGCGACCGCTGTCGGCCACGGCGCTGGCGCTGGCGGCGGGCGCGACTTTCGTCGCGCGCAGCATCGACGTGGACACGATTCACCTAAGCGCGGTGTTGCAGCGCGCCGCCGCCCATCGCGGCACGGCCTTTGTCGAAATCTATCAAAACTGCAAGATCTATAACGACGGCGTGTTCGATTACGCCACGGACCCCATGGTCAAGGCGGATTACGTTCATTACCTGGAGCAAGAGCGCCCGCTCGTATTCGGCAAGGATCGCAATCGCGGCATCCGCCTGCGCGACGGCGCGCCCGAAATCGTCCAGCTGGGCAACGGCACGCACAACGCCGATCTGGTTGTTCACGACGAACAAGCCGCTCTTAGTCGCGCCTTTCTCTTGAGTCAGCTGCAAGGCCCGGACTTTCCCGAGTGCTTCGGCGTCTTTCGCTGCGTCGCTAGTCCCACCTTCGAAACGCTACTGGACGAGTCGAGCGCCCTGGCCAAGAAAAACAAGGGCTACGCCACGCTCGACGCCCTCTTGGCGGGTGACGAACCTTGGACCGTTGCATAGATTGACGAAGGACGGCCTCTGAAAGCGTCCCCCTCACCCCCGACCTCTCTCCCGCTCAGGGCGAGGGGAGTAGTGACATAGGCCTGTCCCAGACGGAACTTTCGATGATTTGTCCCACGTGCGGCGCCGACAATCTTCCCGGCAACGAAGGCTGCCATCACTGCGGTCAGGATTTGACGCCGTTCGACCGGCCCGTGGCCGGCTGCCGGCTCGAACGCAGCCTCATGGAAGACCCTGCGCCCGGCCTCAACATGCAGCCTGCCGTCACCGTGTTGCCGCACACGACCGTGAAGGAAGCCATTTCCCTGCTCTTGGACAAAAACGTCGGGGCCGTGCTGGTCGTGGATGAAAACCAGAAGCTGGTGGGCATCTTTAGCGAGCGCGACCTCTTAAAGAAGATTGCCGGCATCCACGTTTTGTATCCCGACATGCCGGTCAAGAGCTTCATGACCCCAAAACCCAGCGGCGTGTCGCGCCACGACGTGCTGGCTTTCGTTCTGCACAAAATGGACGGCGGCGGCTACCGGCATGTGCCCGTCGTCGAAAACGGCAAGCCCATCGGCATCCTCTCCGTCCGCGATATGCTGCGCCATCTTACGCGCTTGTGCAAATAAATGTTGCCAATGCCAATTGTTCGCTCCTTGCTGCGCTGGTCCGTGTTTCTCGCCTTTCTGAGCGGGCTGGGGGTTGCGCTCTGGCACTTCTTACCTCGGCCGCCGCGGCACGTGCTCCAGGGCGCCTGGCAGCCGATGCATCTTGTCGAATCCGACGGCAGGCAACATCTAGTCTTGCGCGCCCATCCCGCGCCGACGGCGATCGGTTCGTTTCCATGACGCCGGTTAAGATGTGGGATCCGGTCGCCGGCGCGGATGTGGCGGTCTTCTGGCGGGACCAGGGCATCTTGCAAAACCCGACGCGCACCGCGAATGGCCGATTCTTCGCGGCATGGCTCGGCCGATCGAAGGCTGGCATTATCGATTTCGAGAAACAGAAGGAATGGCTCGTCGATCTGGGCAAAGACGAAGTGGCGAACCTGGAATTGTCGCCGGACGGAAACTACCTTGCAGTTTCCTTTGAAAACGGCAAAGTCGCACTGTTTGCAACAGCGGAAGGCCGAATCATCGACACTATCCAGTTCCGGACCATCTCCCAGTTTTCGCGGACAAGCCAGTTTTTTGTGTATGCGATGGAGGCAGACGGCGTCAGCAAGCTCTGTTTCTACAGCCTGGAGAAGCGCGCGGTCGTCCATGTCCTAAAGCAGGCCGGTCCGGAATTTCTCATCTCCCCGGACGGGACCAAGGTGCTGGCGGAACACGAGCGCATGGGCAAGCGCCCGCTTCTCTTGATGGATCTTCCGTCCTTGAAGCAGATTGCCCTTTTCGACGCGCCCCTACCGGACAATGCGGCGCGCGCTTTTTCTCCAGACAGCAAGGTGCTGGCGCTTGCCGCGGAAGCCAAAGACAAGAGGGAAACACTTTTTGAGTTTCTTGACACGGCAACCGGCAAGAAACTCGCGGTTTCCGAAACATCGATGGATAAGCCCGCCATTTTATTCGCCCCGGATTCGAAAACAGCCTTGGTCGAGTCTCAGATTGAAAGTTTCTGGCGCGACTGGGACGCGCGGCTCACCTTGTTTGAGGTGCGCACCGGCCGCAAACTCTGGGAGCGCACATTCAGGACGGCAATGAACGTGCCGGCCGGCTTTCTCGCCAAATCGGGCCAGTGGTATGCCGTGCCCGGCACCGGTCCCCTGGAAATCCTCGATACAGCCGCCGGCACGACGGCGCGCTTTATCCCGGAGCCCGACGAAGGCACGGTCGCCATTATGTCGATATCAGCCAACGGAGACTGGCTGGCGGTTCCGGTGCGTCTGCCGGCGGCCGCCCCATCCTCGGGAATCTGGGAAACGATCAAGCGCTTTTTCACGCCGGCTGGGCACAAGCAGCGTTCCTATGAAGTTCACGTCGTCGAAGTCGCCACGGGCCGTGAGCTGGACCGCATACCTGTCAGCAATGAAGTGATCATTCTCATGTCGAACGACGGGCGCACGCTGATATCCTGGGACATGGAGTCCGGCGGTCAGGAGATTGTAGTCTGGGACGTGCCGCGCCAGAGGCCGTGGCTGTGGGTCGTCGGCGTTCCGGTTGGGCTGGGATTGCTGTTGGTCGGTCAGTCGAGTTGGCGGGCGCGGCGTCGACCACGCTCCGAGTCTGTGTGCGCCGTTCACTGACCGCATTCACGCAGCCGAGCAAATTCGTGAGATATTCTTGTCACAAAATCAGGGTTTTCACGCCTATCCAAACTGATGGGTCGCCGCCCGTCAAATCTAAGTGCCCAACTCGCCCGAAGTTTTTTCAACAATTCGCGAACGCCACCGACGGTTTTCCCAGGTAAGGAAGCCCAAACATGGATCCTTTACGCGGGGAGGCTTTCCATGAATCCCTTCACCTCTCGCAAGAGAATCTCGAAAAAACCAGTGTTTCCACGACTTCGGCCATTAGTTGAGCAGAATGAGAATCGCGAATCTCCCACCAGCCTGACACCCGGTCTGGAGGCAATGATCGGCGCTGGGATGATGGCAGACTTGACTCAACTCCAGGACGATCCCTTTGCAGCTGCGCCAGAGGACGACTACCTAGAAACAACACAAACGCGAATCGCTCCCCTCGTTGGTCAGGACTCTGTTCCTGTGTATCCTGCCAACGAATCGTCCGCTTCGTCTCAACGCACCATTGCCGATACCGAAATTGTCGCCGCGCCGCCTACTGAGCTTTCCTTCGACGTGTTCTTGGCCGCAACCGCTACTCTCCAGAACCCGCTCCCCGATCCGTTCAACGAACAGAAGCCACCCCAAGACGCGGGAAGCGCCGGCTCGGTTACGCCTACCGAACCCATTAACTTTCCGCGTTCCGAGCCAAACGGCGGCGGTCCCTCCGGCAGCCCAGCCGCGGACGGCGGAGGAGGCGGTGCGTCTTCACCCTTTAGCCAGCCCTCGACGGACGTTGGCGATATG
>JAKEHV010000512.1 GCA_022614915.1 Gemmataceae bacterium | reverse complement strand
CTCGGCAACTTTTCGTCCGGGTTCTTGCCGGTGCAACACGCCGGCACGGTGCTGCGCGTCAACGCGCCGAATCCCATTTCTTCCTTGTTCCCGCCGCAAAGCGCCCGGCACATAACGCGCGAAAGCGAAGCCGACGGACTCAATCTTCTGCGCGAGCTGAACCGCGAACACCTGGAGCGAACGCCCGGTGATTCGCGGCTGGAAGCCCGCATCGCCAGCTACGAGTTGGCCGCCCGCATGCAAGCGAGCGCGCCCGAAGCGCTCGACGTGAATCGCGAAACGCAAGCGACGCGCCGGCTGTACGGCCTCGATCAGGCGCACACGCAACAGTTTGGCCGAAGCTGCTTGATCGCCCGCCGCATGATCGAGCGCGGCGTGCGCTTCGTGCAGGTTTGGTCGGGCGCGGGCGGACCGACAAATAACTGGGATATGCACACCAGCATCGTCAACGAATTGCCGGGTATGGCGGCGCAAGTGGACCAACCCATCGCCGGCTTACTACAAGACTTAAAGCAGCGTGGCTTGTTTGAAGACACGCTGGTGGTGTTCAGCACGGAATTCGGCCGTCACCCGTTCAGCCAAGGTTCGGAAGGCCGCGACCACAACGGCGGCACCGGCGTGGCCTGGCTCGCCGGCGCGGGCATCAAAGGCGGCACGGCGTACGGGGAAAGCGACGACTGGAGCTGGCGCGCGGTCGATCCCTTATATTGCTACGACGTGCACGCCACCATTCTGCATCTTTTGGGCATCGACCACACGCGGCTCACCTTCCGGCACAACGGCACCGACCGGCGGCTAACGGATGTGCATGGGCATGTGGTAGATGAGATTTTAGCCTAAAGATGTGCTTTGGTGTGCGTGAACAATACATGCTGCAATTCTCAATCTTCTGGTTCACCTCTGAAAACCCGGGCCAATGGCGCCCACCGAGGATAGCCACCGAATATTGCATAAACCCCAGCGCCGACTCCAATCAGCATTAAGAAGAGCAAGCGCCCACCAAACTCACCCTTGGCAATCACGCTAACTGACCCAAACATAATCGCCACGCACACGCCCAATGCGGTGATCCGCATCGTAATGTGTCTGCCGCGTTTGAAAAAGCAAGCCAAGGTCACAATGGCCAAAAAGGCGGCAATGCCGTAGCATCCAGCAGTCCCAAGGCCCGAATCCCCCATGTGGGGCGCAGCGTAGGCCATTAGGGCTGCCCCAAACAGGGTCGTGATGCCGATGGCAATTTGGGAACCGCGGCTCATACCAACCCACTCCATCGTTCGTGTCTAAGATGGCGGTGAGCATGTCACCGGCTCCCGCGAACGGTCTTCAAGGCCGTGCGAATCTTGCGTTCGACGATAGGCGCCGCCGTGCCCTTGCTATGGTCGCGGGCCTCGCTCAGCAGCCGGCGCACTTGCGCAAGCTGGGCTGCCTTTTCGACATCTGAAAGCTGGCTCGGCGGAATGATCTTGCAGACTACGACTCCGTCGAGCGTTACTTCCACGCCGCTTGCATCCAGCGCAAGTGAGCGAATGAACTTCTTGACCGCGGCTGGAGCGGCGTCAATGCTCACGCATTTCATTGAGGCACCTCCTCTAACGGAATTATAGCGGACTTCTCCAATCTTTCGCCGGGCATCGGTGTTGCCTTCAGTCCATTGAATGGATCAAGATAATATGAGCCGACCAATCAGCCGCAACCCCACCACGCACAGCGCCACCGCCAGCAAGCGCACGATGAGGTGGCCGCGCAGCTTTGCGGACAGCGCCGCGCCCAAAGGCGCGCCCATCATGACGCCGATGGCCAGGTACATCGTTTGGTTGATGCCATGCTCGAATTCGCCCAGGACGATGTGCGTGCTGGTGGCGGTGAGGGCCATGAAGGTGAGCACGAAATGCGAGGTGGCCGTCGCCGTGTGCGGCGGCATGCGCAGGACGCGAATGAGGAAGGGGACGTGGATGATGCCGCCGCCGATGCCCAAAAGGCTCGACACGACGGCGATGTAGGCGCTGCCGACGGCGCCCAGACAGGCGTTGGGCGGTTCTCCGTTGGTTCCCGAGCCGTCCGGCGGCACACTGCCCAAGGGATTGCTTACGAGGAAGACGCCCATGCCGAGGAGGAGTACGCCGAACAGGGGATCGAAAAACTCACGCGCGATGTGGTGCACGAGCAGGACACCAACGATGGTGCCCGGAATGCCGGCGAGCGAAAACAGGACGCCGGCGCGGTAGTCGATGCGGCCCATGCGCATATAAGCGAGCGTGCCGCTGTAGGCGTTGAAGAAGACGACGGCCAGCGACATGCTGGTAAGCGTCGCCGGCGATTCATTGGGCATGATGAGGAGGAGAGCCGGGATGAGCAAGGAGCCGCCGCCCGCGCCGACCAGGGTGCCATACGCGCCGATGGCGATTCCCAAAGGACAGAGCTGCGCAAATTCGAGAAGCTCGTTGGTCACGCCGGCACGGCCCTCAGATTTGATAGTCGGGAAGGTTGAGCTCGGGCTGTGAGTCCGCTGGCACGGGCGCCCAAAAACGTTCCAGCACCCAGTAGACCGCATAACCCCAAACGAGCGGGACAAGCAAGGCGCACGCGATGAGCAGCAGTAGCATGATCGGCGATCTCTGGATGAACCTCATTGTAGAAACGAACGCCGGCATCGCCTAAAACGAGAACAGTTCGTTGTTGTAAGTGGGAAAAACTTCGAATCTGCAATGCGCGGAGGGACGCAGAGATGGCAACCGCCGAAGAGATTATCGCTTATCTGGGTTTGCAGCCGCATCCCAAAGAAGGCGGTTTCTTCCGGGAGACCTACCGGGCTGCGGAGAGCATTGGGGCCAAGGCGTTGCCCGAGCGCTATGCCGGCGACCGCAGCGTCAGCACAGCCATCTACTATTTGCTGACGCCGAACGCGTACTCGGCGTTGCATCGACTGGCAAGCGACGAAGTCTTTCACTTCTATCTAGGCGATCCGGTGCGCATGCTGCAACTGTGGCCGGACGGATCGGGTCGCACTCTCGTGCTAGGAAGCGATGTCTTGGGCGGCCAGCAACCGCAAGTGGTGGTGCCGCGCGGCGTATGGCAAGGGAGCATGCTCGAATCGGGCGGCCGAATCGCGCTATTGGGCTGCACAGTCGCGCCGGGGTTCGACTACGACGATTATGAAGGGGGATTGCGCGAAGACTTGACGAAGCAATACCCCGAATTCAGTGACTGGATCGAACGATTGACGCCGAGTTGACATCTCAACGGCCACCATTAACGATTTGTAAACTTCCAATGGCAGCTTATTTGCGCCGTCGCAGTCGCCGATCGTATAATTAAGTAAGTCTTCAAACACCAAGCACGCCCTCCTGCCTCGACCGGGACACGGTGCGGTGGAGTTGGATGGCCGCGCCGCAAGATTGCAAACGTCTTCCCGGTGGGTTTTTGCTTGTTTTGAGGCTTTTCCGCTTGCTATATTAATGTGGAGAGCTTTCGGTTGGTTCCTCCCCTGCATCCAACGCCTCTAGTCGAGTGAGGTTTCCATGAGTTCTTTGTTTGCCATTTTTGGTCTTGGGCCGATGGAAATCGCGGTCATCGTGGTCATCGGCATTCTGCTTTTTGGCCGCAAACTGCCGGACATGGGGCGTTATCTCGGCAAAAGCATCACCGAGTTTCGCAAGGGGATGAAGGGGTTGGAGGATGATCTGGACCATCCCGGCGCCGGCGGCACGGCACCGACTGCAACCGGAACGCCGGACGCGATTCGTCCGCCGCAGCGCGTGGCCGCCACGGCCCCCAAATTCGAGGACGCTCCAGCCGTTCCCCCGCAAGTTTGAGGGCGCTTAGCTCAGTTGGTTAGAGCGCGTGGATCACACCCACGAGGTCGGGGGTTCGAGTCCCTCAGCGCCCAGTCTTTCACTTCCCGATGACAACCGGAAGTTGAAAATGGCAGACAATTCATGCTAAGTAATTGCGGTTAGGTCACCAGAGAACAATTTTTTCTCCAGCAAAAGTTCTTGGAATTTCTTGCTCACTTTGCCAGTTTTTCCGCAAGTTCCGCTTGCTTGACCGATTTGGTAACCTAGGTTCAATGACTGATCATCGGTCCCCAAACGACCGGTGTCGGCGCCCCTGAGAAACATTCCCCTCCCCACCACGCGCTGCCGCCCAGGACTTTCGTCCCGGTTCGCGTTTGACGCGTATTCTCCCTTTCTCCTAACAGCCGGCATGCTCGATCTCAACTTCGGGGTCGGCGGCCTGGCATTGGCCAATTTCGCAGGCGCTTCCGATCAAGGATTTGCGGTCGCCGTTCAATCCGACGGCAAAGTGGTCGTCGCAGGGACGGTCGACAACCTCAACACCGGTTTCGATTTCGCTGTTGCCCGCTTCAACAGTGACGGCACGCTCGACACCACGTTTGACGGCGACGGCCTGGTGACCACCCACGTCGGCTCGGGCGACGACCATGCCCGCGGCGTGGCCGTGCAAGCCGACGGCAAAATCGTCGTCGTTGGCAGCGCCTTCGGCGCCGGCGGCGACGAAGACTTCGCCGTCGTTCGCTACAACTCTGATGGCGTCGTGGACCTCGTTGTGTTGACGCCAATCGGCGAATCCGCCTCGGACTTGGCAAGCGCAGTGGTGCTGCAAAGCGACGGCAAAATAATCGTTGCCGGCTCGTCGGCAGGCGATATCGCGGTTGCACGCTACGACTCCACGGGCGCGCTCGACGCGTCCTTTGGCGGCGGGGTCAGTATTGTCGAAATTGCTGGCGACGACAGAGCGTTCGCTGCTGCTTTGCAAGCGGATGGCAAGATCGTAGTCGCAGGCAGTACGGCTGAACAAGGAACACCGCAAGACCGCGATTTCGCTGTGGTACGCCTGCTTGCCAACGGTCTGCTCGATTCTGACTTCGGCAACCTTGGCACGACGACCGTTAACTTCGGCAGCGACGATGCCGCAGCGGCTGTGGCCCTGCAAAGCGACGGCAAGATCGTGCTGGCGGGCACGACGTTTGTCCTGGACCAGGATTTCGCCGTAGTCCGCCTGACCGCGGCTGGCATGGAAGACGTTTCGTTCAATGTAGATGGCAACAACGGCCGGCGCGTGTTTGATTTCATGGGTCAGAACGACGCCGCCACCGCCGTGGCCGTACAAGGCAGCAGGATTCTGGTAGGCGGATTCTCGACAGCGCTCCACGCTGAATTTGTTTTGCTTGGTCTCCTCGAAGATGGCACCAGCGACGGCATCGCCTTCGTGGACTTTGCGAACGGCAGCAATGATTTCGCCCAAGCCATGGCCTTGGACGCAGGCGGCCGGATCGTCCTGGCCGGCTGGTCCAACAACGGCGTCGAAGACCAGTTCGCCGTAGCGCGCTTTTTAGCTGACGGCGCGGTCAATCAGCCTCCGGTCGCCGACGCAGGTGGACCGTACACCGTCGCGGAAGGCGGCAGCGTGCAGCTTGACGGCGCCGCCAGCATCGATCCTGAAATGGGGCCGCTGGTTTTTGAATGGGACCTGGACGCTGACGGCATCTTCGGCGAATCCGGAACCGACGCTGCCCACGGCGACGAGGTCGGCGCTACGCCGACATTCTTCGCGAATGATTTAGACGACCCGACCATCTGGAACGTCACGCTGCGGGTCACCGATGAGGGCGGCCTCACAAGCGAAAGCAGCGCGACTATCGACGTGACCAACGTAGCGCCCTCCGTGGACTTGGGAGCGGACCAAACGGGAACGGAAGGCACATTGGTTGCTTTCTCTGCCGGTGTCTTCGACCCAGGTCCGGATGTCCTTTCGCTTTCCTGGCGCGTGGAAGACGGCAACGGCATTGTGGTTGCCGAGGGCACCAGCCTGGACGGCTCATTTACACCAGCGGACAACGGCGTCTACACAGTGTTCTTCACCGCAAACGACGGCGATGGCGGCGTGACCACCGACACGATGACTGTGAATGTGGCCAACGTCGCTCCCCAATCGGCGGTAGTAGGACCGACCAGCGGCGTCCGCGGCCAAACTCTAATCTTCAGCCTCAGCGCGCTCGATCCTTCGCCCGTGGATCAGGACGCCGGGTTTACCTACGACGTCCGCTGGGGCGACGGCACGTCGAGCCTGTGCACAGGTCCCGGTGACGGGGCAGACGCCAACCACATCTACCGGAACTCCGGGTTATTTACGGTGCGCGTCGTCGCCATCGACAAGGACGGCGGCCAAAGCACGGTCGCGACTTGGGAAGTGAGCATCGTGGCCGTGCAATTGCAGGTCGATCCTTGCGATCCAACCAAGACCGCGCTCGTCGTGGGCGGCACGCAGAACAGCGACCTGATCGAATTTCGCAAAGTGGGCGCCACGTGCGTGCGCGTATTCCTCAACGGCATCTGCCAAGGAACGTTCAATCCCACAGGCCACTTGATTGCGTTCGGCCAAGGCGGCGACGACGTGATCACGGTCGGCTGCAACATAACCCTGTCGGCCATACTCTTTGGCGACGCCGGCGAGGATATTCTCATCGGCGGCGGCGGACACGACCTCCTCGTCGGCGGCAATGGCAAAGACATCCTGATCGGCGGCGCTGGCCGCGACGTGCTTCTGGGCGGACGAGGTGTCGATGTGCTCTTCGGCGATGGCCAAGACCTCCTGCACCAGAATCCGATTCCCGAGGAAGCCAGCTTTGCGGCTCTGTGCGAATTGCTGCAAGACTGGAGCAACGGCGGCTAACGACGGAACTTTATTTGGCGAGCGGGGGCGTTCGAGTGCGTGAGTCCGCTGACGTTGTCCCGCCGGCGGAATCATGCCTCCCG
>JAKEHV010000076.1 GCA_022614915.1 Gemmataceae bacterium | reverse complement strand
CCCTGAACATCCGCTCGAATGCTTTTCCGGCGCGCAGTAACCAGCGCTCGCGAAGCGCCTCCCGATCCTTGCCCCGCAAAAAAGACCGACCTTCCATGGCCACTCCTCCTCAAGTACCTGAAAACACGATCAGCTGACCGGAACTCATGCTAACCGAAAAACGCCGGCGCAGAAACGGGAATGCACCCGCAACGACCCTCCCAAGTTGCATCCCACGCCCCTGTCCGCTATCCTGGGCAGCATGGCCCCTCGCAGCCTTTCCAGCCGCGCTTGGATCACGCCGGCCGTCGTTTTCGGCGTGTGGTTCGCTTTGGCCGTTTTCTTAACGGGCAATTCCTATTTGCTTGTCAGTGCGGCCATTCGCGCGCAAGCGGACATCACGCACCCTTCCGGCCCGCCGCCCATTGAAGAATTGTTTCTCAATAACCTCGCGGTTTGTCTTCTTTGGGCATTGTTTACGATGGGCGTATTCTGGCTTTGCAGGCACTTCCCATTCGGGCAAGGAAAGACGCTCCGAAATCTCGTCGTCCATGTCGTCGCTTGTCTCGTTTTCGCGTTTCTGCAAACTGTGGCATTGGTTTACGCTCTTGAATTCATCCGCCAGGACATACCGAGGCCGACGATCACGGCCAACGTCCTCGAGTATTTCTTTCTGGCCAACTCGCAACAAAACGTGTTCTTCTATTGGACCATACTCGCCGTCAGTCACGTCTTGCAATACTACCGCCGCTTTCGCGAGCGCGAGCTTCGCTCCTCGCAGTTGGAGGCCAAGCTGGCGCAGACGCAATTGCAAATCCTCAAAATGCAATTGCATCCACATTTCCTCTTTAACACGCTCAACGCGATCTCCGCCTTGATTCACAAGGACGTGGACTTGGCCGACCGCATGATCGCGCGGCTGGGCGACCTGTTGCGCGCGACTTTGGAAAACGCCAACAAGAATGAAGTGCCTCTCAAGGAGGAACTGGATTTCATCGACCCTTATCTGGAAATTGAAAAGGCGCGGCTGGGAGATCGGCTGAACGTGAACATGTCCATCGACCCGGCCGCGATGAGCGCCCAAGTGCCGAATTTGATCCTGCAGCCGCTCGTGGAAAACGCCATCCGCCACGGCATCGCCACCCGCGCCGAACCGGGCCGTATCGACATCGAAGCCCGTCGCGACAACGGCCGACTGCACCTGGCAGTGACGGACGACGGTCCGGGCCTAAAATCGCCGTCGCCTACGTCGCAGGGGATAGGCCTGGCGAACACCCAGGCGCGACTCGAAAAACTTTATGGCGCCGAGCAGTGCTTCGAGCTGTCCAATGGTCCCGGGCGCGGCTTTCGCGTCGGCATCACCATTCCATTCCGCGAATCCTCCGCGGAGGCGTCGTGAAAATCCGCACCCTTATCGTCGATGACGAGCCCTTGGCCCGGCAACGCGTCCGCGCCTTGCTCGAAGCCGATCCGGACATCGATGTGGTCGGCGAGTGCGGCGACGGCGGCCACGCCGCTACGGAAGTGCGCCGCCTGAAACCCGATCTTGTGTTCCTCGATGTGCAAATGCCGGTGCTCGACGGCTTCGGCGTCGTACAGGAGCTTCAAGGGGAGACGCTTCCCGTCGTCATTTTTGTCACCGCACACGACCGCTTTGCCCTAAGGGCGTTCGAGGTGCACGCTCTGGATTATCTTTTGAAGCCATTTGACCGGGAGCGTTTCGCCTCCGCTTTGAGCCACGCCAAGGCGCAGATTCGAAACGGGCAAAACGCCGACCTGGAAAAACGCGTCCTGGCCATGCTGCAAGGTCTTGGCCCCGTCACCCCCGAACCTTCTCTCCCCCAGGGACGAGGGGAGAAACTAGAGCGCTTGGTCGTCAAATCCGCCGGCCGAGTCTACTTCGTGCGCGTCACGGACATCGATTGGGTCGAAGCAGCCGGCAACTACGTGCGCCTGCACGTCGGCAAGCAGGACCATTTGCTGCGTGAATCGATGGCAGGGCTGGAAAGCAAACTTGACCCGAAACGTTTCGTCCGCATCCATCGCTCGGTCATCGTTAACATCGAGCGCATCCGTGAATTGCAGCCGGCCTTCCACGGCGACTATGCCGTCGTCCTCCAAGACGGCACGGAGTTGACTCTGAGCCGCAGCCACCGGGAGAAACTGCAAGAGACGCTGGGGCACTCATTGTGAGATACCTGCAACCCCCCAGGCCGACATTATGTCGTCTTGGGCATTCGCTGCCCAAGAATCAACTGTGTGCGGCGCACTCTCAGGAAAGTCGCAGCCAGCGTCTTAGCTTGTCGAGCCAGCCTTCGGTTACCCTGAAGTTCGCCGCCATGCACACTTTCCCAGTAGAGTCGAAGCCGACGGCAATCGCCCTGCCGTCCGTTGTGAGCCATTCGCGCAACTGTTTGGACGGGGGAGCGTCCCCAAACTGAATCGCGACGGCGTCAGCAACCTTTTCTTTGCCCAATCGAGTTCCAACGGCGCCGGCGGTCCCCAGAATCTCCACGACCTCCGCTTCGGTCATGCCGGCCTTAATCCGTTCGAAGTTTTTCATGCTTACGAGCTTCGGTGCGGTCCACCAAATGACCAAGAGAAAGCCGCCTATGGCGAGGACTGCCAGCAAGCCGACACGCGCCAAGAACCGTCTATTCATGGCCAATATTTTCCCAAAAGGGCGAGCAGCATGCCAGGGACAAGCTGACGGCCGTCCTACCGTTGATTCGAAGTTTGGCC
The DNA here is from genome assembly GCA_022614915.1 of Gemmataceae bacterium. Taxonomy (GTDB): domain Bacteria; phylum Planctomycetota; class Planctomycetia; order Gemmatales; family Gemmataceae; genus JAKEFD01. The sequence continues at coordinate 29,553 of JAKEHV010000076.1, read as the reverse complement.
AGACCATTCGGGCGGACGTCCCACGCCGCCGCCGACGGCAAACGGGTCCTTCGTGCCGAGCACAAGCAGGTCGCGATACAGCCGATCGAAGATGTACGCGCCCAATTCCAGTCCTTGCTCGATGAAGTATCGGCGCGCGGGATCGTCCCAGAGTAGCTCCACGACGGCGAAGAACTCTTCCGCGTGGCGCTCGTCGATCTCGGCGTGCATTTTGTAATGGACCAGCGCTTCGGGCTCCACCCAGCCGCGTGCCACGACCGCCGCGCCGATGCGGGCCGATATGCCGGCAAAAGCATGTTCGATGATCCCCATGCAGCTGACGCCGACTTCCAATTCTTCGAGCACGCACGAGCAGGACAGCACGCTGTTGAACGCCCGCAGCGGCGGCGACACCGGCAGCCGCTCGAGCAGCGCGGGATCGTGGCCGATCGTGCGCAGAAACTCTTGAAAGGTGTTGTGATGAAGCGACGCTTCCTGAAACTCGCCGTGTTCTTCGACCAGGTTGTGCAGGATGTCCAGCCGCATCTTGGGGTGCGGTATCCGTCCGACCAGTGCCGCCATCGGCCGCGGAAAAAAGGTCACTGCAAAAAAGAACTGCTCTTGCGAACGCCGAAAATCGTCCAAGCTCATCGAGCCGTCGTCCAGTGCGCGCAAATACGGGTTGTTCATGATTTCGATGGCCGCCAGAATACGATTGGCCTCGGCGGTGACGCGCGGCGCACGGCTGGGCAGAGACATAGCTTGCTCCTCTGGAAACCATTTCACAGTTTGACCATCATATCTCCGCGGTGTTGATGTTCCAGAGAATCTCGTCGTCCAACCCATGGCCAAAGACGGTCGCGGGCGCAACGATTTTTTCGCGCGGCCCGAGCGCGGCTTCCAGCGCCGGCGCGTCCTCCGGCGCGACGGCGACAAACAACGCCGGATGACCCGCGCGGCCGGCGTAGCCGAGCGCGGCGTCCAAGAGGGCAGCGCCGGCCGCGGGAGTCTGCCAGGCAAAGAATGACAGGTGTCCGCTGCGCAGCTCTGTGCCGTCGTCCGCCAGCAACCTCTTGCAGCGCCGCGTGTCTTCCACCAACCCGCACGCCAGACCGCCGGGCTGCAGGAGCCAAACCGGCGTCATCTCCGAACGCACGGCGGGATCGGCGCCGGGACAGGCGTAGCGCCCGCGACTGAGCCGGCGATAGCATTCTTCGACGCGCTGGGGCGTGCCGCGCCATATTTCGTGCTGGGCGTTGTGCGAACCCGGCGCGCACGGGAATTGCCAAACGATCGTCTTGCCGAGCACGCGCGCGGCGGGAATGCCGAAGCGCCCGGTGTAAGCGTCGGGCGTGACGCGCGTGCCGTCCATGACGACGCCGAAGCCGGCGGACGCTTTGCCGTGCAACCACTTGTCGGCTGCCCAGGCCAATTGCAGAAAGGCAAACGCCTTGCGGGCGACGGGATCGACCTTCAAGTCGCCGAAATAGGCCACGGTGTGCCGGCGGCCTTCGGGCAGCAAAATGCGCCGTATGGCGATGCCCAGCGAGCCGAGCACTCGGCCATTTTCCTCGAGCACCAAACTTGCCGCATCGCCCATCGCTCGGAAAAAGCGCGGGTAATCGTCGCCGTGACTGATGCTGAACGACCGGCCCTGACCGAGCGGATAGGTGAACTGCCGCTCGAACTCGGCCAAGGCGCGCGCCAGTTCCGCGGGGGGCGGATCGCGCAAAATGTGCAGCGTCATCGCTTCCTTCCCAGATTCAAGTCGCGGTAGAAAAAGCTGCGGTCGGCGGCGTGCAGCATTCGCGCTTGCTCCATTTGCCAATCGAACGCGGGTCCGCTCTTTGGAATTTCCAAGGTCGAATTGAGCTGGCGGATGAGCACCAGCCCGCCGGGCTTCAACGCCCGAGCCGCGAGTTCGAGCGTTGCCCTGGCTTCCTCCGGCGACAGCCAATCGAGAATATTGGACAGATGGACGAAATCGACCGGTTGACGCGTTTCGGCCAGCGCGTCGGTCATGAGCGCGTTGGACCAGATGATTTCGGGCCAGACGGCTGGCGCGGCGGCGGAAAACCAGTCCGCAGGCGTGTTGGGCGGATACACGCCGCGATACATTTGCCAGAGAAACGGGTTCCGATGTGCCGGAAAGACTGAGAAGGCATGGCGCGTCTGTTGTGCAAAATGGCGTGCGAACGGCATCACCCGGTTGCGCGTCGCGCCTCCGCCGAACAAGGCGATCAAGTTCGGCAATGCCATAACTTCGTCGAGCGCTTCATCGAGCGCTCGGCCCAGCGGCCTTTCGGGAGCGACTAGCGCTGACTGAGCCGCGGGTTCGCTCATCTCCAACAGCGAATCGAGCTGGGGACGGTGTGGCTGCAAGCGACAGCGTAGTTCGGCAAACAAGCGCTCATACCGCCCGGCGTGATCCGGCCCAAGCTCAGCTACTTGATCGAACGGTCCCAGGGCATCCATCGGCAAATCAAGTTGATCGAGTGCCTTTGCCAGCCGGCGAGCGCGGCTCTGGACCGGCCCGACCCAAGGCTGGTGACCCAAGAGAGCTAGGCGTTCCTCCGTTTGCGCGACGCGCAAGAGGTGCAGCTTCAAGCGCGTCAGGGCGAGCTGTGCGGGGTTCGGATCGACTAGGTGAAGAGACTGTACATTCCCTTTGCCGACCAAATGTGCGGCCGTGCAGCCACCGGAAGCGACCATGATGACGTGCGCGCCGCTCCCGATTTGGTGGACGACCTTAAGGTCCAAAAGAGGATCCTCGCGCACCTGGGCAAACGCCAACGGCCAGCGCGCCGTTTCGACGACCCAGGGCTCGAGTGGTTGCGTCATAAGTAACTTGAATCAAGAATAACCGCGGAGGCGCAGAGGAACGCAGAGTAGGACAAGAAAGTGAGGAAAGAAAATCTCGTCAGTGCTTTGCTCGGTCTTTTCTCTCCGCGTTCCTCCGCGCCTCCGCGGTTAAGCTCTCTCCGAATTCGTACGCAAGGGCACTGGATTGGGATAGCGGTCCGGATCGCCTTCCTTGCCGAGGTGGTTGTGGTGCTTAAGGTGCAGGACTTTGTAGGCGGCGAAGTTCTGTCCGACGGGCCAAGCGCACAGGGCAGCCACGAGACGATTCAGCAGCGGCCGCCGGCACAGCGTGCCGTGGACGCCTTCGTGAGTGAACAGGCTAATGCCGTGCAGCGACGCCGCTGCCAAAAGATAAAGCGGCAAACGACATAGAAAAGCCCAGAGTTGTTCCGGGAAGGTGACGGCAAGAAAATACGCCGCGGCGCCTGCCGCCAAGTACAGGATCGCAAAGCAACCCAACCGCAGCCAATGCCGCTCGTCGAGTTGGTGCAGCTCCTCAACCAGCACAGGCGATAGACGTGGCGCATCCTATGCAGAACCCAGTGAAAACCCTTGAAGGGATGGTATCGCCGCGTTGCTGTCAGAGCAACGGCAAGACATAGAGGTGTGTCGCGCCGATCGTCGATATTCTCTGTCCACTATGGTGCTGGTATTCTATTGGTTGAGATTGTCCGGCCGGATTTTTACTGACGAGCATTTGGCATACGAGTTTGGTCGCGGCAAAGCACAATATGTCTACTTTCTCCTACTTCCGTCCCAGCCGCCTGCCCTGGCGACGCCTGTTCTTCCTCGGCTTCCTGGCGGCCATTGGTTACGCGGCCTACGTCTTTTCCGCGCCGCTGCCGCGCTGGCAGGTCCAAGGCAGGCACTATTTCCAATCTCCGTGGGATGACGCAGTCTTGGTGACCGCCGATGCGCCGCCAAATTCGACCGAAGACAAGCCGTCTTGGCGCACGTTCACCTGGTGGGACCTGCACACGGGCGACAGACAGAAAACGTTGGAGGAATTCTGTTCGTATCACGTTTTTTCCAACGATCGGAGCATGCTGGCCGCAGGCATGGGCAAGGAATTCTGGCTCGTCGACGTCGCCGGCGGCCGCAAGGTGGTCCTGCCCGGGGCGTGGGATTTCTTGAGTTGGCCGAGCGATCTTTGTTATTTTTCCGGCGATGGAAGCCTCCTGGCGCGCGTCGGGCGAAAGTACGAAGACCGATTGGGCCACCAATACGATTTGCTGATCTTCGACACGCGGACGGGCACGCTCCGCAAAAAGTGGGAGAAAATGGGCTTCCCGCGCGGCTTCGTCGCAGCTTCGAATTGTCTGGTGTACGGCGCGCGCACGAAAGACGAAGAGCAATACCACCTGCACCTTTGGGATGCCGATGTGGAGTCCGGCATTACTTTCGGTCCCTATGAGAACCCTCCGGGTCCAAGTCCCGACGGCCGGCATTACCTTGCGCTGGCGAGCTTCGCGAAGCCCAAGACCGTGGACCTCATAGATCTCGCGGAGCGGCGCGTCGTCCTGCAGATTCCGTGGACGGACGTCGTCGAATGCGACTACGATTTCTCCGACGATGGGCGCTTCCTCGCGCTTCGCGGCCGCGACAAGCACAATGGTTCTTGGACAATCGGCCTCTGGGATTTGCAGCAACGAAAGAAACTCTCGTCCTTCGTCGCAAACTCCGAACAGACCGCCGGCGTCTTGGCGCCCAATGGGACCAGGTGCGCATTGTTCCCAGGGGAGAGTCTCGAAATGCGCGACAGCCAAATACAGGCTTTCGAGGTGCAAATGCTGGACTCGGCAGCCGGCACGGTAGTTTGGAAGCACCGGTTTCCAAACTTACCGTGGGGCACATGCCGTTTCACCGCCGATTCCGCGGCTTTCGTCGTTGACGTTGACGACCACACGGCCCTGGCGTACTTCAACGCGGCCTCCGGCGCATTGGAAGCCAAGGTTCGCTACTTCGAACAGCTCGACGATATCACAACCACCAGTTACCCAGAGCCCACATGGTCGCCCCATCACCGCTACGTGACCTTCCAGCGCGGCGGCGTTCAAAAAACGCTGCGCATTCCTTTGGTGAAATGGACGATTGCCCTTGGGGTCAAGAGTGAGCTAGCCGTGGTGGATGTCGAGAATCGCGAACAGTTGGCTTCTTTATCTGCGGACGAGATACACGCCTGCCGAACCATTGAAGAGGGACCGTGCCTGGTCACCTGCCATCGCCAAAACGGCGTCGATTACCTCGCCTGCTGGGACCTGCCGCCGCGGCGCAATTGGCTGTGGATCATCGGCCTGCCGATGACAACGGGCATCGGTCTAGTCGCAATAAAGCTCGGCTATCGGCGTTGGAGAATCGTGAGAAAATAATCGTTGTCTCTTGCTGGCTGCTCGACAACTTGACCGGATCATTCTTGGCCCAGTATAGTGCTGGTAGCCGGAGGGTCGATGTCGTACATCACCCAGATTCTCTTGCCGAAGCGGGACAATTTTGGGAATCGATTTCGCAAGGAAGATTACGCTCCCTTTCATGCTCGAATGATCGAGAAGTTTCACGGCTGGGCGCGAAAAGGCCAAGCTGAAGGCGCTTGGCTGAGCTTGTCTGGGCGGCTCTTTACAGACGAGCATTGGGTTTACGAAATTGGCCATTCGAGATCCGAGTTGGACTTCTGGAGAAAAGAAAAAGAGCGACTGAAAGCCGAGTTCCACCAGGAAGAGATTTGGATCGTTCAGTACGAAGGCCGCATCATTTAGCAGGAGCGACCCATGTCGCATGCCACTCCATCTGCTCTCGTAACGGATAAAGGTGAAGTTTTGTTGCGGCTGGAGGGACGTTTTTTTCAGCTTAACCAACATGAACTTCGCAGTTTGCTCGACCTTCCTCCGGGACCCGCAGGAGTGGGAATCACGATTGACAAGAGTCGCTTTCGCTTTGAATTCCCCGCGGACAATCAGTTCGTGAACATCACCGCAAAACAGTTGGGCCGCCGATTGGCAAAGCAAGCGACGGCCCGTTAGCGAAGCCGGTACCATTGCGTCTACGCATTCGCCCCGCCGTCCACGTTGATCGTCGCGCCGTTGACAAACGCCGCCGCCGGCGACGCCAAGAACGCCACCACCGCGGCGACCTCCTCCGCATTGCCGTAGCGGCCGACCGGCACCATCCGCCGCGTCGCCTCCGCGACCGGGTTCTTCGCGGGATCGGACGGGTTCATGTCGGTGTCGATCGGGCCCGGCTGCACCAGGTTCGAGGTGATGACGCGCTGGGCCAATTCGTGGGCGAAACCGCGGGCCAGGCCGGCCGCCGCGAACTTGCTCGCCGCGTACGCGCCCATGCCCGGCCCCATCACCCGCTCGCCGAGAATGCTGCCGATGGTGATGATCCGCCCGCCCGCCACCATGCGCTTGGCCGCCGCGCGGGTGACATAGAAGACCGCATCCACATTGGTCGCCATCGTCTTTTTGTAATCGGCGTCCGAGAACTCCGCGAGCCGGCCGTTGACCGCGACGCCGGCGTTGTTGACGAGCACGTCGATGCGGCCGCCGTGGTTTTTGTCGATCTCTTCGAACAACCGAAGCACTGCCGCCGGATCGCTGACGTCGCCGCCCAGCGCGTGCGCCTTGCCGCCGGCCGCAACAATCTCCGCGACGATCCGGCGCGCCGCCTCCGCGCTCTTGGCGAAGTTGACGAGCACAGTCGCCCCGTCGCGCCCGAGCGCTTTGCTGATCGCCGCCCCGATGCCGCGCGATCCTCCGGTCACCAGCGCCGTCTTGCCCGCAAGTTGCTCCGCCATGATGTTGTCTCCCTGGGTAAGCACCGATCCTTTTGTATGGCGGCAATGCCGAAATGGACCCGCCCTATGCGCTCTTCCGACAATCCGCGCGGACTATGGTTTCAAGCCCTTGGACTCCCTAAACATAGCAACAGCCGTCGAGCACGGTTGCTCAATGTCCCTACGAACGATATTCGACTGAACCGATTTTCCGCAATCGCTTTGGAAGTTCTAAAATGAGCGCCCCCGAAATCTATTCCCCAGGCCTGGAAGGCGTCATCGCCGGCGAAACCGCCATCTCCACCGTCACTGACGGCCTGAAGTATCGCGGTTACCCCGTCGTCGAGCTGTGCGACAAGGCGACTTTCGAGCACGTCGCCTATCTGCTCTTGCACGGCGAGTTGCCGGACAAGTCCAAGCTGGCCGAGTTTCGCCGGCGCGTGCAGGCGGCGGCCGCTTTGCCCAAGGCGCTCAGCGACCTGTTGAAGCAGTTGCCCAAGGACGCCGTGCCGATGGACGTATTGCGGACCGGCGTGAGCATGCTGGCGCATTACGATCCGGATGTCGGAGACGACAGCCGGGCCGCGAATCTGCGCAAGTCGGAGCGGCTTTTGGGCCAAATCCCGCGGCTATTGGCGGAGTCGTATCGGGCGACCAAGGGGCTGCCGGCGCCGGGGGCGAATGACCAACTTAGCTTTGCCGGCAATCTCTTGTTCATGCTCAAAGGCAAGGAGCCGACGCCGTTTGAAACCAAGGCCTTCGACGTGTCGCTGATTCTGTATGCCGAGCACGAGTTCAACGCGTCCACGTTCACAGCCCGAGTCATCACGTCGACGGAGTCGGACATGCACGCGGCCGTGGTCGGCGCGATCGGCGCGCTCAAAGGCCGGCTGCACGGCGGCGCCAACGAAAAGGTGATGGATCTCTTGCGCGCCGCGGGCGGGCCGGAAACCGTGGAAAAATGGCTGCGCGACGCCATGGCCCGCAAGGAAAAGGTCATGGGGTTCGGCCACCGCGTCTACAAGACCGGCGACGTGCGCGCCAAGTTTCTCAAGGAATATGCGCGGCAAGCGGCCGAGCAGACCGGCAACACGAAGTGGGAAAAGACAGCCGAGGTCATTGAGGAGATTCTGGGCAAGGAAAAGAACCTGTTCCCGAACCTGGATTGGCCGGCCGGCCGGCTGTACCACGCACTGGGCTTGGAAGTGCCGCTTTATACGCCGTTCTTCGTTGTCTCGCGCATCACTGGCTGGTGCGCCCATATCATGGAGCAAGCTGAGAACAACCGCATCATTCGTCCGCGGGCACGGTACGTTGGACCGGGGGAGCGGTTGCCATAGCCGTGCAAAGCGTTCTATCTGCTGGACATCCGGAACGATTTGGCCAACTCGGTAAATGAGTTGGTCAAATCGTGCGCACGCCGTAAATCTTTATAGAAAAAGACGTTAGAATGACGATTCGCCACGATTTGACCAACTCGCAGGGGGAGGGGTCTCCGATTGTCAATTGATCCAAGCTGCCAATTAGGCAGCCTCCGATGTGATGGCCGCCCAAGTCTCCAAAGCGCAGCGACGCCAGTGAAACTGCCCGCTGCGCTCGTGTCCTTTGCGTCGAAGACTAGCGCATAGCGCTGAATCTTCGAGAAGCAATTGGATCTTGTGGGCAATGTCTTGCGGATCGCGCGGATCGCAGTAGAGCGCTGCGTCGCCGCAGACCTCCGGCAGTGCGGCGCTCTTGGAAGCGATCACTGGGCAGCCGACGCTCATCGCTTCGAGCGCCGGCAAGCCGAAGCTGTCGTAGAACGAGGGAATTACGAGACATATCGCGCGGGAATATAGATCGGGCAAGAACGGATCGGCGACCTGGCCCAAGAAACACACGCGCTCGTGGTTCGGAAAGACAAGCCGGCCAAACACGTCCGCATTGCGCTCACCGGCAAGGACCAGCGAAAGTCGCGGATCGTGCAGCAAGGCCAGCGCTTGGGCGAGGGTATGAAAGTTACGATTGGGCGTGAGACTGCCGACGCCGAGTACAAATCGATCGGGAAGCGGTTCCGGATACCGAGGCGGCGGCTGGAAGCACAGCAAATGATCGCCGCCGTGCGGCACGACATGGATCTTGCTTTTGGGGATTCTCAAGCGGCGCTGCAACTCCTTCTTGGCGAATTGAGACACGGTGACGACTTGTCTGCAACAAGCGCCGAGCGCCGGCAACAAGAGGCCGTACCAGTGGCGAAACAAGAACGAATACGAGTGCGGCACCGCCCGAAAGGAGGCGTCGTGCATAGTGACGACTTGTCTGGATTTGAGCAGCGGTCCGGTATTGCACAAACTGACGAGCAAGCCGTCGCGGCTGTGCCAGGGCAACTCCAGCTGTTCCCAGGCCTGCCCAGTGCAGCGTCCCACAACGCGTTGCGTAATCTTCCGCAGATTCGGGACAAGGGTGGCGTTTTTCGGAAGCAACAAGGTTGTATTCGCACCTGCACCGTTGTTCGCACCTGCACCGTTTGACGAAGACAATATCTGGTCGAGAGCGCGGATCAATTCTCGCGCGTAGCGCTGTACTCCGGACACGGGTTGCGAAAGAAACCGGCCATTGATGTAAATCGGAGTAGACGGCATGTTCGGAGTGTTTTTCCCAGTACTGAACAGAAATCCAAAGAAATTCTTCCTCTTTTTCGCGCAAGTTTGGGCAACCGACACGTCTTCTTACGCGACATTGTTGTTTCGTGGATAAGTGATTGGCAATGCGAACCTTGGCGTTTATAGTTGAGCAAGGCAAATCAGGATGACACGCCTCCTTGCGCCCCAAACTAACCGCTTCCTTACAGACCTTTTGGGGCGCGGCTCAGAATGGGATAACCGAAGGCGCGGACCGGGGTCAAGCCGGTTGTTGGGGATAAGCGCAGAATCAAAAAGGGATTGCGGCGAATTTTGTGAAAAAATGCTGGATTGTGCCGGCTGGAACCAATTACAATAGACCATTGACCTTACAGCGAAACTGTTGTGGCGCCGAGGCAGGGCCGCTCAGCTTCTCTAACCTTCTGGGGGTCTTGAAATGACCAAGCAGCGTCGGCTCCTCGCACTGGCCGCCCTTTTGGGCGTTGTGGCTTGGTGGAGCTCCTCGTCCTCGAGCGAACCCGCGGGCGGCAAAAACAAGTCTTCCGCCCTCAAACCCGTATTCTCGGAAAAAGCCGCGGAGGCCGCGCTCGCGGAATCCAAGTTCGCCCAGCCCGGCGTGCACACCTATCGCACGCTGCAAGGCGAACAGCTCTTCGCCATGCAGCTCAAGCCCGCGCTCGAGCCCGTGCCGACGCGGCCGCGCGATTACCTCATCATGATCAGCACCTCCGCCGCCGTCGCCGGCGAAGGCTGGACGGCCTGCTACCAGATTACCGATGCCATCCTCCAGACCGCGCAGAAAAACGACCGCGTGTCCATCATGGTCGTGGGCACGCCGGAAGTCACCAAATCACTCACCAACAAAGATTTCTGGTCGCCGCGCTCGCAACCCGATCAGTTCAAGAAGGCGATGGAACAGTTCAAGGAGAAGTATCCTTCCGGCATTGCCGACCTCAAGCACGCCATTACGGAAGCTGTCGCCAATTTCCGCGACAACTCCAATCCCTCCAACCAACGCATCCTGCTGTTCCTCGGCGAAGGCCACAGCACGAACAACCCGCTCGACGGCGCCGACCGCCATGAGCTAGCCAAGCAAATGGTCCGGGAAAAAGTGGCATTCTACCCGGTGCCGCTCGGCATTCCGCTCAGCCCGGAAAACCTGCACGGACTGGCCACCGCTACGGGCGGCGTCGTGTTACGCACGCAAGTGCTAGATGAAAAACTGCCGGATACGCTGAAGCGTTACGAGAAGGCTTTTGCCGCCCCGATTTTGTACGACGCCAAGCTCGAAATGCCGGCACAGGTGCTACAACACTTCCCCAAAGAACTGCCTCCCTTGCGTTCGGACAGCCCGACCTTGGTCGTCGGCCGCATGAAGAAGGACGCGAAGAACCTGCAGGTTGCCGTCACCGGCACGGTTGGCGGTCAAAAGGGAGAAGTTCGCGTCGAAGCGAAAGAAGAAGTGCGCGGCGCGGAATTGGACAACTACTTCCTCGTGAGCATGGTCAATCAATGGCAAAAGGCGCAGGCGCAGCCGGCCCTCATCCGGGGCGACCGCGCTTTGCAATTTGCCTATGAGCAAACCCGGCTCACTCGCGAAGAATTGCTCCAGGGCGCTCAAATAGCTTTAGAGCGCAATGAACTGAAGGCCGCGCTCGGTCTCTTCGAGCAGGTCCAACAGATTGCCCCGCACGACCAGGAAGCCAAGGCCGGCGTGAAGATCGTTGCGGATTTGAAGGACGGCAAAGTCACCCGCGAGCTGATTCGCGAGCAATTGCAAAAACCCAAAAAGGACGCCGTCCAAATCCAAAAGGTTAACGGCCAAGTGAAAGTGGTTCGTGCCGACCTGGTGCAGCTGGCCCAGCTGGACAATCAGGCCGCTGCGCAGCCCAACGACAAGCTGAATCAGCCGAACTTGCTTCAGGCCCACCTTGACCGGGTGATCGTCGAAGAGCAAAAAATGACGCAAAACGTCGAGACCAGCCTGAAACAGGCGCGCAAGGAATTGGCTGCCGATCCCGACGCGGTGCTCGAGATGCTCAAGAACACGCTGTCGCGCGTGCAGGATCATCCGGACCTCACCGCCAATGTTCGCGACGGGCTCATGTCCCGCATTCAGGCCGCGCTGCGTGACTCCGCCAACCAGGGCAAGACCATCAAGCTCCGCAGGCAAGAGCAGATCAACGCCCGCGCGGTGGCGGTGGCTGAACTCGACAAGGAGCAGCAGCGCCGCACCATGCAGGAGAGCTTCGAGGCCCGTTTCAAAGCCTACAAAGCGATCCTGAACCTCGCTCGTGTCGAAGAGAAGACCAAGCACGAAGTGATTTACGGCCTGGAAGCCATGGCCGCCGAAGCGCGGCTCAAGGGCCAGGACGTGCCCCAGGTCCTCAAGCCGGCCTACGACATGACGCTCGCCGGCTACAACCTCCGCAAGATGCTGGACCTCAAACGCCTCCGCGAGGAGCGCTTCTTGTCCGTCATGCTTGAAGTGGAAAAGTCTCACGTGCCCTTCCCGGATGAGCCCGGCATCTATTTCCCGCCGCTCGCCACCTGGAAAATGATTACCAAAATCCGCAAAGAGAAATACGAGGTCGCTTACCTGCCCCAGGACGACAAGGGCCGTCTCGAAGCGGAGGGGCTCGCCAAGCTCTTGACCGAGACGATCGACATGAAAGACTTCCAACAACAGAACATGACGCTGAAGGAAGCGATTGGCTTGTTCATCGAAAAGTTCCAGGCCAAAGGCAAAGACCTGCCGATCCTGATCGACACCAACGCGTTCAAGGAAGAAAACGCCGACGCGGGCGACGTGTACGATGCGCCCATCAAGTTCCCGCAATATCCCAAAGTGATGACCATGGCGACGGCGCTGCGCGTCGCTCTGTCACAAGTGCCGACCAGCAACGCCACCTATCTCATCCGCCGCAACTTCATCGAAGTGACCACGATCGAACGCCAGACCCGTGAAAAGGTGCTGCGCGTTTACCCGGTCGGCGACCTGGTCATCCCGATCAGCCAGAGCGGCGGCCAAGGCACGTTTTCGCCGCAAGGCTTCGGCCAGGCAGGCGGGTTCGCCGGCTTCCAAGGCTTCGGCGGCGGCCTTCAAGGCATCGGTGGCATTGGCGGCATCGGCGGTATTGGCGGCATCGGTGGCCTCGGCGGCATCGGCGGCATCGGCGGCATCGGGGGTATCGGTGGCCTCGGCGGCATCGGTGGCCTCGGTGGCATCGGCGGCTTCAATGCCCTTGGCGGCGCCCTCGCACTCGGCGGCGGCGGTTTTGCCGGCGCTATCGGCAACTTCCAGGGCACCGTCGGCTCCTTCACCGGCGGCTCGTTCCAAGGCGGCTTCAACGGCTCCTTGGGCGCGTTGGGCGCAAGCCAAGCCGTCACCTTGATCGACGTGATCGTCAAGACCGTCGCCCCCGGCGAATGGTTCTACACACAACAGCAAAACCCGTTCTCACCGAACTTCTTCTCGCCCTTCGGCGGCGCCGGGCAGCTGGGCGGCATTGGCCCGGGCGGCGGCATGTTCGGCCAGGCCGGTATGTTCGGCAACATGGGCGGCGCATTCGGCATGATGGGCGCCGGCGGTCCGCCGCTGCCTGTGTCCCAAGGCGGCCCGGCCGACATCCAGACATCCAATACCATCGAGTTCTTCCCGCCCGCGTTGGCCCTCATTATCCGCGGCACTTCGCGCGTGCATACCTCGATCACGGGCGGCATCATCGGCGCCAAGCGACGTGAAGTCCAAGGCCCGCTCGAGGATGCGGAGAATCGCGGCCTGCAGCCCATTGGTCCGCGCGGCAAGGGCGGCGAAGCCAATCCGGGCAAGGGCCAGGCCGGCAACAACGACAAAGTCGCCAAGATCATTCCGAAAAATATCAAGCGCGAAGAAGTCGATCCCAAGGCTTGGGACGACGCCATCGCCAAGGGCGGAGTCCACTCCGGACTTGTCGTGGCCGCCGCCGACTTCCTGTTCGAGGCCGGTGAAGCCAAACACGCCGCTGAATTCCTCAAGGCGAATCTGCGGCACGGCATCGTCGTCCGCCCATGGGTCTATGAGGCGCTGGCCATCGCTTTGGAACAAAGCGGCGGCGACCCCGAGGAAATCCGCCGGGCGCGCCTCAGCGCCGTTGCGCTCGATCCGCAGGACGCTCAAGGCTTCATGCAAGCGGCGCGCACAATGGCCCAGAACAAACAATGGGATCGGGCCTTGGGCTTCTGCCGCCAAGCCGCCCACTTGGAGCCCAATCTGTCGCAGCCTTACTCGGAAGCCCTTGCTTACGCCGAGCTTGGCAAAGACAGCAAAGCCATGGAATGGGCCGTGGGCAAACTGTTGAGCCAGGATTGGCCGACCGACAACCAAGTCCTGCACGGCAAGGCGCAACTTCGCTTGGAAGCGCTGGCGCAAACCCTCGAGAACGACAATCGTGCGCCCGAAGCTAACAAGCTCAAGCTCGCCTTGCAGACCTTGCGGCAACGCGACGTGGTCATCAACCTCACTTGGGCTGTCGGCGGCGAACAAGCCGAGGTCCAAATGGAGGTCAAGGAGCCCAACGGCAGCATCTGCTCTTGGCAGCAAAAACAGACGCCCGGCGGCGGCGCCTTCCTGGGCGCTGACCTCACCGACCTGACCAAGGCGTCTTATGCCGCGGCTCAGGCTTTTTCCGGTGATTATGAAATCACCGTCCAACGGATCTTCGGTCAACCTATGGGCGGCCGCGCTCGGCTGGAGATCATCCAGCACTGCGGCACGCCGAAAGAAACCCGCCGCTTGGAAATGGTGCGCTTGGACAAGCCCGCCACGTTCAAGTTCAACCTGGCGAACGGCCGACGCACCGAGTTGGCTCATGTGCCGGTAGCGCCTCCCAAGGAGCAACTCAAGGATTCCTCCGATCAAACCAACGGTCTGACCGTGCTGCAGAAGCTGCGCGGCATGACTTTCCCGGACTACTCCGGATCTTCCGGCCCGCGCGGCGGCGCGAGCACCCCGGGCGCGGGACTGCCCAGCGTCGCCTCCTTGGCGAAGGCTCAAAAGAATCAACAACAGCAGCCGACGTTCCAAAACGCCGTTCAGTCCGTCGCGGGCTCCGGAGTCAACGTCACGGCCTCGCTGCACATGAATGGCGATCAGCGCGACGCGCAATTGATCCTGCGGCCCACTTTCCAACCAGGAGGCCGAACTCAGGTCAATTTGCCGTTGATCCCGGGCGCGGGCCCGCAACGCTGATCACCCCATCGTGAAACAAAACCCACGGGCCGACCCCGTGGGTTTTTTGTTTTCGGCCTGCGGGCTTGCATGGCATCCTTGCCGGGTGGTATGCTTAATCGAGTACGACTCGCACACGTATTGACTGGCCTTCTCATGGACGCGCAGTTGCTATTGGAGACGGGATCCGGCCGTCCGCAGGCGTTTCGTTTGAACCGCCCGGAGACGATCGTCGGCCGCCGCAAAGGATGCCACCTGCGCGTGCCGGCGGAATCCGTCAGCCGGCGTCACTGCCGCATCAAAGTGTGGGAAGACGTCCTGGTGGTTGAGGACCTGGCCAGCGTCAACGGCACATACGTCAACGGCGAGCGCATCTCGAAACCGCAGATCGTCAAGCCGGGCGACCGTTTGACGGTAGGCGCCGTCACCTTTTTGATCAACTATCAGCTGACGCCCGCGGCCATCAAGCAACTCCAAGGCGAACCCGTGTACAATGCGGGCGTTATCGGCGTGGATCCGGACGATGTGCCTTTCGCCGAGGCCGTGGCGTTGCCCGATAGTTTTTCGGAAGAAACGCCGGTAGTGGTGGGTGAGGTCGTAGAGGAAGCCCCCGAGGGCATTCCCATTGAAGACGAGACGTTGACGGCGCTTGAGGCGTTGGCGGAAGCCTCGAAACAGCGCGGCAAGAAACCCAAGAAGGAAGAACAAGAAATCGCACGGTCCGCAGCCGAGGAGCAAAACCCGGATGCAAGCGTATTGTTAGGACACGGCAACTGGCAGCTACCCGAGTCGGAGGACATTCGCAATATTCTCTCTCAGCTGGAGCGGGAGAAATAACCGTCAAATCCGCTTCCTTACTTCGGAAATCAGGTACTTTTTGCCGGATTATGTTGCCCATCTTGCATAGTCCGATATAAATTAGACAAACCTCCCAAATTCTGAAAAGACATCCTTGGCAAGCTCTCCTTGCGTAGCCCGGAGAGCTCAACTCGAACGGAGTGTCGCATGAGACGCCTTGTACCCGCAACTTTGCTGTTTGTAGCCGTGGCCTGGCTGGGATTGCCGTCCGTCGGCGAGGCGGACGGGCTATTGCGCCGCTGTCGTGGTTTGTGCGAGCCGGATTGCGCGCCGGCGCCCGCTCCAACCATGGTCGACGTGAAAGTGACCTGCTACAAGCCTGTCTGGAAAGAGAAGGAAGTGGAGCAGGTCATCACCAGATGTGTGCCGCGTGTGGAAAAGTACGCCGTGACCGTACTGGTTCCCAAGTGGAAGGACGAAGTCCGCAAGGTCACCTCGTACAAACCAATCTGCAAGGACGTCGAGTATGTGTACACCGCGATGGTGCCCAAGTGCGTTCCGGAAAAGCGCAAGGTCGCTTACTGCGAGTATGAAAGACACATTGTCGAAGAGAAAGTGCCCGTGTGCCGCATGGTGCGCGTGCCCGTCGTCGACGAGTGCGGCCGCTGCACGTATCGCTGCCAGACGGTGACCGAAGAGCACGTGGTGAAGCGTTGCGTGATGAAGCCGATCGTCAAGCACAAGGAATTGGTCGTCAACGTGGTGCAGTATGACCGCGTTGAGAAAAAGGGCGTGCGCCAACAGGTCGATTACCAGCCGGTCGTCCGCGAAGTGTGCGTGAAGGTTTGCGACTATGACAAGCAAGTGCGCGATTGCACCCGCACTGTCTATGACTTGCAATCGGAAAAGGTAAAGCGTACGGTCCGCTACTGCGAATGGGTGCCGCACACGGAAGTCGTGCGCGTACCCGAGTGCGGCAGCTACCGCGGCGGCTTCGGGCTGTTCCGTTAAGGCGGGCGTCATTTACGTCAGATTGGGGCGGACATTCTTGTCCGCCCTTTTTTTCTCTGCACAAGAATATTCACACTAGCCCGACGCGCGAGCGAGGGAATATTCGGGCTGGGGGTCCTTCATTTCCTCCGCGTGCCGTTTTCTGGTTTGTGGGGCATCACTTCGTTAGTGGGAACTGTTCGCACCATTCCCTCTACCAAGCTACAATACCGCCGCCGCGCTTGTGTTCGATCCGCGAGCCGTTATGATGTACCTTTACCCGCCTGGTTTCCTCTCCTTTGCGGAATGACTCCATGACCGCCAACGCCGAATCCGATGTGCAAATGCTCGAATCCCTGCGCGCCGCCTACAAACAGCTCCGCGGCGAGATCGGCAAGATCATCGTCGGCCAGGACGCCGTCCTCGAGCAATTGATGATGGCCATCTTCTGCCGGGCTCACGCCCTATTGGAAGGCGTGCCCGGACTGGCCAAGACGCTCATGGTCAGCACGCTGGCGCAGGCGCTGGACCTCACCTTCAAGCGCATCCAGTTCACGCCCGACCTCATGCCCACCGACATTACCGGCACCGAAGTCATTCAGGACGATCCGGCCACCAGGCAGCGCATGTTCAAGTTTTTGCCCGGGCCGATCTTCGCCAACATCGTTCTCGCCGACGAGATCAACCGCACGCCGCCCAAGACCCAGGCCGCGCTATTGGAATCCATGCAAGAGCGCAAGGCCTCCATCGGCGGCGTCGATCATCCGATGATGGACCCGTTCTTTGTGCTGGCCACGCAAAACCCGATCGAGCAAGAAGGCACCTACCCTTTGCCCGAGGCGCAGCTCGACCGATTCCTTTTCAAGATCCGCGTCGATTATCCGACCGACATCGAGGAAGAGCAAATCATGCGGCTCGGGACGTCCGATACGCAGGCCGTGGTCAGCAAGGTGCTGCACGGGGCCGACATCATTCGGCTGCAACACATTGTCCGGCGTGTGCCGGTCGCGGACCATGTGATCCAATACGCCAAGCGCATCACGCGCATGTCGCGGCCGGGAAGGCCGGAGGCGGCGGACTTTGTCAACAAATGGCTGACCTGGGGCGCCGGGCCGCGCGCCAGCATGAACCTGGTGCTGGCGGCCAAGGCCCACGCCGTACTGTGCGGCCTGCATCATGTCAGTGCGGACGACGTGGCTGCCGTCGCTCCGCCGATTCTCAGGCACCGGCTGATCCCGAATTTCACCGCGCAATCGGAAGGCGTCTCGGTTGAAGACATCATTCAGCGGCTGGTGTCCGCGGTGCCGAAGAACCAGGCAGCTTGAAGGGAATCGACAATTAGCATTGACAATTAGCAATTTCAAATTGAGGAGACGAACATGACGCCGGATGAATTGCCGAAGAACCAAGCTGCTTGAAGAGAATTGACAATTAGCAATTTCAAATTGAGGAGACGAGCATGACGCCGGATGAACTGCTGGACCGATTGGTCGATTTCGCGGCTCGTATTGGCAAGCTGGTTGATGCGTTGCCCGATACGCACTTGGGCAGACACGTGGCTGGCCAAATCGTTCGCAGCGGAACGTCGCCGGCCCCGAATTACGCCGAAGCGTGCGCAGCCGAAAGCCGAGCGGATTTCGTGCACAAACTTAAGGTAGTGCTTAAGGAACTTCGCGAGACAAATGTCTGGTTGCTGATCATCATTCGCGCGGATCTCCTGCGTGAATCGCGGGTGGCGACGCTGACGAATGAATGCAAACAATTATCCAACATATTCGGCAAGATCGTCACTACCAAGGGACTCAAGCCAAAGAGAGAGAATTGACAGTTTCAAATTGAGGAGACGTCCATGACACTGGAAGCAATTTGCAATTGCTAATTGTCAATTGCTAATTGTCCATTGCGATCTGTCGATTGCATCCATGACGAACTACCTCCATCCCGACGTCATCGCCCGCGCTCAGGTGCTCGGCCTCAAGGCGCGCACCATCGTCGAAGGTTTGCGCGTCGGCGATCATCGCAGCCCTTATCGCGGCTTCTCCGTCGAGTTCGTGCAGCACCGCGAATACGTTCCCGGCGACGATCTGCGCTATATCGACTGGAAGAGTTATGGCCGCAGCGAGCGCTACACGATCAAGCAGTATGAGCAGGAAACGAACTTCGCCGGACACCTTCTGCTCGACGCCAGCCGGTCGATGCTCTACGGCGAAGGCGCGACCAACAAGTTGGAATACGCAAAGCTATTGGCGGCGGCGCTGGCGTATCTGGTCGTGCATCAGCGCGACAGCGTGAGCCTCAATGTCTTCGACGCGGATTGGCGCGAACGGCTGCCGGCCAGCGGCCAACCGGGACACGTGCAGACGATTCTGCACACGTTGGAAAGCGTCGAGCCGCGCGAAAAAACTGCCATTGCGCCGTTGTTGCACGATTTGGCCCAACAGGTGCGCCGCCGCGGCCTGGTCTTCTTGATTTCGGATTGCATCGACGACGTGCCCGCGCTCCTGGACGGCTTGCAGCACCTGCGCTTTCAGGGACACGAGGTTACGTTGTTTCACATTCTCCATCCGGAGGAAGTCGAGTTTCCTTTCGGCGGCATGGTGAAGTTCGACGCCATGGAGGAAAAGCTGCAATTGTTGACCCGGCCGCAGCTGGTCCGCCCCGCGTATTTGCGCGCTTTGGATAAGTACCTCAGGGAACTGCAAGCTGGCTGCGAGGCCAACCGCGTCGACTACGTGCTGATGAACACTGCCAAGCCGCTGGCGGAGACGTTGATCGGGTATCTGGCCAGGCGCTTGAAGGTGCGCATTGTATGACGTTTCTGTCGCCGTTCATGCTGCTCGGTGCTCTCGCGGTCGGCATACCGATCGCGATACACCTCTTTTTCCGCAGCCGCTACCGGCTCGTGCCGTGGGCGGCGATGAAGTTTCTCCTTACCAGCATCGAACAAACCAGCCGGCGGCTGCGCTTTCAGGAATTGTTGCTCCTGATACTTCGGTGCACACTCTTGGTGGTGTTGGCGCTCGCCTTGGCCCGGCCGATTTCCTCGGTGGTGCGCGGCGGCGGCCGCGGCGATGCCGTCGACGCCGTTTTTGTCTTTGACACCTCCTATAGCATGGGCGCCAGCGACGGGGCTCGCAGCCGGCTCGAGCGCGCCCAGGACGCCGCCCTGCGCGTCATCGAGCAATTGCCGCAGCACTCCACCGTGCAAATCATCGCCTGCGCCGACCGCGCGGCGCTCTTGGGCCCGCGCGCGCCCGCTAACCTCGACCAGGCGCGCGTGCTGGTGCAGTCGCTCAGACCGACGAGCCTGGCCACCGACCTCAAACCTGGCTTGGACGAGGCGGCCGAGGCGCTGGCGCGCGGCCAATCCTCCAACAAAGAGTTGTACCTTCTTAGCGACATGCAAAAGCTGGGCTGGGAGCAGCAACCCGGCGGTCTGGTCCGCGCTTTCCAAGACATCAAGGACAAAGCGACCGTGTTCCTCGTGCGCGCAGGCACGCGCACGCCGGCCAACGTCGCGGTTATCGGCATCACGCCGCAGTCCGGCGTGCCGCGTCCCGGCGAGCGCGTCGGTTTCGCAGTGCTCGTTGGCAACACCGGCGTGGAACCGGTCAAGGACGTGAAGATCTCTCTCGCCGTCGACGGCGACGACAAAAACGCCGAGACGCAGGCCCTGGCCAAGATTGATCCCGGCGAGACCCGAGCCCTGACACTAGCTGCGAAACTCGACAAGTCCGGATTGCGCCTCCTGACCGCGAAGATCGACCACGACGATATGCCCGGCGACAATCGCTTCGACCAGGTCGTCTTGGTCCGCGACCAGGTCAGCATCCTCGTCGTGGACGGCAATCCAAGCGACCGCAATCCGGAAAGCTCGTCGAGCTTCTTCCTCGCACACGCCCTAGCGCCGGTGAAGGAGAGCGAACGCGCCAAGCACCATTTGCAGCCCAGGCTGGTCACGCCGCGGCTGGCGTCGCCGGCACTTTTGGCAAAAGCGGATCTGTGCATCCTCGTGAACGTCGCGTTGGACTCTGGCCCTAAAAAACGCGCCGAAGCATTGCCGGCGGATTTCGTCGAGGAGCTAGCGCGCTTCGTCCGCAAAGGCAAAGGCTTGATCGTCTATGCCGGCGACAACGTACAACCGGAGGCTTACAACCGCGTTCTGGGCCAAAAGTATGGTCTTTTACCGTTGCCGATCCAGGGGCTTATCGAGAAGCCTGCCAAAGCGCCGCTCGCGATCGACCGCGCCAGCGCCCAATTGCCGGCCTATTGGCGCTTCAAGGAGGACGATTACTACAAAGGATTCAACGATATACAGGTGTGGCGCACGCTCGAATTGACTGAGATCGCCAAGGAACAAGAGGACGCGACCAAGCCGTCCGTGTCACCGACCGTCGCACTGCGTTATCACGACGGCAAGCCTGCGGTCGTGCGCCGGCAGGTCGATGCCGGCGAAGTGCTGTTGATCGCCACTGCCGCCGAGCCCGGCTTTCGGCCCGAGTCGTCTCATCCAGGCTGGACCGATTGGCCGCTGCGCTTAGGCGTTTATGTGCCGTTTGTGGACGTGACAGTGAGTCATTTGCTTCATGGCCAGACGCAGACCTATAACGTCACTGCGGGCCATTCGCTCGATTGGTTCCCGCCGGATTCGCAACCGCGCGGCTACACGCTCGTGCAGCCCGACGGCAAGGCGGTGCGCCTGGGCGTGCCGGAAAAGCGAACTAACCGTCTGGTGCTTGCGGTGCCCAATCTGTTTCAGAGTGGCGTGTATCGGCTCGTGCAAACTTCGATTCAGCCCGGCTCAGGCGACGAGACGCTACCTCGGACTTTGAAGTCCGCAGGCACGCCGCTTGCCGTTACGCCGGACCTGCGCGAAAGCCAGGATTTGGAAGCGCTCGGCGAGGAACAACTGAACCAGCGGCTGGGCTTCACGCCGATTCACTTGGTCGCGGGCGCGGCCGAAACAAACCAGAGCGGCGCCGATCGGCTCAACCGCGAATGGACCATGTGGTTCTTGTGGGCGTTGCTCGCGCTGGCGCTCGGAGAAATGACGCTCGCCTACTGGTGCGGCCGGGCGTGGTAATTTCCCTCGCTCGCGCGTCGGGCTGGTGTAATATCATCATGGATTTCTTGGTACACCTTTTGGCCATCGACACGCCGCCGAACACGACGCTGCGGTCGGCGGAGATTTCCTTCCGCGGTCCGGTGCCGGCGTGGTTGGCGGTGCTGTTCCTCCTCGCATTTGGCGCGGCGGCGTATTACCTCTATCGGCTCGAGAAGGGGACGATGGGCTGGCCGCGGCGGATTGTGATGATCGCGCTTAGGTCGGTCCTGTTGGCGCTGGTGCTTCTGCTCTTGTCGCGCCCGGTGCTGCTTGCCGAATTCGACGGCCAGCGGCCGCGCAGCGTCGTCTTGCTCTTGGACAATAGCCAGAGCATGAAAAAGCAAGACCGGCGCCTGACCGATGAGGACCAATGGCGCGTCGCGGTCGCCAAAGGTCTGTTGTCCATCGATGCACGCTTTCCGGAACAGACAGGCGGCAAGACGCCGTTGCCGCCGGATACGCCTATCGATCCCGCCCGCGCCGATCTAGTTCGCTGGGTCTTGACACACAACCAATTGGGACTCACCGAAGCGCTCGGCAAACGCGGCCCGGTCCGGTCGTTGCTGTTCGGCCATCGCGTTCACGGCGCCAAGGAAGTTGTCGCCGATGCCAAAGACAGAGCACTGACCAAACGAGCAAGTGAAGGGCCCCAAACACTAGCCCGACGCGCTAATGAGGGACTTTTGGCAAGTTTCCAGGCAGACGAAGGGCGCACGTCGCTTGCTGACGCCGTCATGGACATTTTGCAGCGCCGCGACGGCGACCTGCCCGCCGCCATCGTTGTCATTACGGACGGCCAGGACAATGCCAGCAAGTACACGTTGCAAGAAGCCGCCCTGGAATGCCAGCGCCAGGAAGTTCCCTTGCACATTTACGGCGTCGGCACGGCGGAAGGCGGGAACTTGCAACTTAGGGAGCTGCTCGCCGCGGACACGATCTTCGTGGACGACACTTTGACCGTGCCGCTCCGCTGGCGCGCACAGGGCTTTAAGAAAGGCACGTTGGAAATCACGCTCACGCTCGGCGGCAAAGTCGTCGCCAAGCGCGAAGTTGCGGTCGAGACCGGCGAAGACCTGCGCAAAGCGATCACGTTTAGCGTCCCCAAGGGCAAGGAGAAAGAGGAAAACCTGGAGCTGGCCGCGACCATTCGGCTCAAGGGCAACGACGTTTTCAAGGACTCACTGACGCGCGAAGTTCGCGTCGTCGATCGCAAGATCAAGATCCTCTATGTCGAACACTCGCCGCGCTTCGAATATAAGTTTCTGCAGCCGTCGCTGCTGCGTGACCGCCGCATCGAGCCGACGTTTCTATTGGTCAATGCCGACGCGAAGGTCGCTCAGGGCGGGCCGCCGTTTCTTGCCGAATTCCCCAAGACGCGCGAGCAATTCTTCGGCGCTAAGTTCAACCTGATCGTCCTGGGCGACGTGGCCGCCGGCTATCTCGGTAAGGTGCATTTGGAATGGATTCGTGAATTCGTGCAAAACCGCGGCGGCTTGATCGTCATCGCCGGTCGCCAGCATATGCCGGCGACCTATGAGAACACCCCGCTGGCCGAAGTGCTGCCCGTCGAGTTCACCATGCACAAGTTTCGCGTGGAGGCCGACGTGCGCACGCAGGAATATCCGGTGACGCTCACCGACGTGGGCCTGCGCACCGACATGCTCGCACTCGCCGACACGCCCCAAGACAGCCAAAACGAGTGGATCAAGCTGCCCGGCTTTCACTGGCAATACCCGTTGACGAAGCTGCGGCCCGGTGCGGTCAGCCTGCTCGTCAATCCGCGCGCCAAAATGGGCGAACAACCGATGCCTGTCTTGGCCACGCATTACTACGGCAAAGGCCAGGTCGTCTTTCTGGGGAGCGACGAAACCTGGCGCTGGCGCTTCAACCAGGGCGACAAGATCACCAATCGCTTCTGGGGACAACTCGTCTATCAGCTCGGCTTGCCCAGCCTCTTAGGCGAAACTTCCAAGCGCGTGCAGTTCGCGCTTGAGCGCTCCGAGGCGATCTTGGATCGACCGAGCTCCATCTTTGTCCGCCTGGTCGACAAGGACTTCAACCCGCGCAAGGAAGCGCAAGTCGAAGCGACTCTGGAGTATCTCGATGCCAAGCCGAATCAGGAGCGCTTGCGGAAAGTCATGCTGCAAGCGATTCCGGGCCGTGAAGGCGATTACCGGGCTCTGTTGGCGCACGATCAACCGGGGCGCTGGGAATTGCGGGTCAACAATCCGGAGTCGTACGCGTTTCCCTTTCGCGTCGAGTTGCCGCCGGGACACGAGCTGGAGGAAACGGGCCTGGCGGAGCAAGCGCTGCGCGACATGGCGGAGCTCTCGGGCGGCGCGTTTTACCGCGAAGAGGATTTGCACCGCCTTGCCGAAAATGTGCAGCCCCAGCGCGAAGCGTTCACGCGCCGCCAAGAAGTGCTCTTGTGGAACCCGCTGGCGCTATGGCTGTTCCTGGCGCTTGTAACCGCCGAGTGGCTGGTGCGCAAGTTTTCGAACTTGAGCTGACATGATACCGCCGATCCTCCTAGAAAAACTGGCTGTGCTGCGTCGCCGCGAGCGGTTGCTCGATTTGGCCTGGGGCGGCGCGCGCTGCGTTGCGCTCGTGATTGCGGCGCTGACGGTGGGCTGCTTCCTCGATTGGCTCATCGACCGCAGCCGGGACACGCCTTGGGCGTTAAGGCACATCTTCTTCATCCTGCAATTGCTCGTCGCCGGCGGCGCATTGCTTTGGTGCGTGCTTTTGCCGATTTCGAAGAACCGAAGCGACGACGACCTTGCTCTGGAAGTGGAAGACAAGCACCCGAAGCTGGCCCATCGCCTCATTAGCGCCGTACAGCTCAATATGCCGTACGCGCGGACGGAAGGGATGTCGCCGGAATTGGTCCAAGTCGTCACGAAGGAGGCTGTGGCGCGGGCGGAGCAGATTGACTTTGCCAAGGTCGCCGATCCACGCTGGCTCCGGCGCGGCCTGGCGTTCGCGGGGCCGGCGCTTGCGTTCGCGGCCTTGGCGTTTCTCTTGTGGCCCAGCGTAGTTGGCACGCTCGTCGCGCGGCAGTTCTTGGCCGACGTGGACATCCCGCGCAACGTCGCCATCGCTCCCGTCGACTCTGCTGCCGTATGGCCCAGCGGCGAAAAGGGACAACTGCGCTTTCGCGTTGCCGGTCAAGACCTCGACCGCTATGCCGGCGAAGTCGTTGTCCGCCCGGACGGCGGCGCGGCCGATCGCTTCCCGCTGGAAAAAGCCAAAGACACGGCCCCTGCGGAAGCGGAGTATGTCGCTCACATTCCCGCCTCGGTGCGCGACTTCACCTTTAGCGCCTGGTTCGGCGACGGGCGGACGCGCAAACCGGCGCGCATTCGCTACGAGCCGCGCCCCGTCATCCTCGACATACAAGCTTGGGTGCAATTGCCGGCGTTCTGCGGCAGGAAGCCGGACGGTGCGCGCTACGAGCAGCCGCAAGCGCGCGGCGACATTGTCGGCATCCCCGGTTCAGCGGCCCGACTGCGCATTATTACCCAGAAACCCGTCAAGTCCGCTGTCTTGCAGTTGCTCGGACCGGAAAAATTTGATCCCGAAAAGTCTTCGGAAGAGCTTGGCCCGGAAACAGTCAAGCGCCAACTTGTTTTCGCATTAGATAAGAGCGGCAAAGCTGCGCAAGGCGTCTTCGATCTGCGCACTGACGAGTACGCTTATCGGCTGGTCGTGAGGGACGAATTCGATTTCGACAATCGGCCGCCGCCGCGCCGCGCGGTTCGGCTGATTGAGGAAGAGCCGCCGCAAGTCGCGCTTTTGAAAGAGCAGTTTCCGCCGGCGGGCAAGCTCTTGGGCGCGGGGCCGGCCGAGGACTTTGAAGTCGAAGGCATGCCGGTGCCGCCCGGAGGCGCCGTCCGCATCGCTTTTGTCGCCTCGGGGCCGTACGGCTTGGGTCAGGCGAAGTTGCTTTATCGCGTTTTGAAGAAGGTCGAAAGCGGCAACGAAGACCCCGGCGAAGAACCGTGGATCATGCAACCCTTGCCCGAAACAGCCGCCACCGACAAGGTCGGTCCCTTTGATCCGCGCCGCGGCGTCTTCGAGCACACGGGTCCCAAGGACCAGATCTTTTTCCACGCGGTTCCATCTCTTGATCCGGAAAACCTGTTGCCGCGCACGCTGGGCGGCGGCCGCTTTGACTTCAAAACCACCGGCATCCCAGACGGCAAAGGCGGGCTGCTTGTCCTCAAGGTCGGCGACCAGATCGAATTCTGCATTGAGATGTACGCTGACAAGGACGGCAAGAGCGACCGCCCGGTCACGCGCTCTGAAACGCGCGTAAAGACCATCGTCTCACTCACCGATTTTGCCCGCTGGATGGAGGACACCTTGCAGGAAGAACGCCGGCTTCGCCAGCTCGACGCCAAGCAACGGGGCCTGTTTGACGAGAAATAAACGCAATCGCCACGGATTAACACGGACAAAACACGGATTTTCGACCGAATGCTTGTCTGGTCCTGTCCGTTTGATCCGTGTTCATCCGTGGCTTCTTAATTTCTATCGCGTCATGGTGCTCGACTGGATCGCGTTAAACAGTAGGCGAAAAGTCCCGTGCGGTTGCGCCCGGTTCTGCACGCGGCAGCCGAAGAGGATGATGTGCCCATTGCCATAGGACACATCCAAGACGGCTCCCTTGCCGGCGATCACGTCTTCTCCTTGCAGGAATCCGCTTTCCAGCACATCCTTGTCGGCGTAACTGCAAACAACCTTGATGTCCTTCACTTCTTTCGAAGTCTTGTCGTCGTTCTTCACAATCTCGAACGCTTGTGACCGGGCGAAATACACGGACAGCGCAGCCGACCGGCCATAGCCCACCGGATGAGATGGATCGGAAGTCGCCGATAGGATCGAACCGGGGCAAAAGAACTTTGTATTGTCCACTTTCAGATCGTCGGCAGTTGGTATTACATTACGAATCGGCAGTCCGAACTGGCGGAGGGGCAGGTTGCATGAATCGTCGATACAGACGAGCGTGCCGCCGGATTTGACGAAATCCTGAAGGCGCTTGACGCCCTCGGCCCCGAGACCGCCGGCGTATTTGGGATCGGTGGCCTTGACGGATTGGCCGGCCATGAGTGATTTGACTGAAATCGACGGCAGCACCATGCAATCGAAGCGATCGCGCAGCGCGTCACCCTGGAGCAGGTCGGTGTTGTGCACAGTCTTGTACGGAAACTCGAATTGTTCGAGTACGAGTCGCGTCCAGCCTTCATCCATGCTGGGCGCGAAGGGTTGATAGACCGCCAGACGCGGCGGCGGCGCCGGACACAGATGCGGCTCGAACCCCTTGAGTTCGGTAAGACGCTCCAGTCTAAGGGCCAGCCCGTCCAGAAGAGCCGGTTGCGCATTCTTGAGGCGCTCGGTGATGGGAATGACGAGCGAGCCGGCCGGAGTTCGAGTATGGTCGCTTTGGAGACAAATACGAAAGGCGATGCCGCTCTTGTGCAAGCGGTTGATGAGACGGAAATCGTCGTTGGTCGCCGCCGGCACGAGCAAGGCGACGCCGTCCTGGGTCCCGGTGATCCGCGTTTGCGGCTTGGGGACGCCGCTGGTGAACATCGTCGCCTTCACTTCGAACGGCTTGGCCACGGTTACAGCATGAACGCCCATCTGCAACGGCAACGTCCAGCCGGTGACGTCGTAGGGACGCTCGATCTGGCCGGCGGCGGTCATGCGCTTGGGATAGACTTGGCGCTCCATCATGTTCTTAAGATGGGCGCGGTAGGGTTGTGCAGCGAACATTATTGCCGTGCCGGGCGGATACTCGACGCCGTCTGCGGTAAACGTCTCGTCCGCGCGATGGACCTCGACGGCTTTCTGGTCCATGAGATGGAGCAAGTGGCGGGCCGCGCCGGGATCGCGCTGCTCTTGGGGCACCAGCCAGGCGAACGGGGCGCCCACTTTGCCGCGCGCGATGGCGTCCTCACCGAACTTGATGTAGTTGGCCTGGAACATGTCGTGGAAGCGCGTTGAGGTCGTCAGCACGCTCTTGGACACGATGAGCTGATAATCGACGGCATCGCGCAAGCGCCAGACGCCGCCGGGCCACGGATCGAGCGAGTTGGGTGTGACCGCGGACGAAGGCAGCACGCCCTCGCCTTTGCCGCCGCCCTTGCCTTTGCCGTCCTTGGTCTTGCCGTCCTTGCCGACGGTGATCGGCGTCGCCAGCTTGCAGCTCGCTGTCTCGCTCAAAACGGCGACCATGTTGTGATTGCGCGGCTCGGAAAGCGCGCTGCCCGCCCACCACAAGTCGAAAATGGAGCTATGCACGACGCCCTTTTTGCCGTGCCGGGCCAGGTCCATGGCCATGTGGGCGCCTAAGAGGTCTGTGGCCTGATGCATCACCGGATCGATGTTCGGATTGACGGGCGGCTTATAGGGCGGGACGAACTGCCGGGCCCCGCCGGGACCCATCTGATGCACGTCGAGGACGACGGTGGGAAACCACTCCGTGTAGAGCATCTTGGAGATGTTGCGTGTCTCCGCGAGATTGAGCATGAACCAATCGCGGTTGTTGTCATGGCCGGCGTATTTGTGATAGAGCCACGGCAAGCCGCCGCCCTCCCACTCCGTGCCCAGCGTGCTTTCGTACCAGTTGGCAATGATGTCGGTTCCGTCCGGGTTGGACGACGGCGTTAAGAGCACGATGGCCTTATCGAGTATCGCGCGGACTTCGGGCGTCGTGCGCGTGGCCAGTTCGTGCAAGAGTTCCATGGACATGAGCGCGGATGCCGTCTCGCTGGCGTGGATGCCGCAGTTAATGTAAATGACGATCTTGCTCGTTTGGATCAGATGTTTCTTCTCATCGTCGTCCTTCAGGCGGCGCGGATCGGCCAACCTACGCTGCACCGCCTTGTGCTTGTCCAATTCCTTCAGCGTCTCGGGAGTCGCGATGACCGCCATGATCATCTTGCGGCCTTCCGAGGACAGACCTAGTTCCTGGATGCGGACGCGATCGGTCGCTGCCGCCTTGCGAAAATACGTCTCGATCGTCGCCCACTTGACGAGCTTCTTGTCCGCGCCGACGCGGTGACCGAGGTATTCCTCCGGCGACGGGAATTGGGCCAAGCTCGCGCGCGGGGCAAACCCAAGTGCCAGGAAAAGAGTGACGACAATTCGGAGTTTCATGAGGAATCCTCGCAGCGACTGATGTGACGCTAGGGTAACAGCGGCGACGTGAAATGCAAGGACTTAGAACGTCGTGTTAACACCAGCCCGACGCGCGAGCGAGGGACTGTCAACACGAGCCCGACGCGCGAGCAAAGGGCTGTTAATAAACCGCCGACATCGCGGTTGCCCTTGTGTTCTTCCAACGCATCGAGGCGACGATGACAACGACACCTTCCGGACTTCGCAGTTTGCTCATTCTGCTCACGCTGGGAATCTATGCCCTGTCGTTTTTTCTGCCGGCCTGGCACGACTCCGGACCGGTTCCGGGATACGAGGCGTTCTTTATGGGCATGGCCTACTTCATCTTTGTCCCGTTTTCCATTCCGTGGTTCGCGAACCCGCTTTTCGCGGCGGCGTGGATCTGCCTGGCCTGCAAGGCCTACACGGCGGCCAAGACGCTCGGAATCACGGCCACTCTCTTCGCCGCGTCTTTCCTCGTGATCTGGCAACCCTGGCAGCGCGGCGGCAATGTCGATTGGGGTTTCCTCTTCTGGTGCATCGCCATGGTCAGCGTCGCCGCGTCGGCCCATTGCCTCCAATTCCTGACCTGCCAATACGACGAGTTGGCTCGCCGCGCGTTGCTCGCCAAACAACTTCGCTGGCGATCCAAATGGGATGCCAAGCCTCATGCCACTCCTCAGCGTGAGACGTCCACGGCGATTCGGGAGAGCGAATGAGCGCCGCCATTGGAGAAAAAAAGAGGGGCGGCTTGCGCCGCCCCTTCGTCCCAGCCCGCGTCAGACAACATCGGTGGGCCGACCTCCCAGTACGGCCACGAGCAATGCCAGAAGGAAGAGGACTAGGAACACATAGAAAAAGATCTGCGCCGCGCCCGCCGCGGCCGCCGCGATGCCGGTGAACCCGAATACGGCGGCCAGGAGGGCAATCACAAAAAACAAAAGCGCTAGGCGCAACATAGTCTGTACCTCCTTTGCCTCGAAGCAGAACAACCCCGGCGAAGATTGGTTGCTACAGCTTCTTGAAATGCATCAGTCATCCTTGTCTTTTACCT
>JAKEHV010000511.1 GCA_022614915.1 Gemmataceae bacterium | reverse complement strand
CTGGCCAACATTGTCTTTAGCGAGACGCTTACTTCACCCACGCGGTATTCGGGATCGCCCAGTTCCCTTTGCAGTCTTGTTAGATGGCCACGACCGTCCGCCGGTTTCCCTTGATCGAGTGCATTATGCGCGTTGCTCACCAGCGCGTTTCGGTGCTGGATTTTGACGGCTTCGCGCATTGGATCAATCGCGTTTTTCTCGCTTGGGCTTTCGGCGTACTTAGCCGCTTGGGCAAGGGTCCGAATGCTGTCGTCGAATTGCAAACCTTTTCTTTCCGTGTCTGCTTTGGAGATGAAGTTCTTGACTAGCACTTGCTGATGGGTCTTGCGCTCCGCCTGCAGTTCGCCGTAGGCGGGTTCAAGAAGGGCCATTTGGTCTATTGCCAAGCGTTGCTCATCCAAGTTGTTTGTCTTGAACTTACCAGCGACGAAAGTTCGCAACGATTCCAAGATCTCCTTCTTAAGGAGGTCCTGTCCCTTTTTCGGCAGGCGGCCAGGAATCTGTTTGTGAGCTTGGGGAAACGCCTCCTGGCCCACCAAA
Source organism: Gemmataceae bacterium (assembly GCA_022614915.1). Classification (GTDB taxonomy): domain Bacteria; phylum Planctomycetota; class Planctomycetia; order Gemmatales; family Gemmataceae; genus JAKEFD01. The sequence goes on along the minus strand of JAKEHV010000511.1, from coordinate 23,286 downwards.
TTGAGGACCTCCAGGGCGCCCTTCGCATTGGTCAGCACTTCGTCGCCCACTTGGTTGTTCTCAAAGTGATTCAACAATTCTTGGGCTCTGGTTTGGGCGAGTAAGAATTCCGCGTCGGCAAGCAGCTTGGTCGCGCTTGTCGCCCAAGCGTCTTCGACGTGGGAGAGCACCTTCTGCCGCGCCGACGACTCTTTGGGCAGATTCTCCAACCGGGCAAATGCTTGGGCAAACTGCTCTTTGCCGAGCATGTCGGGTACGATCTTACTAAGGGCCTTTCCTTGAAGTTCCAGTGCGTTGGCGTCGTCGGTGTAGAAACTGCGAATGGTCCGGCAAATCTCTTCTACTTTTTCCGGCTTCAAATCGAGAATCTTACGCGCGAAGACAACGCCTTGCTGACGGGCGTCTTCGCGAATGCCAGCGCGAAACGGCAGAACCAACAGACTGGAACTCTCAATCGCCTTGAAGGCCTCTACGTATTCTTCATTGTCCAGATGGTGCTTGACGGTGCTCTCCAAATTCGACTTGGCAAAGTAACCCGCGACGAAGAGCGTGATTCCCAAGACGGCACAAACCAAGACGCCGCGAATAAGCTTGCGGACGCCCGGAGAATACGGCTTGACGGCAGGCGCCGGACTCGACGCCGCTTGCGTTTCGGCAGCCGCTTGTCCCGCCCGATCCGGCTTCGACCTGCCCGAATGGTCCGCCGCCTTGTGCTCCTCCTTCCAGATCGGATTCTGTTTCTGCTCGCGCGCAGTCGTGTCGTGCGGCCTCTCCGTAGGCGGCGAGTCTTCTTCGGCATGGCTGATGTCGCGCGGCATGGGAGCGATCGTGCCGCCCACCGGCGCGTCGGCGTCGGCAGAGCCCGCGTGGACCGCCGCCTTGCGCAGCGACTTTAGGGCAGTGCCGGAGCGCGCTACCGCGGCATCAAGGGCCTTGACGAAATCCGAACAAGAGGCAAACCGATCTTTTGTTTCTTTCGCAAGCGCCTTCCGCACGATCTCTTGCTCGTCGTCCGGCAACGCTTCTAGATCGGCCGCGCCCTTGTGGGCCTGGAAAAACTCGGCCAGGTTGCGGCCTTTGAACGGCGACTTGCCCTGACGCAATTCGCCATAGGCCACGGCCAGGCTGTATTGGTCGGAGTGCTTAGAGACCCGTTCGCTCCACACCTCTGGGGCCATGTAAGCCATCGTGCCGGCAAGACTTGCGGTCATGGACTTGCCGTGGGACATGAGCTTGGCCAGTCCCAGGTCGGCGATCTTGGCGAATTCGTCGACGAGAAGTATGTTGTCCGGCTTGATGTCTCGGTGGACGATGCCGCGGGCGTGCAGATAGTCCAGAGCGGCCGCGGCGTTGTGACAGAAGCGCAGCAAGTCCAGAACCGGTATGCCCGCCAATTCGTCTTTTTTGCATTTCTTTAACAGGTCGCGCAGGCTGCCATCGGCCAACTCCATGACGATGAACAGCCGGTCTTGTTCTTGCCAAAAGGACTCGGTGCGCAATAGATACGGGTGATTGAGGCGCTTGATGATTTCGAGCGATTGCAATTCCGCCTTGGATTCTTCCGTGTCCATCGGACGAAGGATGATCTTGAGGGCTTTTTCGATTTGGCCCTGAGTGTCCAGCGCATGCCAGACTTCGCCGAATTGACCGCTGCCGATCCGTTTTTGCAACTCGAACCGGCCGCCGATGGTCTTGCCTTGGGTCATGCCCAATAGAAACGGCGTCGATTGCTTGGGAGCAGCCGGTAATTCTTCGTCCGGAATCAGTTTCTCAAATTGCTCATATTGTCCTGGGAAGCGCTTCTGATACTCGGCGAGCGAAACGGGAATGCCGCGCCGACGCCGGGCCAAGTATTCTTCGAGGATCAGGCCAGGTGTAACTTTGGTCGAGGGACCGATTTCGGGAAACTTCTCCAAGTAGTAGTCCAGGCTAAGCAGCTGGCCGCGCGCCATGCGAATGGACAGGTCGGTCCTTACGAGTTCGTGTAAGACAGAAAGGCGCAGGGGATCTCCGGCAGGGGGCAAGAACCGGCTCAAGTCCACGCCGCCCGCTGCCTCACCCTGGTCTTTCCAGGCTTGTTCCAGCAACTCGGCTAGTTCTTGAAGGCGCGAAAAATCCCCGGTCGGCATGGAACCAAGCTCATCCGGCCGATCCATGCTTCTCCTCAGTCCACGGCAGACCCCGAGAAGTCAGTCTCCTAGGAGCAATCGTTACGACCCCTATTTTAGGAGCCGGCGCAGGCAAAACGCAATCAGGAAAACTTAGGAATTCTGAGGATTGCAGGGTTTATCGCTTGAGATTGCTGACCCGCTTTCCTAAACTGGAAGCGAAACCGGAACACGCCCCTCTACCAGGAGAGTCCCCTCCATTTTCTCCTGGCTACAAAAGGGTCTTTGCAGTGACTCACCCGTCGCTTGGCTTCTTGTCCCAGCTGCGCTTGCGCATTCGCGCCATGTTTTTGTTTCGCGCTCGTAGAACACTTCGCGGTAGCTCGTCCACGCGTCCGGCTCGTGTGCGGCCCACTCTTGAATGCCTGGAAGATCGCGTCACTCCGGTGGCGGGCGTCCGCGAGCAATACATGCTCGAGTTGGTCAATCGCATGCGGACCAATCCGGCGGCAGAGTTGCCGTTGTTGTGGTTTTCAGATGACCCGTTCATTCAACAAGCTCTCACAAACTTCGGAGTGAGTAAGCCGGACCTTGACCAACAATGGGCGAGCCTCACGCCGGTCGCACCGCTGGCTTGGAACGACGACTTGGCTGAGGCAGCGCTGGCCTACTGCAATCAGATGGTCAGTCAGCAGCAAGAGTTGCCGGCGGGGGTCGGACTCCCGGATCGTGCGCTGGCCGCAGGATACACGTCTCCGACCGCGCTAGGCGAAAACGTCTACGCCTTTGCGCAGTCGATGCTTGAAGCGCATGCTCGCTTCGCCATCGATTGGGCAATCAATCCGCCGACCGGCATCCGCAATCCGCCCGTGAGTCGGCAAAACCTGATGTCGGCGATCTTTCGCGAATTCGGGATCGGCATCAAGGACGACAACACGGCAAATCCCGTCGGCCCAATCGTCATCACCCAAGATTTCGGCAATCGCAACTTCGGCAACGCGTTCCTGGTTGGCAGCGTGTTTTTGGACATCGACATCAATGGCTATTACGACATTGGCGAAGGCTTGGCGGGCGTGACGATCACTGCCACTCCGACGAGCGGCAGGCAGCCTTTGTCGACCGTTTCGACCGCGGCCGGCGGCTATCAGATACAGCTTGCCCCTGGCACCTACAACCTGACCGCCTCGGGCGGGGCGTTGTCGGCGCCGGTGAGTGTGAGCGGCGTTGTTGTCGGCACCAACAACGTCCATCAAAACTTCGCCCGCCAAGCTCTCGACCAGCCGGTGATTTTCGAACCCCTTACGCCCACCTCCGACAATACGCCGACAATCAAGTGGGACGCGATAGTCGGCGCGACCAAGTATGACCTCTGGGTCGATAACCTCAGCACCGGCACGTCGCAGTTCATCCGGCAGCAAAACCTGACCGCGACATCCTTCACGCGGGCCCTCGCGCTGCCGCTTGGAAGCTACCGCGCCTGGGTCCGCGCGCTTGACGATGACGGCGACACCAGCGCTTGGAGTCCGCCTTACACCTTCACGCTGACGCCGCCGTCCATTCCGACGCTCACCGGCCCACTGTCCTTCACCACTGACAGAACGCCGGAGTTCGCCTGGACGGGCGAACCGAATGCCGCGCGCTTCGATTTGTGGGTGGATAGTTTGAGCACTGGTCAATCGCAAGTCATTCGTCAACAGAATCTGACGACAACCACTTTCTCTCCGGCCACGAACTTGGCGTATGGCAACTATCGTTTCTGGGTGCGCGCATTCAACAGCACGAACGACAGTGCGGGTTGGAGCGTTGCCAAGAACTTCAGCCTGGTGCCCGCGCTGCCGCCGACTGTGACCGCACCGGGCAACACAACCGACCCGACGCCGACGTTCGAGTGGACCGCAGGGCCGGAAGCAGTGCGTTTCGATTTGTGGGTGAACAACTTGACCACGGGACAGTCGCAAGTGATTCGGCAGACGAATCTGACCGCGTCGCCGTTTACGCCCGTGGCCCCGCTCACCGTTTCGTCGAGCTATCGCGTCTGGGTGCAAGCATTCAATAGCGCGAACGAAGCCGGGCCTTGGAGCCAGCCGCACGATTTCTTCCTCGACACCACCGCGCCGGCGATCCCGACGCTGACCGGGCCCGCGACGCCAACAGCAAACCTGAAACCTACCATCACCTGGACGGACGTTGGCGCTCATCACTACGACCTATGGGTAGATTACACCACGACGGGCCAATCGCAGATCATTCGCCAGCAGAATCTGACGACGAATTCATTCACGCCGATTGGCAATCTGCAGTTAGGCAGCTACCAGGCTTGGGTCCGATCGTTTGATGTCAACGGATTGACGCGCGGTTGGAGCGTCATGCGCACGTTCACCATCGTAGTGCCCGGGACGCCGACGCTGATTGGCCCTTCCGGCACAACCGTGGATACAACGCCGACATTCGACTGGAGCGCGATAGCCGACGCGGCCAAGTATGACCTGTGGGTGAACAATCGCACGACGGGGCAGTCTCAGGTGATCCGCGAACAGAACCTGGCAACAGATAGCTTCACGCCGAGCACGGCGCTGGCGCTTGGATCTTACCGGTTCTGGGTGCGCGCCATAAACGCCGCGGGCAACGCCGGGGCTTGGAGCGGCTTCATGGACTTCACTATCGTTTAAGTGAATTCAATCCTACGCGAGGTGGTTTTCAGAACCGCAGAGACGCAGAGCAACGCTGAGCAACGCTGAGAAAGTCAGGCAGGGGAAAGTGCAGAGAATTAGGTCACTTTCTTTGTTTTTCTCTGCGTTCCTCTGCGCCTCAGCGGTTAAGTTTATTGCTTCGGCAGCTTGGGCGGAATGCGGTTGTAAATGCTGAGCCGCCCCTCGGGGACGAACAGCGTCATGGCGGCGAAGGTCGTGGAATAGGCGTTGGTCTCCCCCTTTTCCTGGTCCTTGATCCAACCCTTGTTCGGCCAGCCGCCGTCCTCTTGCTGCCAGGGGACCAGTTCCTTTTGCGTCTCCGCGATGTAACGAGTGGTGTTGGTGCGAAACTCTTTGTCGTCTTTGTATTCCTGCCCCAATAGATGCATGCCCATGGTGCCGTAGTAATGCCCGTAGTATGGAAAGTACCAGGGTGTGTGCGGGGCGCTCATGCGGGCAGGAGTAAAGTCGAGAAGATACTTGTAGCCGTTGATCATTACGGTGAAATCGAATTTCTTCATCAGGCCGAGCGTGGCCACGCCCGCCGCGGTCCCGCCCTTCATGCTCTGGCCGTCCCCGAGAATGTAGTTAAAGCTGCCGTCCTTGTTTTGGCTCTTCTTGAGATACTCGAAACCTTTGTCAATCACTTGCGGGTCGATTTCGATGCCGAAATTCTCGGCCGAAACCAGGGCCTGGACGGCACAAACCGTCGTGGCGCCTTCGTCCTGGTTAAGATGGCCGCGCGTATAATACCAGCCGCCCGATTTGGATTGGTTCTTGGCGATCGCTTTGACCGACTCGACGACAGCGGTGCGGATTTTCTGAACGTCGATGTCGGGCTTGACTTTGCAAAAAAGACTGCGGCCATAGGCCTCCGATAGCGCCAGGCTGGCAAAGCCTTGGCCGTGTATCCACGTTCGGACGCTTTGTCCCTGCGTGAGAAACATGCCGTCTTTCTGGTTATCCATGAGGAATTGCAGTCCCTTGACCAGGGACTTGCCGCGTTCGCCGGTGAAGGGCTCGTCGGTTGCGGAGAGAAACGCCAGGCAACCCATGCCGGTGATGCCGATCGTGTAACTCTTGCCCCAAGCGCCATTGGCCTCCTGGTTTTTCGTGAGCCAGTCGAGCCCTTTCTCGCGGGCGGCAGCTACTTCTTTGGACAGGTGCTCCGGCTTTTTTTCATCGGGCTTTTTTTCTTGGCCTTGCGCGACCGAGATCCCCTCATCCCCTCTATCTGAGGGCGAGGGGAGAACGGGCGCGAACCATGTTCCGAGGACCAAGCCGATACCGAGAATCCGGGAACCAGTCATCGTTGGCGACTCCTTCAAAGGTCTGGCGTCGTTCAAGTCGAACGCACGAAATACTCATAGATCAGACGATTTTCGACCGGAGAAAGGTTGCGGCCCACGCGTTGGCACGGTGCAATAGCGGGTGTGCGTCTGACTCTAGAATGACCCGAAGCAAGAAGTCACAAAGCGGAACTTGTATTCCAGACTCATCTGCCGACCAGTACGCCCAGGCCCGGCGGATCCAAGTGCGCGAGGACCGAAAATGAAGACAATGCTTGCCTATCTTGCCGTCGTGCTGGGCGGCGCCGGCTTGGTGGCATGTCTGGGGGGACTCGTAGCCATCTGGGTCTTGCGTCCGACCGTTCTGCACTCGAGCGCCGAGGTCCTCGATGCCGCGGACGGCGGCTTGAAACTCGTGGACGCAAAGGTGTTGCGAGCCAACGAGCTGGTTCGAGCGATCAAAGAGGGCGTCGACCCGGTCACCAGCAAGATTCTCACACTAGCGGACAAGGCCAACCGCACGCCGGAGGACGAGAAAGAACTGAAACGGATCGAGGAGGCGCTTTCCGAGCGACTGCGGCAAGTGGACACTATTGCGGAAGTCGCGGAAACGGCGGTTGCTTTCCTGAACAAGTCTACTCGAATAACAAGTTCGCTCCGACAGATTGGCTCCAGGGGCGCTTCCAGACCTGCGGACACGGCAGATTCGGAAAAAAATGCCCAAGCGCTCATCCAATTGGCGCAGCAGCTAAAGAACCTGCGCGAGAACCTCGAGAAATTCCGCGAGGACAAGCAGGTTCAAAAGGAGGTCGTCGAAGCCGTCGTTCGTATCGCCCGCGAGGCCGACGACGAGCTGAGTGCCCTGGATTCAAGGTTGCAGGAGGTTCGTCAAACAGCCGTGGAGTGGCGGATAGAGGTCGCGGAATTGCACACCACGGTTCCGGCTTGGACGAATTGGGCCGCTGTCATCGGCTCGGTCATTCTGGCGTGGCTGGGTCTGGGCCAGTACGCGTTGATGCGCTGGGCGTGGCATAGGGCGCGTTCGTATCGGCACGATGTAAGATGACTTCCTCATTATTGCCCCGCTCCCCCGGATTGATTGCGCTGTTCGACAACCGCCTGAGGAAAAGTAGTCCATGTCACTAGCTCCACAACATTCCACCGAAGCAGCACCCGAATCAGCAACAGCGCCAGGCCGAACGATCGGCATCGTGGCACTCCTCTTGGGTGTCTTCGCCCTGGGCACGCCGTTGCTCGTGGGACGACTGGCTTTCCTGTTCCTTGGATCGCTGGTTCTGATCTTCGGTTTGCTCCAGAACTTTACGGGCTTCGCGCTGCGCGACCCGGAGGCCGGCTCGTGGTTCGCGCGCGGCGGCTCGTCGATCCTGACCGGCCTCTTGCTCATCGCCATGCCCAAGTTGACGTTCGCGGGGCTGGCACTTCTCTTGGGACTCTCGTGGATCATCAGCGGCGGTTCCGCCATCGTGGCGGCCATCGGTCGAAGCCGTCCGCCCGACTGGCACTGGCATGCGGCCGACGGCCTCGTCAACCTCGCGCTCGGTCTGGCGATCGCTCTGCAATGGCCGGTCACCGGGATCGTATCGGTCGGGCTCTGTGTCGGCCTGCGCTACGTGTCCGCCGGCTGGTCGATTCTCGTGGGCGCCCCGCCCGCCGCGCTGACGCAGGTGGCCGAGGCAGGTTTGCATCCCGACAAGCGGCTGGGGCTTGCTCCTCATCCGTACATCGCCAAGCTTCGCGATGAGCTCGCCAATGAAGAGATGGTCCGATCACGTGTCGACCGCGGCTGGTGCTGGCTGTTTCTTTTCACCTTCTTTGCCATCCATGCCGCACGCATGGACACGGATTGGAACCTGGTCGGCATGCTTTCTCCGGTCGGCGCGGTGCTAGGCGACGTTCTCATAGCCATTTTCCTGGCCTACGCGCTTGTCGCCCCAATCTCGACGAGTTGGCGCGGCATGACGCGCTCCCTCGAGCGCCGGGGCTGGAATTGGTATTTGGCCCGTGCGGATCGCGGCGAGCGCGCGGGGATCTGGTCGCGCGCGGTTGGTTGGTGGCTGGCTCGGCGCATGCGCAAGGCCTTGCGCCGCAGTCAAGCACGCGGCTCGGCGACGGCCGCCATGGGTTGGGGCCTGCGCGCGGGTTTGCCCGCGGTTGCCATCCTGATGGCATTGACACCACTTTGGGGAGTGAGCTGGTTCTTCAACACCGAAACCTGGGTGACGGGGGCCTGGGAAGTCTGGGCCGAAAAGCGCACGGACACCTGGCGCGTGCAGATGGTTCAGGCGGTAAAAGAGGAATACGGCGCTGCCGCGGGCGAGCTCGATTTCTTTCGTGTCGTTCCGGACGGCGTGTCGGGCGTCAAGGACTTCAGCTTCGTGGTCATCGGCGACACCGGAGAGGGAGACGCCTCGCAGCATATCCTGCGCGACCAGCTCCTCCTGCTCGGCCAGAAGCCGGAAGTCAAGTTTCTGGTGGTATCGTCGGATGTCATCTATCCGTCAGGCGCGATGAAGGATTACGAACCGAAGTTCTACCTTCCATTCAAAGGATTTCACAAGCCGATCTACGCCGTGCCTGGTAACCACGACTGGTACGACGCTCTGGAGTCGTTCACGGCGAACTTTCTCGAACCCAAAGCGGCGCGGGTCGCCCTGCGCGCTCGGCGCGAGGCCGATTTACGGCTCACCACCACGACGGAGGCACGCATCGACAGCATGATCGAGCAGGCCGAATTCCTGCGCCGGGAGTACCAGATCCGGGCCGCACTGCAGCGCGCTCCGTACTTCGAGATGCTGGCAGACCAGTTCTCCCTGATCGCGGTGGACACCGGCATCCTGCGCCGCGTGGACGTCGACCAGTTTCACTGGCTGGAAGGGGCGCTCGAGCGAGCGCGGGACCGGTTCAAGTTGGTGATCCTCGGCCATCCGCTTTATGCCGCGGGCCGCTATCAAGCCGAGGGCGAGGAGGGTTTTGCCAAGGTGCATGCGCTCCTGAAAAAGCATGCCGTGGATGTAGTCATGGGTGGAGATACGCATGACTTCGAATACTACAAAGAGAACTACACTGGTGGGGAAAATGGCCGTTCGATGTACCACTTCGTCAACGGCGGCGGCGGCGCCTATCTCAGCATCGGCACCGCGCTCAACTGGCCGAAACAGCCTCCCGTGCAAGAATGCGGCTTCTATCCTCGCGCCGACGCGCTGACAGCCAGCCTGGACGCGAATACTTCAACGTGGAAGCGGCCCCTTTGGTACTGGGTCAAGCATTTGGACGCCTGGCCTTCATCGCCGGAAGCGGTAGCGTCGGCGTTCAACTACGACCGCGCGCCCTTTTTCCAGAGCGTTATGGAGGTTCGCGTCGAGGCATCGACCAACACGGTGCGCTTCTGGCTCTACGGCGCTAGCGGCCGCCTGCGCTGGCGCGACCTTCACGTTCACGACGAAAGGATACCGAACGGGCAAGCCTCCGATGACCTTGTCGAGTTTTCTTTCGCGCTGCGCGCCAAGAATCGCTGACAACGTTCGGTACTTGCACGCGACGCGAATCTATTGACTGTCGAGAAGTGACGGCGGTCACCGCTGACGTTCGTGCCACTCCGCGGCGTCCAACAGGCGCGCGGCCCCGGCAGCATCAAGCTCCTGGCCGGTGATCGCTTGCACCCAGCGGCTGATTTGCTCCGAGGAGCCGGTGGCCGGCACGGGCAGTTTCCACACTTGAACAGTGTTGTCTGCGCAACCGGTGACGAGGGTCTTGCCGTCGGCTCGAAAGGCCAGCCCGATGACAAAGTCGGCATGCGGCAACGGCGGACCGATCGCCCGGCCGGTGGCGATGTCCCAGCGCCGAGCGGTCTTGTCCTCGCAGCCGGTCGCTGCAAAGTTGTTGTTCGGACTGAAGGTCACGGCACAGACGGCGTCGCGATGGACCAGCGGCAAACGCATCGCCTTTCCGGTGGCCGTATCCCAAAGCCGCGCGACCGTGTCATCGCTGCCGGTCAAGGCGATCTTCCCGTCGCGGCTCATGGCGACGGAAATGACCCAGTCGTGATGTTCAAACAGATGCTGGTCGGGCGCACCGGTCAAGGACCACAATCGGCCGACAGAATCGGAGCCGCCCGTGAGCAGCAACCGCCCGTCCAAGCTCGGCGCCAGTGCCAGCACCTGGCCCGGGTGCCGCCAGGCAGGGCCCGCCGCCTGGCGCGTTGCCAGGTCCCAGCGCTGCGCCGTCTTGTCACTGCTGCACGTAAAAAACGACTTGCCATCCGCACTAAAGGCGACGCCGCGGACTGCCTGCGCGTGGCGGACAGTTGCCCCGAGAGGCCGGCTGGTGGCGGCGTCCCACAGCCGTACGACGCCGTCATCGCATCCCGTCAGAAGAATTGAGCCGTCGGGGCTGACACTCACGGCGCGCACGGCAGCAGGGTGAGCCAGCGCTTCGCCCAGTGGCTTGCCGGAGGCCAAGTCCCAGAGTCGAGCTTCGCCGGCGTTGGCTCGTCCGCTGCCGGTAAAGACAACCGCCGCGTCACGATGAAAGTTCATGGCATGGAGTTTGTCTGATACGGCCAGCCTCATGGCGGCGGGCGGTCCATGGTCCATTTCCCAAAAACGTAACTCGCCGTCATGTCGGCACTCCGTGGCGAAGCTGCCGCCTTGAAGACTGAATGCCACAACGGAGACAGTGCCGGGACACTGCAGCGCGGCGCCGCGCGGCTTTGCTGTCGCAACGTCCCAAAGCCGCGCGCTGGCGTCGAGGCCCCCCGTCAACAAGGTTTGACCGTCGCTGCTGAACGCGGCGGTCAGCATCCGATTCCGATGCGCCAGAAGGGAACCCTTGGGCATGCCCGCGGCAACGTCCCACAGCTGGCCGCTGCTGTCGCCCCCGAAAAATGCCGTGCTCCCGTCCGGACTCAAGGCGACGATCTCGACGGCTTTGCGATGTGTCACGCGGACGCCGACCGGTTGACCGGTGTCGGCCGACCAAATTTGAGCGATTCGGTCCCAGCCTCCGGTCGCTACAAAGAGCCCGTCGCCGCTGAAGGCCATCGCGGCAATTGGCTGGTCATGCTGCAAGGCAGAACCAATCGGTTGGCCCGAGGCAGCATTCCAAAGGCGTGCTTCCTTTCCCGAGGCCGTCAGTATGGTCTTGCCGTCCGGACTGATGGCGGCGACCGCAACCGGACCTACATGCGGCCGGATTTCAAGATTGGGTTTGGCGGATATCCCATCCCAGATACGAACCGTATTATCGGCGCCGAGCGTCAGCGCTTGCTTGCCCCCGGGGCTGAGCGCCGCAACTTTGACGGGGCCGTGCGCCGGCAACGGCGCGCCGATCGACCGGCCCGTCACCGTATCCCAAATCTTGCCCGCGCCGTCCGCCTTCCGCACCGTGACAACGGTTCGGCCCTCGCTGCTGAACGCGGCCAGGATTTCCTGCTGATCGCGGTCCAACTCGGCGATCCGCTTCCCCACAGCCGCATCCCAAAGTTCGGCATGCCCCGCGTCGTTGACGACGAATACCGTCCGGGCGTCCGGACCGAGGACCTGAAGTGCAATCCCTCCGGGATAACGGAAGACGCCGCGCAACGACGCACTCCGACCGGACCAATCAGCCAGGTTGGCGCGCAGCGCGTGCTCCAGATCGGCGGCATCCGCGGGGACAATCTCCAGTCCGCGTGCCAACCACAACATGCCGCGCGAATGCTCGCCTTGCTCGCACAGATGGATGCCGCGTTCCAGGTAACTCTCGGCAAGCAGGTAAGCGGCCTTTTTGCGATGTTCCTCGGAAGTGCTCAAAGCGGCGGCGAGGTCGTGAGCGTGACGGCTTTCGCGAACCGCGAAGACGGCAGATACGATGGCCACAGCCAACAGCGCCGCCATGGTCAGGACGCTGGCCGTGGCCAGCGCCGGGTTGCGCCGGCACCAGCGCCATAGTTTTTCAGCCCGGCCGACCGGGCGGGCCAGGATCGGGTCGCCGCGCAGAAAGCGGCGCAAGTCCTCCGCGAAGGCCGCCGCGGTGGGATAGCGCCGTGCCGGCTCCTTGGCCATTGCCTTCAGACAAATCGTTTCCAGGTCACGCGGCACCCTGTCGTTGAGACTGCGTAATAACCGCGGGTCGTCGTGCAACACCTGCTGCAGCAGCATCCGCGGCGCGCCCCGAAACGGCAGCTCTCCCGTCAGCATCTGATACAAGATGACGCCGAGACTGTAGACGTCGCTACGCCCGTCAACCCCGTGGGACTCGCGGGCCTGCTCGGGACTCATGTAGGCGGGCGTGCCGAGTATCTCCCCTGCCGTGGTCACCGTGACATCGATCGCCTCGCGCTTGGCCAGCCCGAAATCCATTAACCGCACGGTCAACGACCCGGATCGCGATGTCAAGGAAGAATGGCTGCTGGACTCGTGCTGGCTTGTCCCCGATTTCTGATCCTTGATTGCGGTTTCCGACTTGCCGCTTCCGGACGCTTGCTGCGCCGTCCCCGAGGCATGACTGCGGATGGTCGATCCCAGTCCACCGCCCGCGACCACCATGAGGTTGGACGGCTTCACATCACGATGCACAACGCCGCGCTCGTGCGCGTATTGCAAAGCATCGGCAACGCTTGCCGTCAACTCCGCGGCCTGGCGCATTTCGGGCCGTTTTGCCGTCATATACTCAGACAGCGTCGTGCCCTCGACGAATTCACAAACCAGGAAGGGCAAACCGTCATGGTGGCCAACCTCGAAAATCGGCACGATGGCAGGGTGCTGGAGTTGGGCGGCAAGACGGGCTTCTCGCAAGAATCGATCCAGATCTTCCTTGCTGACCAGCCGCGCGGCACGAGGCACCTTGACGGCGACGGTGCGCGCCAGCTCCGGGTCCCAGGCCTTATACACCGTGCCGAAGCCGCCCCTGCCGACCTCTTCCAGCAGGTTAAACCGGCCCAGTTTCAGCTGTTCCGGCGCGCTCCAATTGGCCGTCGTCAATGGATCCCGGCGAAACGACGCGCCACAGGACGGGCAGAGCAGATCCTCGGCATCGCTGTCAACTGCTGCCACCGCGCTTTGGCAATGCGGACAAGTGAGATGCATGGACGAAGCTCGACCAACAAATGTCAAACAATAAGCGGAGGGGGCGAGATTCGAACTCGCGGACGCCTTGCGACGTCTCCGGTTTTCAAGACCGGTGCAATCGGCCGCTCTGCCACCCCTCCGGGTTCATGCGGTCTTTTTCACCATAATCATTGGACAATGCGCTGGCAACTTGAGGTTCGTTTTTAACCGCCGTGGATGGTCTCGTAGCAGAGCCAGAACCCCAGCGCCGTCACGAGCAACGCGCTGACGATAGGCAGAGCACGGAAGAATCTTCCTTCGCCGAAGTGCGAGCCCGCGAAATTGCGGAATCGGACGACGAGGATGCCGATGAGCACGAGCACGCCCGCCAACCCGGCGCTAAACGCCAGAAGCAATGGGAACGCCAGCCAGAATAGGTTCATGCCGATGGCGAGCACCAGCATGGCAATGGCGTCGGTGCAAGGGACGAGACCGCCGCTCACGCCCAGGGCGATGAGACCCCAGGCGCTGACCTGCGCGTCTCCCCTCGCCCCTTCGGGGAGAGGCGTCGTCAGCTTGCCTCCCCTCGCCCCTTCGGGGAGAGGGGTTGGGGGTGAGGGGTGGTGATGATGGTGGCCATCCCAATGATGGAGATGTCCGCCGATGTGAATGTGGTCGGCCCGCCCCGACAGTCGTGTGAGGAGCAGCCAAAAACCCATGGAGACGACGAGCAGGCCCATCGCCAAGCCGAGACCCTTTTGCACCGTGACGCGGGCATCGCGGGACATGCTTTCGGGTAAGAACCATAGCCCAAGCGCGATCAGCAAGACGACACCTGTATGCGTTAGCGTCGTGACCAGACCGAGGACAACGGCGTGCCAGGCAGTTCCACGTTGGCCGACAAGGTAGGCGGCGACCAGAGTTTTGCCGTGGCCTGGTGTTAGTGCGTGGACTGCGCCGAATCCGGCGGCCAAGAGAAATAACATCACGAGGCCGTATTCCGTGTGAAAGAACAGTTTCAAGAGGCCGGATTCGTGTTTGTCGTCGGCAGGTCGCTGCGGGGCAGGATCGGGCACGGCTTTGGCGGGTGTGGGTTGTTGCTCGGGCAAAAGAGAAAGCACTGCCGTCGCCTCGCGCAGCCGGTTGTCGTCGCCCGGTTTATGCTCCGTGACCGGCAGTTGTTTCAGTTTTTCATCGGGCTCGGTCTTGCTGACGATGCGCCAGTCACTTTTGTTCTTTAGCGAAAGATCAATCTTGCCTTCTTGCAAAAGGAAATTGGCCTCGCGAAACTTGAAGTCGTTTTCTTTGTCTTCCGAAACGGTGGCGATGCCCTGAAACACGAAGACACAGCGCAAATGGCCGAGCGGCTCGCCTTTTTTTTTGGGGTCTTCGTCCTCCACCAACGTTGGAAGTTTGCTGATGCAAGTAAACGTAATAGTTTTGCCATTCATTTTGGCAAGCAGGTTTCCGGCCAGAATGGGAGCATAGATGCGTGCGTACTCGGCGTAGTAATCGAGCGGTCTGCCGCGAAACTTGGTCACGTCAACTACATCGCGGAAAGGCAACATATCTTCGAGGATGACGGTCGTCTCGTCCACTTCCAAGCGGTACTTGACAGTGACTTTGATTTGATCTGGAGCGGCGCCATTTTCGAAAAAGACTTCAATGCTGCGATCGTGGTTGCTCTTGGGGACCGGATGGGCGTGAACAGGTGAGAGAAGTAAGAAGCCTGCCAGCAACAGCATGCCGCGCCACGCGACTTGTAACCCGCTTGGCCGTTTAGCGTTCGGATCATGCCATGCCATTGCATGATGTGCATCGAGCGCGAAGCCGCCAAGCGTCGTAGAAGTCGCGTGACTGGGCATGCAGCCACCTATGATGCTGTTGCAGTTCTATTGTTTGGGCCGGCAGTACGACAGCGCCAAGAGAGCGTAGCCTGTCACCAGGTTGGGGTCGGCTTCCATCCAGTTGGCGGCGTCGTTCTGGAAGCTGCCGTCGGGGCGTTGCCGTTTCGCCAAGGCCTGGGTGATGTCCTTGCGCCAGTCGTGCTTTTGTCCTTTGGCATCAACGACGTAGTCGAGGCCGAGGGCGTCCAGGCACTTGGCCATGGTGTTGTAGTAATAATACATGCCCCACTGCGAGCGCTGTTCGGGCATGCCGGGATTCTTGTCCACTGTGTAATTGTTCGATATCCACTCAAGCGCTTTCTTCACGCGCGGGTCGTCCTTGGAAACGCCGCAATAGATCATGCTCTTGATGCCGGCGTAGGTCATGCTGCCATAGCCTGGGAGGCTGCCGTCCGGGAGCGGCGTGTCGGTGACTTTGGTGACGCCGCCGGTGGCCGCCGTATAGATAAAGCTGCCGTCGTCGATGAGCTTGGCCCAGGCCTGGTCATTGGCCTCGCTCTTGAGGTTCTGGCAGCGATTCACGAAGATGAGCGCTTTTTTCAGTGCCGGATCGTCGGCCGCCACGCCCGCTGCTTTGAGCGCGTCGAGGAAGTACTGCGTGTTCGATAGATCGGGCCGCGACTTGCTGTCGTAGCCCGCGCCGCCATAGAAGTCGCTCTTGGGATCCTTGCCCTCTTCCTCGTCCCATTGCAGCCGCTTCAAAAATTCGACGGCGTTATCGATGATGCCCTGATATTTGTCGCTTCGGTTGGCAGCCATGAGCGCCATGACATTGATGCTCGTCACGTAGTTTTGCAACTGCACCTTCGGGTCGTGGCCGGCGATGTGTTTCTTTTCGCGATTGACCAACCCTTCGATATATTTGAGCGCCTTCTCGGCGATGGGATCTTTCGCAGTAACCAGTCCTGACTTTAAGAGCCCAGTGAGGCAAACGCCGGTGACCCCGGGAGTTTTCGCCGTGCTCCAGCCGCCGTTCTGCTGCTGCGTGGACTTCAGGTACAATGCGGCCTTGCCGGCCACGTCATTCCAAGTCTTTGCGTCGGGGCCTTGTGCGGCGACAAATCCCAAACCAGCGAGGCAAAAAGGAAGTATCGACAGAGTCGCGATGCGCTTCAACATACGTTACTCCGTGCAAACCATCTAGTGCAAGGCAAAGCAAATGCCGCACATCGGGCTCACTTCATTTCAGAGCATCTTTGCGCAAAAAACAAGGGGCAGAGTCGTTTGACCCTTCCGCGCTGGCCAGGTCGACGCCAGTGGCGGCGACGGCGTCGCCACTTATTTGGCGTTCTTCCACAATACGTCCGGATTGAAATCGTCGTCGTCGAGGCGAACGGGGAATTGAATGCGGTCGTGACAATAATACTCGACCTCGCGGCCCGTTTGGTCCTGCGTGACGACCAAGACGGGCAGCGAGAGGTGCGGATCGAAGAACCACAGGCGATTGCCGCCGCCGGGCAGCACGGGATCGGCCTTGGGCGGCAACGTTTGCTGCACGGCCTCAAGCTTGTGCTCAAACTCCGGCCGCTTCATCGGGCCCAGGTACTTGCCTTGGCCTTCGCGCGGGTCGCCTTTTTCCATGCCTGTCACCAAACGGCCAAATCGGTCGATGAGCGCGCCCAGCCCGGCCTCGGTGATCGGATAGCGGCTCTTGGATTTGACGAGAATGCTGACGGGAGACATCTTGATGCGTCGGCCGGCGGGCAAAAGAAAAATGTCGTTCGCCGCGGTCAGCGTCTGAATCTGGTTCTCGTAGCGTCCTTTGACATAGATCACTTCACGGCCCTTGGCTTCGGGACCGAGCCATTTGAAATAAACGCTCCAGGGCTCGCGGCGAAACTTGAACAGGATCAATTCCTCGGGCTGGACTGAGCCGTTGATGACTTCCCGGCGGCGCAAGCGCAGGACGTAGGAGTCGAGGTCCGCATATTTCCGCGCGGCCTTTTCGTAGAGGTCACGCAACGCCGTTTTGGGGTCTGTCTGTGATCCGGCGCCCAATGCAGGCAGCGTCTGTGCGGCGGCATCCTGGGCGGAAACCAGCGTCAACGGCAGCGTCAGGACATCGGCGCTCAAGTCCCCGTGCGCACGAAAAGGGGAGATAGCGGGCAGATTGCTCGCCTGTCCGGGAATGCACAGCGTGGGAGTTGGTTGAGGAGCGCGCTGCCTGGCGTCGGTCAGCAGCTCGGTCGGGGCGATGGAGTTGGGGTGAAAACATCCTGTAACGCAGATTGCGAGGCTCGCAGCAAGATGTGATAAACGCACTTTCATCGCAGAATCCGTTCTGTTGCGACAGTGGGTAAGGGAGGATAGCGAAGTCTTGAGAAAAAAGGTAGTGCAGGTTCAGAGCGACATTGTTCGTCCCAGCATCTCCAAAGCGCCTATCCTAAATGACGCCGCACTACAAACTAGCGCCAGCGGAACCAGCGCATCGCCAGGAAAAACGTGACCACCGCCCAAGCGGACAAGATGAGGAGCGGCAGCCAGATGTCCAGAAGCCCGGCGCCTTCGAGCATCACGGCGCGCAGGGCATCGTTGACGTGCGTCAGTGGCAGCGCTTGCACGAGTGGTTGAATCTCGTCCGGAAAACGTTGTGACGAAAAGAACACCCCCGAAAACAAATACATGGGCAACATCACCAGATTCATCATGCCGGACATGGCTTCCGACTTTTCGGTTCGGCACCCGAGCAACAGCCCCAGTCCGGCAAAGGCGAAGGCGCCGACGATAATAATGAGCAAGAGCGCCAGCAGCGATCCTTTGATCGGCACGCCGAAAAAGAAGTAGCCGGCTACAAGCAACACCACCATTTCCGGAAACAGGAACACCAATCGCGCTGTCAGAAGCGACAGAAGGAAGTCGCTGCGGTGCATGGGCGTGGCGAGAAAGCGCTTGAACAGTTTGCGCACGCGCATGTCGACGAGCACGAAGCCGACGCCGAACAGGCCGCCGCCCAAGAGATTCATGCCAATGAGGCCCGGCAGCAAAAAATCGACATAGCGGCTGCCGCTCTCTTCGACGAATTCCTCGCGCGCCGCAGGGGCGCCGGCGGGCGCGGCCGCGCGTGTGAGCACGTGCTCCACCCAATGCCGCGCCAGGACGCTTTCCTTTCGATCCGGATCGACCATGTAGACGATCTCATTGTCATTGGGAATAAGATAGAGCGAGGTTCGTTTCTTATTGAAGCGTGCCTTGCATTCTTCCGCTGTTTTGACTGTCGCCGTGATCTTGGCTTCTTGGAGTGCTTGGATGATTCTGTCGCTTTGCCGCGAATCCTCTGAAGCCACCACGTCCACGATGGGCGGCTCCGGCTCACTGCTGGAAAACGCCACGCCCAGAATGACCGCCAGGATCAGCGGAAAGAAGTAAACCCAAAAAATGGCCTCGGGCTCGCGATAGAACTCGCGAATCCGAGCGAGAATGAGCTGAGTGAAGGCGTGCCATCGGTTCATAGGGCGTCAATCCGCGCGTGCTGTTCCAGCCAACCTAGTAGATCGTCCAGGTGCCGGTCTGGGTTCGGCTCAAATTCCAACGTGTGCTGCGCGCCGGCGTATTCCTTGATCTGTTTGTCCGGCGTCGCGAAGCGCTCGACAAAAGCGCGCGTCTTGTCGTTTTGAATGATGCGGTCGTTTTCCGCGAGCAAGAGCAGCGTCGGCACGTGCACATACTTCGGCGCGACGCGAATGTAGCGATCCAAGCGCACGCTCTCGACCAGAAACCGCGCCGTCGCCTGCTGAAGCCGCAAGGGATCGCCGCGCAGGAATTCGAGCCAGCGCGGCGTCGCAGTAAACAACTCGGGATCGTTGAGCGGAATGTGAAAGAGTTTGCGCGGCCGCAAAAAACGCGCGAACACAATCCGCAAGCGCTGGCCCAAAGAGGGCCGTATCCGCGGAAAGAAGCCGGGACAAAGAAGCATGAGGCCGTCGACGAGACCAGGGTGCCGGCGCTCCAGGGCCACCGCCAATTTGCCGCCCCAAGAAATCGCGCCGAGAAAGACCGGCAGCTTGGCGACGCTGTGCCCGCGCGGCGCGGTACGCGGCAAGGACTGCAAGTACTCGGCCACGTCTTCGATGAGCCGGCGAAAGCCGGGCGTGTCGCCGCGCTCCTGCGCGTTCATGCCGGAACCGCGCCGGTCGAGGAACGACACCGCGAAGCCGGCTTGGCACAAGCGCATGCTGGAATACTCGTACCAGCCGGCGTGGCTCTGGATGCCGTGCAAAAACACGACCTCGGCCTTGGGCGCACCCTGCACGGCAAAGCGGCGATAGCGCCAGCGGTAGCCGTCGCCGGCCGCGAATTCCTCCACCAAGAAAGGCTCGGGCGATTCACCCAAGCAAGACCTCCTGACGCACCGCCGTGCGCTTAAGAGCCGCCGCATCGACCTGGACCCCTAAGCCCGGCCCGCGAAGCGCCGGCGCCCAGCCGCCCCAGCGAAACGTGAGGTCGCGCCGGCCCAGTGCTTCTTTTACCAAATGGCGGTCGTAAGAACCTTCCAAATAGCGGATGTCCTTGACACTCGCGGCGAAGTGCCTCCCCGCCGCGGAAAGGATGGATGTCTCGCCGACCTGGCAGCCGAGCTGGTAGCCGAGTCCGTGCTGCCGCGCGAATTGCGCCAAGCGCAAGGACGGAATAAAGCCGCCGCATTTGGACAAACGCAGATTGAACAGGTCGCAGCAGCGGGCGTCCACGGCGCGACGGGCGTCAATGATGCCGCACAGCGATTCATCCAGCATAATGGGCACGCCGGCCTCTTTCCGCACCTCGGCCAACGAGCGCACTTCGGCGTGCGCCACCGGCTGTTCGACGGACGTGATGCCGAAGGGCTTCAATTCCAAGATTCGCCCTGCCGCGAGCGCGGCGGGCCAGGCTTCATTGGCGTCGATCCTGACGTCCATCTTCCTGCCGACGCGCTTACGAATGACGCCGAGTCGGGCGACGTCGTTCTGTCCTTCGATGCCGACCTTCACCTTCAATTGGCGGAAGCCGTAGATCCACATTTTCCAGGCGGCCAGCTTGGCCTTGAAACCATCTGCAGAAGTGATGGCCCCACTGTAGCGCACCCAAGGGTGCGGCTCATGGAGCTCGGGGGCCAGTAGCGCCGTTGCGCGGGACACCGGTTCGCCAAAGTGCTTGCCGAAAGCGTCGAGCAGCGCCAGCTCCACGGCGCAGCGCGCGCCGTTTCCTTGACAGCCGCGGTCATCCCCCGGAGTCGGGGCCAGGCGCAAGCGCTCGGCTAAGCCGACAGCGGCGGCGAAGTCGCGGCAATCTTCGAGCTGCGCGCCCAGGTCGCTGTTCTTCTGGAGCGCGAGGGCGGAGTCGATGGTTTCGCCGGTGACGTATTCGCGCGGCACGCCTTCGCCGAACCCCTGTGTGCCGTTTTCCAACACGCAGCGCACGACCACATTGTCCGTCTCATGGCGCGTGTGCGCGGCGTGCCGGATCGGCTTTTTGAGCGGGATGCGGACATGCCAGGCGGTGACTTCCACGACGCGCATGCTATAAGCAAAGAAGTTTCAGCGTGTTAAGTCAAGAAGCACGGCGTGGCCCGATCGCATGGCACCGCCTTCCTAGCGGGCGCGGCTATTAATGATAATGAGAAAATAGCGCCTCTGTTGGCATCGACTGAATTGCAATCTAAGTTTGAACAGGCGCGGCCATGGTCCACGCGCCCAGTAGTTGTCTCGCTCGGGGAGCAGCGGACAGTTTGAAAACCTGTCCTACGGAGCACGCAACATGAAAAACGATCGCAAGGCGATTTGGGTCGACCGCTTTCAGACGCGCTTGCTCTACCGCATCGGCGTCTACTTAGCCATTTATCTGTTGTGTCTGGCAAACTTGTTGTTCATCTGGCGCTTGCTCGCCGAAGGCCCAGGCAATCCGATCGATCAGTTTTTGCGCGTTCTGTCGGATTTTGCCCCCGCGTTTCTGGGCTTGGCGATATTGCTGCCGATTGTGGCCTACGACGCGCTCCGCTTCTCGCACCGTTTGGTGGGCCCGTTGGTGCGCTTTCGCCGCACCATGGAAGAGATCGCGCAGGGCGACACTGTGCGGCCCATGAAGCTGCGCGACGGCGATTTCCTAATCGACATGCGCGACGAATTCAACAAGATGCTCGAAGAGCTGCAAAAACGCGGCGTCCCCGTGCTCCGGGCGCTCGACGACGAAGACAAGCAAAGCGCGTGAGTGCCGAGCCCGCCGCGCCAGCAAGCGTAAGGAGCTGTAAACGCCATGCCGAACCCAAACAAACGAACGCTGCGCCGGCGCGGCGCCACGGCCATGGAATACGCGGTGGTGATGACGCTTATCTTGATGGCCGCCATCCTGGTCATTCAGCATTTCGGCGCCACCGTGGACCAATCGCTTGCCAATAGCGCCAAGTCCACCAATTTCTTCGATCCGGGATCGTACTCGGGGGATACCGGCGGGTCAGGCATCTTGATAGGCGGTACGGGTAAGACTCGAGACAAGAAAGGCGAAGAGGAAGAAGAAAAGGAAAAGAAATCGCCTTCTTCGGGCCTCTAAGAGGCAGGACAGATTAGAACGTAATCGCAACTATCGAATACAACACAACCCCGGTCAGAAAGATGCCGAGCATGAGGCACACCACGGCCGTGCCGGCCTTCATGTCCTCCATCCGCAATGCTTGCCACTCCGCATCCGAAAAGGCAGCTTCCAACGCGGCCAGATCGTGACTTGCATGTTCATCCATCGCCTGGTCCTTTCTCTTTGAATCCATCTTACAACACCGACCGTGCTCTGGCATGCGTCGAGGGCGAATCGATAAATCAATTCTATTTGAGATAATCGTCGGGGATTTGCGCGATCTTGCGGATGGCGATGTTACGGTAAAACACTTCGGCCCCTTCCGACTGAATCTGGAGCTTGCCCTTGGTAAGCGGCGTCTCTTTGCCGTCCACGAGGTGCCTCGAATTGGTGAGGATCATGTTGACCGTGCCGTTGACGACATGCACGCTCGTGCCGCCGACAGTTAAGAGCTCGATCGTGTTCCATTGACCGGTGGGCTTCTCATTGTCGGGATGCTTGACGATGCGCGGCCCGCCGGAATCTTTGCTGGGCACCGTGAACTTCTCACCGCCTTTCTTGTAGTAGACCGGGCCTTTACCCTTGCGAGTGCCTTCGACGTCGACGATAGCGCCGGCCACGCTCCAGTAGTCACCGCAGTCCTTCTCCTGGATTTGGCATTCTTGCGAGCGCATCCAGAAGGAACCAGCGGCGCCGTGCGGTCCGACGCAGTGATAGAGCAAGCCGCTGTCGCGCACCGCCGTCTCGCGCGGCGGCCAACGCTTTTCGCCCCACTTGAATTCCAGCTTCAAGTGATAGTTCTCGAATTCGTACTTCGTAGTCAGGGCGCCGAAGATCTCGCCCGATATGCGAATCGCCGGCTGCCTGTCCGCGTCGACTACCGTGTAGACGTTTTTCGGGTCCTTGTTGAGTCCGACCACTTCCTTTTCCTTGTTGGGCCGGCCCAGCCACGTGTCCCAGCCGTCGAGATTCTTGCCGTTGAAAAGGGCAATCCAGTCTCCCTTGCCGCCGGCGTCAAGACCAGGACTGGAAAGGCCAAAGAAGGACAATGCCAGACCAACCCAGAGAATGTTCTTCAGCATGATGGCCTCTGTATGAATTCGATTCATCGTTTCGCGCTCAAGTCTCCTCGCCGATTACTCGAGCGCGAATCGACGACCGACAATTCGCCGTTGAACGTGACGTTGGATTGACAAGTAATGGCGGCGACGGCGACGTTGCTGTTGGCGGTGATCGAGAAGCCGAGCCCGATATCGGCGCTGTCCAGGACGCCGGGCAGCTGATTGGCGCTCCAATTGACTGGGTTTTCGTAGAGTCCATCGAGTCCCTCGTTGTCCCAATAAACAATCGACGGCGTCACGCGGTCTTCCAGGAGTTCCGCGAACGGCCGATACCGGCGCCGGCGTTTGACCGCGGGTTTCGCCGATTTGGGCTCATCGCATCCGATCAACGCGTTCCATAAGCGTTGGAGAGGTAGAGAACGACATCTTGGAACTCCAATAATTGCTGTGAAGGGCGTAAAACTAGCGCAGCTGAATAGGAGTTTTATGCTAACCGGAATCTGGCCGAATGCAATCAAGAAATGAGAGTATTCTCATCTTCGCGGTGCCGCAGCAGATTAGCGCTCAAACGTGTCCGATTTGGCAATAGAAAACGCATAAGCCTAGTAATCGGTAATCCAAACGTGTTTCGCTACCCCGACTCCT
>JAKEHV010000510.1 GCA_022614915.1 Gemmataceae bacterium | reverse complement strand
GGAAGTGGACAAGAACAAGGACAAGGTGGAACCCGAGCAGCCGAAGAAAAAGTTCGGCGGCAAGTTTGGTAAGAAAGCGCCGGAGCGCGGCCGGCAATGGAACTCCGCGCTCCAACCCGGCGGCAAGCTCAAGGCTTTCTATCGCGATCATAATCTCTGGATCAGCGGCCCGCTCACACCTGACCCGTCTCCCCCAGAGGGGCGAGGGGAGAAGTCGTCCAAGGGCGCGAATGAGTTTCCGGTGACCACCGAAGGCAACGCCAAAGCCCGCATTAAATTCGGCACCGGCAGCTGGGTCTACGGCGAAGAGCTCGATCAGCACACCGCCATGTGGTGGTCGCCCGACGGCAAGAAGCTGGCCTTCTACCGCTTCGACGAAAGCAAAGTGCTCGACTATTACTTGGCGCTCGGGCAGACCAAGATGCAAAGCAAAATGGACATTGAGCCCTACCCGAAGGTGGGCGCTCCGAACCCGATCGCGGATGTCTTGATCTACGATCTGGATACTAAAAAAACCGTGCACCTGGACGTGCGCGACGGCAAACCGTTCACGAACGACGTGGTCGGGCATTATGTCTACAACGTCGGCTGGTCGCACGACGGCAAGGAGCTGCACTTTTTCCGCACCAATCGATTGCAAAACACCATGGAGTTCGCGGCCGCCGATCCCGAAACAGGCAATTGCCGCGTCATCATCCGCGAGCAGTGGCTGCCAAGCTGGGTCGAGAATCGGCCGCCCATGCAATACCTGAAGGACAACGAACGCTTCGTGTGGATGTCCGCGCGCACCGGTTGGAAGAACCTCTACCTGTACGACCATAGAGGCAAGCTGTTGGCGACGCTGACCAATCACCAATTCGATGTTTCCAACATTTTGCGCATCGATGAAGAAGCCGGCCTGCTCTATTACATAGCCCGCAGCGGCGACAACCCGATGAAGCTGCAACTGCACCGCGTCGGCCTCGACGGCAAGGACGACAGGCGACTTACCGATCCGGCCTGGCATCATACTGTTGATGTGGCGCCGGACGGGCAGCACTTCATCGACGTCATCCAAAGCCATTGCGCGCCGCCTGAAACTCGACTGGTGGACGGTGAAGGCAAAGTTGTGGATGTGCTGGCCAAGAGCGACACAACGCGCTTCGAGAAGCTCGGCCTCAAGCCGGTGGAAATGCTCACATTCAAAGCCGCCGACGGCAAGACGGATTTGTACGGCTTGCTGCACCGGCCATCGAACTTCGACCCGAGCAAGAGGTATCCGTTGCTGGTTTCGGTCTACGCGGGCCCGGAGACCAACGGGGCCCGCGAAACGTATGCGACGCCCAGCACGCTGGCGGAATACGGGTTTCTGGTCGCGTCGTTTGATTCGAGGAGCGCCGCCGGCCGCGGCAAAACGGTTCTGGATTCCATCTATCGGAAACTCGGCGTGACCGAAATGGATGACCAGGCCGCCGGCGTCAAGTCGCTGTGGGATCGGCCCTATGTGGACAAGAATCGCGTCGGCATTTATGGCACGTCCTACGGTGGCTATGCGTCGGTGCTTTGTCTCTTGAGGCATCCGGATGTGTTTCAGGCCGCGTGCGCGTCGTCGCCGGTCACGGACTTCCGCTTGTATGACAGCATCTACACCGAGCGCTACATGGGTTTGCCGGATGACAACAAGGCGGGCTACGACGCCGGCAGCGCCCTCATTTATGCTGCCAAGATGAAGGGCCGGCTCATGCTGTTTTTCGGGACCGCCGACAACAACGTGCATCCGACAAATTCGCTGCAACTAATCCAAGCGCTGCAACGGGCCGGCAAGAGCTTCGACGTGCAGATCGGCCCGGACGTTGGCCACGCGGCGATCTCGCAGCCGAGGATGATGGAGTTCTTTATCGAGAATCTTGTGATGCGACCGTAGCAGCAGTGTTATTGCCGATTAGTGGCTATTTTGGACTTTTAGGGCGGTTTGTGCCTCGCGAAGACGGGCAGCGAAGGATTCGTTGGTCCACGGCCACATCGGCGGTTGCGGCGGTGGTGGTCCATTGCCTGCCGCCGCCTGGTCCGCCAGGTTCGGGAAAGCAGCAGCAATGATCACTGCTAAGTCAGCTGGGATGGCTGCATGCCGCAACTGAAGTCGCTTGGCTGGTCCCTGCGCTACCTGGTAGTGAACTTCGTCAAACATCCAATGACGGAGGAACAATTCCTCCTCAGGGGACAATCTCATCGGGTGGTGCTTGTTCGGCATATGTGTAGTTCTTCAAGGGTTCGTGCGTCCCCGGTTTTGTGAATCGATGTTGCAAAGCCCAATCCGCTAATGAAGTCTGGGCCAATTCACCGTCGGCGAGTTTCTTGGCTTCCAGTTCAGCGAGGCCATAACGAAAAACCGGCCAAGCTTTTTGTGGTATTTGTGGTTTTCCGTTGTTGTCGAAGCCAATCAATCCGTTGCAATACGGACAGGCCAAAGCTGCGCCCGGTCGAGCGTTACACAAGTCAACAAATGCAGAGTTGGCCTTCTTGCCAGCCGGTAAACACTCCAAGAGAGCATCCGCGATATAGCCACTGCAATAAAGGCAATAAATGCTCCAGTATGGCATTCACGTTCCAAGTGATTGCGTAATTGCTGCTTCCCTTTTATTCTACCACGGTGGCGTGGAATACGGCGAGGTCGTTGTTGAGGCCCAAATGCTCCGCTGCGGCTTAATTGGATATGGTGCCTGGGGAACGCACCATGCCCGCGTCATGGCGGCGCACACGGGCGCACAGCTCGCCGCGATTGCCGCCCAAACGGAAGCCACGCGCACCAAGGCGCTGCAAGACCATCCTGGAGCTCGCGTTTACGCCGACTACCGTGATCTTTTGGCGAAGGAAGAGCTCGACGCCGTCGCCGTCGTATTGCCCTCGCATGTGCACTTCGAAGCCAGCAAGGCCGCGCTTGATGCCGGCTGCCATCTGCTCTTGGAAAAGCCGATGTGCCTCAGCGTGCCGGATTGCGAGGCGCTCATTCAACTTGCCGAAAAGAAGAACAAAGTACTGGCTGTCGGTCACGAGATGCGGCAATCGACTTTGTGGGGCCGCATCAAGCAATTGATTGACGAAGGCGCGATCGGTCAGCCGCTCTATGTGTTGATCGAGCTTTGGCGCAAGCCGTATCGGCTCGGCGCCGACGGCTGGCGCTACGACCTGGAGCGCGTCGGCAATTGGATTCTCGAAGAGCCCGTGCACTTCTTCGACCTGGCGCGCTGGTATCTGCAAGGCTTCGGCGAACCAACGTCGGTCTTTGCGCGCGGCAACGGCAAACGCGCCGATCATCCGGAGCTGCACGATCATTTCGCCGCGACGATCACTTTTTCCGGCGGGCAGTTCGCCCTCATCGCGCAGTGCCTAGGCGGGTGGGAGCATCATCAAATCGTCAAGTTGTCCGGCACAACGGGCGCTTTGTGGGCAACCTGGTCCGGCGTCATGGACCGCACGTTTTCTCCGACGTTTTCACTAAGACTGCAACGCGGCGACAAACTGGAAGAGATTCCTATCGAGAAACCGGCCGGCGAAGTGTTCGAGCTGGAGAATCAGTTCGACCGCTTCGTGCAAGCGATCAGCCCGACTCCCCAAGGGCGTGGGGCAATGACGCCCGCTGCCACTGGTGAGGATGGCCTTTGGGCGGTGCGCATGTGCCTTACGGCCCTGAATTCGGCGAAGTGTGGAGAACCGGTTGCTTTCTAAGTGATCCAGCGGGCTGAATAACGTTAGTTTTTGCCCGCGTCCAGCACCTCGCTCACTTTGTGTGTCAGAGCGTCCGGCAAGACGCTGCCCGCCTGCTTGGCCGGCTCTCCGGCCGGCGGGCGCGTCTCAATTCACGCGAAGATCATCTCTTTGCGAACTCCGTGTTGCAGGAACTGTCGAACTTGTTCGGGTTCCTTCTCAGCGACGCGTTCCAAAATGTCGATGCGACAGGGCTCCAAAAGTTCGATGCCCAGCAGCGAGCCGTCGGCGGCGTAGTCCGCAAAAGCAACGCCGGCGCTGATTTCCTTGGTCTGGGCCACCTTGCCTTCGCGCACGCGGACATAGGCGGCCACCGGATCGCCGGTCGTCTCGTTGTAGGAGACTTCGAGCCGGAATTTTGCAAGGGACATACTTTCCTCCACGGCACCATGGCCCGGCGCATGTCAGTCAATCACGGTGATGACGACAATTTGCGTCGGATCGTGCACGAAGACTACATCGACCGTTCTGCCTGCGACCATTTTCCGGTAACGGAATCGGTTCGGCTGAGTTGGTAGTCCGGTCTGCTCCGGGTTACGCAACACCTCGAGAACTTCGTCTTCTGTCACGTTGCGTTCGCTCATCCGCGTAAGTGCATGTTCGTCGAAGGCAACTGTCTTGCAGCCGAGAACCTGTTCGTCGATGACTCGCCCAATGGCCATCGGATCGTTCTCCGCGCAAGGCAAGACATAACGCTGTTAGGAAGTAGTTTACTCAGTATTCCTTTGAAGCTCGAGTGCAATTGGAATTGCGTCATCGCATATGTGCTGCTTGCATGCTGTCTCTGTTCTTCGCTACAACATAAGGAGGGTTCCCGCCTTGCAGCAGCGGTGCGCTCCCAGTATGCTCTAGTTGGGGATGCCACCCTCCCAACCACTTTGGGCACGCTATTTCTACGCGTTTTGGAGAAACCGATGAGCACGACCACGGTCCAGAAAGTTGACCGTATTCCGCAGGAAGCCGCTGTCGAGCAGAAGTTCCAGTATCCGGGCATCCCGACGACCTGCGACGGCGCGGAGGCAGTTGTCCACGTCGAAATCAACGTGGCCCAGGCCGCGGGCGCTTATCCCATCACCAGCTCCACCACCATGGGCGGCGGCTTCAACGCCGCGGTAATGAACGGCGGCAAGAATCTGTGGGGCGACACGCTCTTGTTTTTCGAACCGGAAAGCGAACACTCGGCGGCGACGGTGTGCGAAGGCTTCGCGGTCGCGGGCGGCCGGGTGACCAACTTCACTTCGGGCCAGGGCCTCATCCTGATGAAGGAAGTGCTCTACACCATCGCGGGCAAGAGACTGCCGGTGCTCATGAACATCGGCGCCCGCGCCTTGACCAGCCAAGGCCTCAACGTGCACGCCGGCCACGACGACATGATGTCCGTCGCCGACTGCGGCTGGGGCATGCTCTTTGGCCGCAACGCCCAGGAAGCCGGCGACCTGTGCCTCATCTGCCGGCGCGCCGCTGAAGCCAGCGTCACGCCTTTCTTCAACGTGCAAGACGGCTTCCTGACCACGCACACGGTGGAATCGGTGCGCTTGCCCGAAACGGAGTTCATGAAGGAATACATCGGCGATCCGAAGAAACTGGTTAACTTGATGGACCCGGCCAATCCGATGATGTCCGGCGTCGTGCAAAACCAGGACTCGTACATGAAGGGCAAGAT
>JAKEHV010000013.1 GCA_022614915.1 Gemmataceae bacterium | reverse complement strand
GGCTCGGAGTCGGCCACAATGCCGCCGCCGACCGCGAAGTGCGCCCAGCCTTTGCCAAGCACCAAAGTGCGGATCAAGAGGTTGGTGTCCATGGCGCCGTCGAAACCGATGTACCCCAAACTGCCGCAGTAGGGGCCGCGGGCGACTTGTTCCAGCTCCGAGATAATCTCCATGGCGCGAATCTTGGGCGCGCCGGTCACCGAGCCGCCCGGGAACGTCGCGCGCAACAAGTCGATCGGGCCGTGGTTGGAGCGCAGCCGGCCGCGAACTTCCGACACCAGGTGATGCACGTAGCGAAAACTTTCCAATCGGCACAACGCTTCGACTTGGATGCTGCCGTAGTCGCACACGCGGCCCAGGTCGTTGCGCAATAGATCGACGATCATCACGTTCTCGGCCCGGTCCTTTTCGCTGGCTTGCAATTCGTCGCCGCGAAACAGGTCTTCCTCCGGCAGCGAGCCGCGCGGCCGCGTCCCCTTGATGGGCCGGGTCACGACCTCGCGGTCGCGCATCTGCAGGAACCGCTCGGGCGATGCGCTGGCGATCACGAAGTCGCCCATATCGAAGTAACCCGCGAACGGCGCGGGATTGCGATTCCGCAGTCGATCGTAGACGTCGAGCGGCTCCTCGCGCGACGGCCATAGCAGCCGCTGGGCGATGTTCACCTGAAAGGAATCACCGGCGTGCACGTAGTCGATGGCGCGCTGGATGGTTCGCAAATACGCGGCGCGGTCGAAGTTGCTCGTCAGCCCTTGCAAGCCTGGAACGGGAAACTGCGGCGTCTTTGTCGGCGCAACGTGTCCGCTTCTTTTCCTCAAGAAGAGGGAGGGAGATTCCAATAGTCGCAACACCTGGTCGCGCCGCTGACCGGCGCGCTCGCGGCGCTTGTTTGGCACTTTCTCCGGCAACCCCGTGCTCACCAACCAGGCGCGCCCCGCTTCCTGATCAAAACTAATCACCCAATCGTAGGCGCCGAGCGCGAGGTCCGGCGTGCGAAAGTCGTTCCAACGCGGCCGCGGCAGCTTCTCGATGTGATGCGCTAGGTCATAGCCAAAGAGCCCCGCGACCCCTCCTTGGAAAGACGGCAGGCCCGGAATCGTTTCGACCGCCACAGACCCCAACAGCTTTCCAAGTCTCGGCAGGGGATTGGCGCCCCCGGCCGGCGACAGAATCCAGGTGAATGGATCGGCCGTCACGAAGGAGTATCGGCCCAAGTCGGACTGCTGAGCGCTATCGAGAAACAACACGTGCGGCCAAGCAGTGAGCCGACGGCAAGCTTCCCAAGGGTCTAGACCTGGAAGCTCCTCGACAAGCGGCGCGATCGCAGCGGTTTGCGCGAGCAACGTGTCCATACCGTTATCATACGCTGCATCAGGATGAATGCGGCTTCTCTTCCACCGTCAAAAACCCCCAGCGCAACGCTTGGTCCTGCGTGTAGTTCTTGCCCAAAGCCAGAGCGGTCAGCGCCTTGGCCATTTCGTAACCCAGGTAGAATGCATGTTCAGGGTCGATAGCAGCTCGTTTTTTCATGTCCTGGAACAGCTTAAACGGATCAGTCCCTTGCAAATGCATGTCCTTGTTGAGAACGTGCAGCATTCCACCCTCTGCGAAGATGCGGAAGTTTTTGTCGGCGATCATTTGGGCAAGTTGAATGAGCGCTTCCCTACCGTGTTCGCGCAGCTTGGGATCGCGCAACTGCACCAGGTTCGGCTCGAGGTGTTTGGGCAACGACTTCTGCGTGACAGCGTAATGCACCAACCGGCGCGCAAGGTCCAACTCGCGCACGCAACTCTTGCACCAGTTTATGACCTGTGTCGTGAGCACGCTGCGAATGCCCAACTCTTGGCAAAAACCCAGCAAGAGCACATTGATGCCCGCCGAATCCGCGTCCGTTAACTCCGTCAGATTGCCGACACCCATGAGCATTTCGGCATGGGGATAGCGCCGGCGCACCTCGAGATAACGGCCGAGCGAGCCGGCAAAGCCGAATCCGATCGGTTCGAGCACCGGGTCGATGCGAAAGGGGACGCCGGACTTGTCCAGGGCCTCGACGGTATCTGCCAGGCCGCCGAGTGTGGCCGGCTCATCGGGGATCGCGACAACTTCGCAGCCCCAGTCCTTGGCATTAGCGCAATTGCTTAGATTGACGCTCAAGATTAGTTCCGCGCCGGCCTTAGCGCCGCGTTCAGCCTCGCGCGGATTCATCGAGTCAATAGATACACGCAGCCCTTCGTCGCGCAAGGCGCGGACCGCCTCACCGATGTTTTCCCAAGCACCGCCGGGATCGCAGCCGAGATCGATGAAGTCGGCGCCGTCGCCGCGGAGTTTGCGCGCTTGGCTCAAAATATCCGCAAAAGGGATGCGCGGGGCGTTGTTGATCTCCGCCAGGATGGAAATATCATACGCGCCGTAGTTTTCGCGCGTGTGGAGCGCCGATCCGAAGAAATCCGGCAAATCGCGCAAATCCTTGGGCCCGCGTTCCACCGGCGTTGCTCCCCATGCCTGTGCAAATACGTCGACTTCACCCAGGCACAACCCGGGAAGTACGATGCGATCGAAGCCCGCTGGTTTTTCCAAGTGCCGGACGATCCAAGGCGTGGTCGCCAAGGCCGCCACCGTGATCGGCAAGACCGCGACCGCATACTCGAAGCCCGCGCGCGCCGCCAACTCCGCCAACTGCCGGCGCAAGGCCGGCTCGGCCAACTTCCCCGTTACGAACAAAATGCGCGGCATGATTGTATGGAACCGCAGATGAACGCGGATGCACGCCGATTGGATCGGAGTATTCAACCGCGGAGGCGCAGAGGAACGCAGAGAGAAAAAACGGTCTAGTGCATCGAAAACATGTACTGTTTTGTTCGTCCCTGTCTTTACTCTACGACTCTCCGCGCCTCTGCGGTTATTCAACACTTTCTGTTATCTGCGTTCATCTGCGTTTCTCTGCGGTTCCACCTAATCCCACTCCGGCACTGGCGGCGGCGTGGTGCGACGCTCGCGCGGCTCGCCCTCGTGCGGATCATAGTCCATGTCCGGATACCGATACTCGTCGCGTCCGGTGAGTTGCCGAAAGCGCGGGGCCAACAGCGCCGACCAGAACACCATGCACGCCACGATCCAGATGAACAAGCCCAGAATGCAGAAGCCGATCATCTCGTTCATTTCCCGGCTGCCCATGTCGTGGCCGAACTCGTGGCCGGAAAACGACAGAATGCCGATCACCGCCGGCGGCGTGATGCCGGCTTGGAACTTGGCGATGTATTCCATGGCCCGATGCTGCCCCGGTCCCGCGACCATGATCAGCGTGAAGCAAAACAGCGACAACAACCAGTGTCCCACGCTGATAACCACCGTGCCCAGCACTGTGTACACTGTTGCCCGCATGGTGCTTTTCGCGGTCATCGAAAACCACAGGCCCAGCATCGTGAAGAAGCTCGCGAACACGAACCACGATAACAGCACGAGCGGCAAGGCGAATATGTGCATGCCGCCGGTTAGCACCCCCATGCCCCAGATCATGAGCAGCCATAGCCAGGCCAGGCGCAAGCTGAACAGGCTGCCCAAGAACTTGGCCCAAAGCATGGCGCCGCTGCTTAACGGGCTGGTCAATAGCGAATCGAACGTCTGCTTGTCGCGCTCGGTGCCAATGCATGTCGAGGCGCGCACGGACACGCCGAGGATCAAGAGGCAGGCGACGGCGGCGCCGACGATGCGGACATAAATGTTCATCTCCCTGGGAAACGAATGATTCCAGCGGCCGCCGGTGACGATGTAATCGAAGACGTAAACGGCGGTCATAATCAAGCCCGGCGCCAACGTCAGCAACATGAGGACAGCCAACAGAATCGACGCGACCCAATTGACGCGCAAGCCGCCTTCAACCGAGACTTCTTTCCAAAGCATCGGCAGCTCGCCGACAAGCGGCCGGGCTTTGTGCCGCGCGCCGGCTCTGAGGACTCGGCCGTACGCCTGTCGTAAGGCGATATGGCGCAGCCTGAGAGTGGCCCAGCCGACGCAAAGAGCCGCGAGGATGCCGTGAAACAATCCGTAGTCGCGCAACAAAACGGGAATCTCACTCGCCAGCGTCCCGGTCTGTCCGGCCTGGCCGATCTTGACGATGAATACGAGCACATTGCCGGAGTTGAGCACCGACACCAGATCGCTAAAGGTAGGCGGATTGGCCCCGAACCAAAGATTGAAATTGATGTACTGCATGCCGCCGGCGGCCTGCAAGCCAAAACCGGTCGTGCCCAGCGCGAGGTAGGCGATCAAAAGAAGATACGTGATGGCGATCGAATCGCGCGGCCGTTTGAAAATGACCGACTGTAGGATGCTCACGCCACCCAAGCCGAGCATGGTAAGGCCGGTGACCGCGAAGCCGGCCAACACGAGGTTGGGATCGACGCCGCCCAGAAATTGCAACAGTCCAAGTATGGGCAGCCCGGTCGCCACGAATAACGTGAGGTTGGCCAGCCGGGAAAACAGTTTGCTCAAGACGATTTCGCGGTTGAGCAAGTCGGTGGCGAGAAGAAATTCGAGCGTCTTGCGATCTTTCTCCTCGGAGACCGCGCCGGCGACATAGGCGGGCGTGAGTAAACAAACCGCGATGAGCTGGACCAGCATGAAAGTTTCGAAATACGTTTCGGCGAATTGCGCCGCCGACTGATGATTGGCGCCGCGAGTATGGCTGGTGTTCAGCCAAACAATGAAAAGGATGAACAGCAAGAGGCCGGCGTACAGGCAGCGCAAGAGGAAGTAACGGCCGCGGCGGCCGGCGCGCACGATGTCGTAGAAAAGGACCGGACCGAACAGCTTGAGCCAGCCGCGCCGCAAAAACACGGCGGCCAACACCCCCAAGAAAGTCCACAACACTACGTTTTGCAGCGCCGTCAGCCGTGGCCCGAACGACCAGCCCACGATCACTGCACAGAGCACGATCAACAAGCCGATGCGCTCTTCCCATGCTTGCCGGCTATTGGAAAAGGAGAAAGTCCGCCGAAGCCAGGTCACACTGGATTGGACGAAGGACATGCGGAAACCCGGCGGCTATATCAAGTCGCCCAATGGAGGACGGAATCTGAACTGCGAGCGTGAGCACGGTCTCACGACGGCACTCAAGATAGACGCCCATGGAGAGATTTCGTTCAGGTATCCAGTGTACGCGGAAACAGATTGGAGAGCAACGGACTAAACCGCGACCTTCTTCTTGGGGCGCGACAGCATCGGCATCACGCGGCTTTGATGTTTCTTGGCGCGGCGCTCTTCCTTGACGCGCAGCCGGCGCTTCTTCGATGCCTTGGTGTGCGGTCGCTTTCCCATGACAGGCTCCGTGGGTCCCCTCGTCCTAAGGGAGAGGGGTCAGGGGTGAGGGTCAATTTTTGGAATCGCGCTATTCTAAGGATTTTCGCCCAACCGCCAACCGTGCGTCGCTCGCGCCTACGTCGCGATCTTTGCGTTTTCTCCAACTTGCCTGCATTGCCGACAGCTTTGGGCTGACCTTGATTTCAGTGCGAGGGACAAGGTACAGAAAAACGATTCGTAACGAAGCTGGTCCGACGCGCGAGCTCTAGGAACCGCGAGATGCACGCGGATGAACGCAGATCAGCCGAAGGTGTGCAACCTCGTTTTACTTTTTTTCTAATCTGCGTGCATCTGCGTCTATCTGCGGTTGCATTCGACCAGCCCGACGCGCGAGTGAGGGGCCGAATGAAACTGCGGCATCCGGGATTGATCGGCTTGGCGGCTCTGTTGGCGGCGTGGCTGGTGCGCGTTTGGCTCGGCTCCGTGCGCATTCGCATTTTCAGCCCGGACGGTCGCCGGCATCCGGCGGATGCGACAAAGGAGCGTTTCCTTTACATTTTTTGGCACGAAGCGTTGCTGCTGCCGACAACGCAGCGCGCCAAAGTCAAGATCCTCATCAGCCAACACGCTGACGGCGAACTCATTGCGCGGGCCTGCAAACACCTGGGTTTCGGCGTCGTCCGCGGCTCGACGACGCGCGGCGGCATGGCGGCCCTCTTGGAACTAGCGCACGCTGTCCGTTCGTCGCACCTCATGATCACGCCGGACGGGCCGCGCGGGCCCAGGCGTCGCTTGCAAGCGGGCGCGATCATGCTCGCTTCGGTTACCGGCGTGCCGATCGTCCCCTTCGGCGCCGGCTGTACGCGCGCTTGGCGCGTGCCCAGTTGGGACCGCATGCTGCTTCCTTGCCCGTGGACGACCGTCTGCGCGGTCGCCGGCCGCCCCATCCAGGTGCCGCCCAGATTGGACCGTGAGGGCATCGAACGTTATCGCCGCTTGGTCGAGGATGCAATGCACCGGGTGACCGAAGCCGCCGAACATTGGGCGCAAACCGGCCAGTATCCTACTGTTTCCGCCGACAGGGAATCCACCAGACTAAAAAAGAGCGCGTGAATGCTTAGCAAGGACGAATGTGCGATTGCCGCCGT
The DNA here is from genome assembly GCA_022614915.1 of Gemmataceae bacterium. GTDB lineage: Bacteria > Planctomycetota > Planctomycetia > Gemmatales > Gemmataceae > JAKEFD01. The sequence continues at coordinate 4,062 of JAKEHV010000013.1, read as the reverse complement.
CGGGATGGCGCAGGCCACCTGCCAAGACATCGCCGCCCTGCGCAAGAATCCCCACACCCCCAATCCCTCTCCCAGTGGGCGAGGCGAGTCGACGGAGTTTTCCTTACTTAAGCATGCGGACGAACACACCGTGGTCGGCGTCGCGGCGATGCTGTGTGCCCGCGCCGCGTTCCCCGAGGATTTCTCGTTTGCCGACTGGGGCGTCGTGGCGGCCCCGCGCTGGCCCGGACGCCTCAGCTCCTATGCGCCGCTGGAAAAATACCATCGCGAAGGGGCGCGCAGCGTCTCGGCCATGCTCATTCCCAACCTCTGTTTGCACGCCATGTCCGGCACCGTCAGCCTGGCGTTCCAGATGCGCGGGCCGAACTTCGGCGTCGGCGGCGGTCTGGCAAACGTCCCCGACGGATTGCTTGCCGGCATGGTCGTTCAGCTCGAGCAGAACTTGCCGGGCACGTGGGTCGTTCTGACCGAATGGACGCGCGAGCCTTTCAGCCCGGCCGCAGCGGAAGGCACGCCGGTTTTGCAAGCGCTCGCACTCGCGCTTACGACGGAAGCGACCAGTGCTGCCGTGGGGCAATCATTCTTGTTTGCCGGGGCGCGATATTTGCGCCTCGAGCCGTCGGAGGTGTTGACCACTCAGCCGGCCTACCCGCGCCTGCAAGGACTGCTAGATTACTTGGTTGACCCAACGGACGACCAGCCGTGGTGGTGTGCTCTCGATTGGGGCATGGATCTCGTGTTGGGGGCAGAGGGCAAAGAATGAATCAACCAACGGCAACCCGCCGCGCTGGCGAGGGACCCGTGTGGGTTACCGGCGTCGGCACAGCCAACCCGCTGGGCCAAGACTTTCGCACAGTCGCCGACAACTTGCTCGCGGGACGATCCGGGATCATGCGCGTAACGGACTTGGAGTTGGACGATACTTCTTGCAAGATTGCCGGCCGCATTGGCGCCATTCCCGTGCCGCTCGGCCATGACCCGGCTGCGTTCGGCGCGTTAGACAAGCTCCAACAGTTGATTCTCTATTGCACCACGCAGGCGCTGGTCGACGCCGGCCATTGGGAAAACCGCGGCAAGCTGCGCGTCGGGTTGGTCCTGGGCTTAGGGGCCGAATGGCTGCGCGCTTGGGAGAATGATTTTCACGCCACCGGCGGCGCGCTGTTGCGCTCGCCGCGCGGCGACGAGGAATCACTCATCCGAATCGTACAACAGCAGCTCGGCCTGCGCGGCCCCGCCACGGTGGTCGCCGCCGCCTGCGCCTCGGGCAACGTCGCCTTGGCCCAAGGAAAAAACTGGCTGAAACGCGGCTGGGTCGATGTGTGCCTCGCCGGCGCCTGCGACATGTGGGTAACGCCGATGGCGCTGGCATCCTTCGGCCGGCTGCGTGTCTTGTCGCGCCGGAACGACGAGCCGGCGGCTGCCTCGCGGCCCTTCGACAAAGACCGCGACGGTTTCGTAATGGGGGAAGGCGGCGCCGTATTCCTCCTGGAATCAGCCCGGACCGCGCGCCGCCGCGCCGCCCATCCTTACGCCGAGCTGGCCGGACATGGCGCCACCAGCGACGCCTTCAATCTCGTCATCCCCAATGCCGACCCTGGCCCGGCGTCGCAAGCCGTACGCCTTGCCCTGCACGACGCGCAAATCAATCCGGACGACGTCGATTACATCAACGCCCACGCCACCAGCACGTCGGTCGGCGACACCTGCGAAGCCAAAGTGATACAAAGCGTCTTCGGCTCATCCGTTTCCAAGATTCCGGTCAGCTCCACTAAGAGCATGACCGGACATCTCTTGAGCGCCGCCGCCGCCATGGAAGCGCTCGCGTGTCTTATCGCGCTGCGTCATCAAGCTGTGCCGCCGACCATCAACCTCGACAACCCCGACCCCGAGTGCTCGCTGTGCCACGTGCCGCACCGAGCCCGGCCGCAAACTGTGGACGTCGCCATCTCCAATTCGTTCGGTTTCGGCGGCAATAACACGTGTACGGTTTTTCGAAAGGTGGCTTGACGAAGGGTGATAGCTTCTGCAAGTTTTCCACCAAGGCCAGGCCTTTGCGGAGCTCGCGGCATTCGTAGCCAAGTCGGAATAACGGAGAAAGCAATTATGTCAGCCACTACGGATAAACTCAAATGCCGCGTCGAGAAAGCCCTGGCGCAACACGTCGGCCCCGCTCTGGAAATGGACGGTACGCTGATTGAGGTGCTAGACGTCCAAAACGGCGTAGCCCGCATTCGACTGGGCGGCGTCTGCGGCAACTGTCCGTCGTCCATCATGGCCGTTGTCATGGGCATCGAAGCCGAGTTGCGCAAGCACGTGCCCGAAGTGGAGTACATCGAAGCGACGCCCTAGGTTTTAGCGCTTGCCAAGTCGGCTTTGTGCCGTCACCCTATCTCAATGCACGCCGACAGAGCGCAAACCTCGGAACCGGCACAAGCGCAAGATAAGCCCTTTCTTTCACCCATCGCTTCCTGGGGATTGATGATCGGCCTGGGAATGGCCATTTGGGCGTGGGACAAAGTCCTGAACCGCCGCCCAAGCGGCGTCCCTGAATGGGGCTGGCAGCTGCTAGCCATATTCCTGCCCACCATTCTCGGCCTCATGCTACGACCAATCTCCGGCGGTGCGGTGGTCCTGATCGCCCTTACTGTTGCTGTTCTCACGGGAACGCTCACCACGGAAGAGGCGCTCGGCGGCTTTGCGGAGAAGTTCGTTTGGTTGGTGTTGGCGGCCTATTTCATTTCGCGCGCCCTCATCAAGACCGGGCTGGCCCGGCGCATTGCGCTCGGTTTCGTGCGCCGTCTGGGAGGCAACACGCTGGGGCTGAGCTACGCGTTAGTCGCCACCGACACCGTTTTGGCGGGCATGATTCCATCGAATGCCGCGCGCGTCGGCGGCGTCGTGCTGCCGATCGCACGTTCTCTTGCCGAGCTGTATCAGTCCTTTCCCGGCAAGAGCGCCGCCTTGCTCGGCACGTTTCTGATGCTCGCGCTCTATCAGACGGACGTGGCTAATTGCGCCATGTTCCTGACCGGCCAGGCCAGCAATCCTATTGCGGCCACCTCCGCTCGTGAGACAACGGCCGGCGTCGTCGATTTGCATTACGGCAATTGGCTTCTCTATGCCTCTGTCCCGGCCCTAGCTTCAATCTTGATCGTCCCGTACCTCACGTATCGATGGACCAAACCCGAGATTCGAGACACTCCCGAGGCGGTGGACATGGCGCGGCGCGAGCTGGAGGCCATGGGTCCGATGCGTTGGACCGAGCGCATCGTGCTGGGCGTTTTCGTCGGTGTTTGTCTCGGCTGGATTTACGACGGTTTCGCCAACGAAGGGAAAAACGTGACCGCCATAGCGTTTGCCGGCGTCGGCGTCTTGCTGCTTTCCGGCGTGCTCACCTGGGATGACGCGGTCAGCGAACGGGCGGCTTGGGACGTATTCATCTGGTATGGGGGATTGGTGCAACTCGGCACGATGCTTGGCAAGACCACTATCCCCGAGGCATTCGCCAAGAGTGTCTCCGGCGCGCTCGATTTACCCATGATCATCTTGTTCCTTGCCATGCTCTTGATTTACTTCTACGCGCATTACGCCTTTGCCAGCATCACGGCACATATCGTTTCGATGTACCCTGCTTTCGTCGCCGTGCTGATCCTAGCTGGAGTGCCCCCCGCTTTGGCCGCCTGCTCGTTCGCCTTTGTCACCAACCTGTCCGCGGGCCTGACGCACTACGGAACCACGCCGGGGCCGATCATCTTCAACACCAACTATGTGCCGATGGAAACGTGGTGGCGCGTGGGGTTCCTGCTGTCGGTGGTGAACTTGGCGATTTGGCTGACACTGGGGCTGGCGTGGTGGAAGGTGCTAGGACTGTGGTGACTAAGAAAGGAGCCTTGCAACGTAATTGCTGTGCAAAATGCTGTGCAAGTACGTCACACCCCCCCTTGGTCGAGTGTCCAAAACGAGTCGATCTTGTAACATCAACGGGCGCAAACGGTTGCGGCAGTGGCCCAAGCGCAACGAAAACTGGAACAGACATGGCTATGCACAGAAAATCGAATTGCG
>JAKEHV010000075.1 GCA_022614915.1 Gemmataceae bacterium | reverse complement strand
TGGAAAATGTCGTTGGAATTGGACGTCGGGGATGAACCTTGCTGGATCGAAGGCGACCCGTCGCACTTACAGCAAGCATTGGAGAATCTGCTCTTTAACGCCCGCGACGCCACTTTCGAGATGCGCAACCAACTGCGCGAACAGGCACGCCGCGGCGACGGACGCGATCACGCCCCTGTGCCCCGCGCGGAGGCGGGACTGGGCCCGGAAAAGCGCCTGGCCCTCATTGCCGCCGCCGGCTGGCGCGGCAAAGTCATCCTGCGGACGCGCCGCGCCGGCGACCGGGCCGTGCTCGAAGTAGAAGACAACGGCGTGGGCATGAGCGAGGAAGTGCGCCGCCGCTGCACCGAGGCGCACTTCTCCACCAAGCGCAACAACGCGTTGTTCGCGGGGCTGTCCGCCGGCATGGGACTGGGGCTGTCCTTTGTCCTGGTCATCCTGGAGCATCACCAGGCCAAGCTGGAAATCGAATCGCAGCCGCTGCAGGGGGCGCTGTTTCGCGTCAGTTTTCCGATTCACGAGAGTTAACGTCTGGTTTGACCGTTGGGTTGCGCGCACTAGAAATGCTTTCCGCAAGTGTCTACTGCACAGCACAAGCAGTTAATGACTTGCCTTGCGCCTGTGAGTTTAGCACACACCCCCATGTAGCACAGGATTCCGATCCTGTGTCGGCTGGACACTTCCAGTAATCGCTCCCTATCAAACCGCACTTTCTCCTTTCACTTTTCACACTCCGCTCCCAGTACTTTCAACCAGTCTGGGCAGACTACGCAACTTCTCACCCAGACAAAACGGTCCTTATGCTACAGGAGGTTGCATCATGCTTTGGAAGAAGCGAGTTGCGAAAAAGCCCTCTCTTGGCCATTGCGCCGCCCGGCTGAGCGTGGAGCAGCTGGAAGCACGCGAAGTTCTGAGCACCGGGCACTATGTCGTATCACTTGCGCCTAATGTCGCTATCCAAGCCCTCCTCACCGTGGGCGACACCGTCCCGCAAACGGGCGGCGGCAACTATCGCATGGTCGGCATCCCCGACGGCGCCGGCGCCTTCGATAACGGCGACGGCACGTTCACCGTCCTCATGAACCACGAACTGCGCAACAACTCCGGCGTCGTCCGCGACCACGGCGCGGTTGGGGCATTCGTTTCCAAGTTCATCATTGACAAAGCAACGCTGAATGTGCTCCAAGGCGACGATCTCATTAAGGAAGTGAAGCTCTTTGATCCCGTCTTGGGCCAGTATTTCACTCCGCTGACACCTTATGCCATCAGCCGACTCTGCTCCGCCGATTTGCCCGCGGTCAGCGCTTTCTTCAATGCCGCAACCGGGTTGGGAACTACCGAACGTATCTTCATGGACGGCGAAGAAACCGGCGATGAAGGCAAGAGCTTTGGCACCGTCGTCAGCACTGGTATCGCTTATGAGCTCCCAAGGCTCGGCAAGTTCAGCTGGGAAAACTCCGTCGCCAATCCCTTCGCTCAGAACAAAACCATCGTCATCGGCACGGACGACTCGACGCCGGGCCAAGTCTACGTTTACATCGGCACGAAGACCAATACCGGCTTGGCCGTGGACAAGGCGGGACTCACCAACGGCAATCTCTTCGGCATCAAGTCGACGGCGTGACCAGCGAAGTGCGTCTACGACAACATGACGGTCGATTCCCTGGGCCGCGTCTTCTTGCAAGAAGACGTCGATTCGATCACGGTCAATGTTTATGGCGGCAACGACGAGATCGAAATCGACGACGACCTGGACGTGCCCACGTTCCTCATCGGCGGCCTGGGCCGAGACGAGATCGAGGGCGGCAAGGGCGACGACCTCTTGATCGGGGGCCTGACGATCTACGACAACGACGCCGTTGCCTTGGCCAAGATCCGCGACGCCTGGACCGCGCCGCTGTCGTACAGCACGTGCATCACCAACCTGCGCACTGGCGCGGGCGGCGTGCCCAAGCTCGACGTCACCACCGTCATCGACGATCAAGTAAAGGACAAACTCAAGGGCGGCGACGGCCTCGACTGGTTCTGGGCCGGCGTCCTGGACAAAGTGAAGATGAAGCCGTTCGAGGAGTTCGGGCCGCCGGCGCCATAGTGGCACAGGGAGCCCGCAGCGCGAGCAAGGGCGTCCGCGAAGCCCTTGCTTGCGCTGCGGGCTCGTGAGCTGCGACAAACCACCCCCATGCCATGCCTTTCTGGCAATGCACAGGCCGGGCCGTTGTTCTTAGGGCCCGGCCCTGTTTTTCGAGCAGCTTGTTTTGCGAACGCGCTCCGCGGGCGGTATGCTTTCCTTCATGTCCGAAGTCACTCGCATCCTGTCCGCCATCGAACAAGGCGATTCGACTGCCGCCGAGCAACTCTTGCCGCTGGTATACGACGAACTCCGCCAGCTCGCGGCCCAGCGGCTCGCTCAGGAAAAGCCCGGCCAGACCCTGCAAGCCACGGCGCTGGTCCACGAGGCCTACCTGCGGCTGGTCGATGCCGAAAAAGGCCAGCACTGGGACTGCCGCGGCCACTTCTTCGCCGCCGCTGCGGAGGCCATGCGCCGTATTCTCCTCAATCGGGCACGTGACAAGAAACGACTCAAGCGCGGCGGCGAGCGGCGCCGCGTCGATCTGGACCACATCGAAATCGCCCTGGACACCGATGACGAGCAGCTCATCGCACTCGATGACGCTCTCACCCAACTCGCCGTGGAAGACCCCGAGGCCGCGCGGCTGGTGAACCTGCGTTTTTTCGCCGGTCTCACTCTGAAGGATGCCGCCGCCTCTCTTGGTCTTGCCCGGCGAACCGCCGAGCG
>JAKEHV010000074.1 GCA_022614915.1 Gemmataceae bacterium | reverse complement strand
TTTGACGTCGCCCATCCAGCCGATGTCGAGCACGTGGTGCGTGTGCCCTTCAAACGACTTCACGAATTTGCCTGAGGGAATCTCCCAGATCTTTACGAACTTGTCGGCCGAGGCGGTCGCCAGCATCTTGTTGTCCGACTTGAAGCAGATGCCGTAGACCGTGTCGGAATGGCCGTTCTTCACGTCCATGATTTGCTTCCAGGAATCGACTTCGAAAACCTTGATTTCGCCTTCGACGGTGGGCTCGCCGCCGGCGACCGCAAAGAGCTTGCTGTCCGGCGAGAAGGCGACGGCGACGACGTTGTAAGCGAAGCCGGAGACCTTATGCCGCAGTTGGCCCGTGAGGATGTCCCAAATGGCGATTTCCTGGAAACTGCCGGAGACAAGCCATTTGCCGTCGGGCGAATAGGACATAGAGTCGACGATGGACAAATGGGCAGCCTTGACGGGCTTTCCGTCGTGGGTTTTGAGGTTGGGGTCGGCGAGGGTGCGGATGTGCGCGCCCGAGCCGGCATCGTAAATGTGAATCTGGTTGCCCCGGCCGGCGGCGACCGCGGACTTATCGGGACTCACCGCGAGCGCCCGCACCGGATGCACGCCCGGCGGCGGCGCTTGCACGATGATCTTGGGCCGTTCGCGCTGCCCGGTCGGCGCTTTGGCGCCCTGGTCGATCCACAGCTTGACGAGTGCGACTTCGTCCGGCGTAATCGGCTGTTCGCCTTTAGGCGGCATGAATGGCTTGGCGGTGCGGCCGATCACCTTGAAGAGCTGACTGCTTTCCGACTTGCCTGGCACGATGGCCGTGCCGCGCTTGCCTCCCTTGACCAGCCCTTCGTAATGACTAATGTCGAAGCGGCTTTCCTTGACCGAGCCGGAATGACAGGTCACACAGCGCTTGTAGAAGATCGGCTCGATTTCTTTTTCGTAAACGACCGGCTCTTTGCGCTCGAGCTTGGGAAGTTCCAGTGGCTCCTGGTCTTTGTCTTTCTTGTCCTGGGCCGAGACCATGGACGGAACAACGAAAAGGGCAAAAATGGTGAACAAACTGCGCATCGATGGAACTCCGGAAAACCTGTTTACGTTTCGCGCTCGCAGCGCCCCTAGTACAGCTAGGGATACAGTGAGCGCGAAACGATGAATCGATTCGAGCGGGGCCGTGCGCCTCCCAGGGAGCGCCCCCCTAAACCCCCCAGGAGGCGGACGTGCCCCGCTCGACTTCACTTCACAACCGTAACATTGATTTTGGTTTCATGCGTCAGCGTGACGCCGTGCACGACCGCGACCGCGCGAATCGTGATGTTCTGTAATTGTCCCGGCGGCGTGTTGCTCTCCAATTTGAGTGTCAGTTTGGCTTCACTTGCGCCGGCCGGTATGGTGATCGGTTCGGCGGAAATCCCTTTGGCCTCTTTGGGCAACACCAAATCCACCTTGAAAGCTTCGTTGTAATCGGGCAAGCGCGCGAGCTTGACCACAACCACGCCGTCCGCGCCGAGCTTAACGGTGGGATTGGCGTTGTCCACGGTCAAGGTCGCGATCTGCTTGGGCAAGATGGTAAGCGTGATCGGCGTCGAGGGCAGGATCGTGTTGACCGGTTTTGCCTTGGGATTGGGCGCAATCGGCGCGAAGCCGCGAAAAACCAGGTTGTACGTGCCCGGCTGGGCGTTGGGCGCCACGGTCACGACCGCGGTCTGCTCGTCCGGGTTGCCTTTGGGCTTGTCTTTCTTTTCCTCTTTCTTGGGCTCTTCCTTTTTTTCTTCCTTTTTCGCGTCTTTCTTTTCCTCTTTGGGCAGGGCGAAAGTGAGATTGGGGAAGTTCAGGCCGGTTGGAAATTCGCCCTGCACCGGCTGGACTTGGAAGTTGGTCTTGAACTCGGGCGAAATGCGGTTCAGCTTCAATTGGATATTCACCTTGTCGCCTAGGACAGCAACGGTTTTGTCCGGGGTGGCGACCAGTTTGGCCGGCGCTTTCTCGCGGACCGCCAGCATGAGCTGCCGGTCCAAGCGCGTAATCGTCGGGATGTTCTGTTGGGGCTGCACCGGCCAGGTGACGGTGGCCGGCCGGGCTTCGCGCACGACTTTCTGCCCGTTGACCACCGCCGTGCCTGTGACTTTGATTTCACCGGTGAAGACTGGAGCGTTGTCGGCGGCGCTCACGACGAGGTTGACAAACTTCATGTTGGCGGACAACACTTGCGCTGTACAAGTAACACCGGGAGGCAGTCCTTCCATAGTAATTGTCAGATCGCTTTTGAATCCCTCCAGGCGTTCGACGAATACGTGATAGGTTTCCAAGCCGCCTTGCATGAGAACCACGGAATCCGGCCGGAAATCTTCGTTCGGCATCACGATCACGCGAAAATCCGGCTTCTCCGGGCTGATGCGCAAGCGGTAAATGTGCGTCGGATCGGCAACCAGATCCGAAGTATGGCTGCCGACGTAGACGTGATACTTCCCGTCGGCGGGCGCTACGAACTTGAAGGGGACCGGATCGCGCGACGCGGTGTAAAGATTCTTGGTGTTGAAGGTCTGCGGATTATCGTCCTGCGAGGTCACGTCTTGGGGCGGCTTGGCCTTCATGTCGCGCACGAAAAGGAACATATCGGCCGGCGTGCCCAGGCGATGGCTGAACAGCTCGATGATATACGTGTCGCCTTTCTTGACGTTGAACGCATACCAATCGCGGTCGCCGCGCTTGTCGATGCGGCCGGCGACTTCCACCGGCGCCGGAATCTCTTGCGCTTTGTCCGCGGAATCGTTGCCTTCATTCTCCAAAACGACGGCTGCCTTCGCGAATGTCAAAAGACTTGGATTGGAACCGGGCAGGCGATACTCAAAACCGTCGAGCGTGGCCGATACCGGCGGAACCACGCCCGAAAACGCCAGCCGCTGCTGCGCCAAGGGATCGCCAGGCGCGGCGACGTTGACAACCAGCTTGTCGAGCGGCTTGCCGTCGACGACTGCGGCGGGTTCGGGCTTGCCGCCGGGCAGATTACGGCCATAGAGCGTTATCGCGGCGGTCTTGCCCGGCTCGATCATCGGCGGGAACACCGTTTCGATCCAAGGCGCGCCGGCAATGTTCAAGCGATAAAAGTATTCCGCGTTGCCCTGTGTATATGTGAATTGGTTCAAGCGCACCAAGTAATCGCCGTCCGCGGGGAGAGTGACGTCGAGCACGCCGTCGTTGCCCGGCAGCGGGCGCTGGTAGCCCAGCTGCTTGCCGGTGGTGTCCAGCACTCGCAGCTCGGGCAGAAGCCGGCTATCGATGCTGGCGCACAGACACACCAGCGTCAGTCGTTGCCCTTTCTTCCCGGCAAACACGTAGTAATCGACGTCGGTGGCATTGACAAGGTTGCCCGAAATCGTTGAACCGATCTCGACCTTTTGCGCCTGGTCAACGTCGTTGTTGGCTTCTTTCTCGGCGACCTCATTCAGCTCGCCGACAACGAAGACGCGCGGATTGCTGACGCCGTGCTTGCCGACGAAGCGGGCGTCGTAGGTTCCGGGCGGCACGTCCTTGTTGATGGTCACGGAGAACTTAGTGACAGGCGGCGGCGCGGGCGGCGGCTTCTTGGGATCAGCTTTGGGATCGGCCTTTGGATCGGCGTTGGGAGGCGGCGGCACGATCGGCGTGCCTTTGATGCCCGGATGGCTGAACCAGAGCGCTTGCGGCTCGTCCAGATCGCTGCCGGCCCAGGACACTTCGAAAGTCGTGCCGACCTTGCCGCCCATTGGCATGAGGTAGGTCAAGCGCGGATTGGGCCATTGATTGCCGAGCGGCACTTGCGCACATGCGGTCGAGGCGTGGCAGAGTGCCACGAAAACGGCCAAGAGAACTCCCGCTATAGACCGAAGGCGACAAACGCCAGGCATGAAATCCACTCCAGAAGTAATATGCACTAGCCCGACGCGCGAGCGCAGGACTGTTATTAAAGAGCGCGATGGCGAGGTTCGCTAGGGCGGCGAAATCGGCGGGCAGGCGTTGCATCGGCAGGTAACCGCTGTGGGGAATTCTCAGTTCTCGATTCAAGGCAGCGGCGCCCTTGGAATGAGATCATGGTAATTCTCTTGTGCATTGGGGTCAAGGAAGTTCTGGGAAAAAACCTCGGTTTGAAGTTTCTGCTGGAATCTTGCAGTGATTGGCGGCTACGATCACACAGTTGCGCCGTAATTAATCGAATACCACCAGATGTCAAAGCGCCCACCCATTCCGGCAGACTCCAAAAAGGGGCAGGAATACATCGCCCAGTGGCCCATAAAATGAGGTTTTGGAAATGAAGGAAAACACGGTCATTCATAACGGCGTGGAAATGGCGGAAGGTTGGCCGCAGCGCATCGAGGAAGCACAGCGCCAAAAGAAATACCGTATCGGCGGGAAGAACCATGATCGGATTCGGTACGGCGACGAGGAAGACGATTGGGGAGCGAACAAGCGCCCCTGCCACGACTGCGCCGTGGTGAAGGGGCAGTTCCATGTCCCGGGCTGCGACGTGGAGCGGTGTCCACGGTGCGGTGGACAAGCGATTTCGTGTGATTGTCCGTACGAAGAGTAGATATCGTCGCAACCACAACTACGAAGACAGCAGTTGGGCTGGTTGCACTTTTACTCTTCTTCCCGCTCCAGCAAACTTCCTCGCTGAATCGCGTCGCGCCCGAACGAATCGCGGATATTGTCCACCGTGTGGTCCAAGTCGCGGCGCTTTTGCCGTGCCGGCTCTTCGAACAGATCACCTTGCACGACACCCGCACGCGCTAGCCGCGTTGCGCCGACGCCCAAGAGCCGCACCGGCAAGAACGACTTCCATGCAAATCGGTCAAACAGCGTTCGCACCGCCTGCCAAATCGTGTCCGTGGCGTCTGTCAGCGCGTCCAGCGAATGCGCCATCGTGGTTGTGCGGAAGTCGGCGGAACGCACTTTGAGGTCGATCGTGCGGGCCATCAGGCAGCTGTGCCGCAGCCGCGCCGCTACGTTCTCGGTTTGCTCCAACGCCACCACACGCAGCGCTTCGAGGGACGAAATGTCATGGCTAAATGTCGTCTCCGTGCTGATCGACTTGGCCTCGCGATCAGGCACGACCGTCCGGCTATCCAGTCCGTTTGCCAGCTGCCAAAAGTGCGTCCCCATCGCGCCGAAGTGCTCGCGCAACGATTCCTCGCCGAGCGCCGCCAGTTGGCCGATGGTGCGGACGCCCAGCGCTTGCAACCGTTCGTTCGACTTGACGCCGACGCCCCAGATGCGGCTAACGGGCAGTGGTTCGAGAAAGGCGCGGACCTCTTCCGCCCCAACGACGACAAAGCTGTCCGGTTTGCCAAGATCGCTGGCAAGCTTGGCAAGGAATTTGTTGGGAGCGACGCCGACCGAAGCGATGAGACCAATCTCCTTATGGATGCGCTCTTTGATGGTTCGCGCGATCCTAGGCGCTGGGCCGAACAGCTTTTCGCAACCGCGCACATCCAAGAACGCTTCGTCCAGGCTCAAGGGCTCGACCAGGGGCGTGAAAGAAAGCAAAATGTCGCGGATTTGGCTGCTGACCGCGGCATAATGACCCATGCGCACGGGAAGGAACACGCCGTCGGCGCAGAGCCGGCGCGCTTGAGCGACCGGCATCGCACTGTGCACGCCGAAACGCCGCGCCTCATAGGAGGCGGCGCTCACCACGCCACGGCGCGTGGGGCCGCCGACGATCACCGGCCGGCCGCGCAGCTTCGGGTTGTCTCGCTGCTCGACCGCCGCGTAGAAGGCGTCCATATCCACGTGCAGGATTGCGATGTCGTCCCGCATAAGTGATCCGTCCCTCGCTCGCGCGTGGAGTATTCATCAGAATCCATGATCGCAGAAGCAGATGTCAAGAAAAAAGCTGTGTCATCGGAATCAGCGGAAGGCGAGGGAGTCGAACCCTCATAACCTTGCGGTCGCACGCTTTAGCAAAGCGGCCCGGCTAACCAGTATCCGGCTGCCCTCCGTAAGACAGTGGAGACGATGGGAATCGAACCCATCTCAGTCTGCTTGCAAGGCAGACTCGCCCCCTTGGCACATGCGCCCCCAAGCGCCCTGTACGGGACTCGAACCCGTCTCGCCTGCTCGACAGGCAGGTCGCCACACCCGCTGCGTCACAGGGCACGAAGCGTCCAGCGGGAGTCGAACCCGCACGTCTACCATGGCAAGGTAGCAGGCTTCCGCTACATCATGGACGCAACACCAGAGGTCAGATGTCAGGAGTCAGAAGTCAGCCTGCGCCCCCTGACTCCTGACCTCTGACTCCTGACCGCTGATTCCTGACCCCTGGTTAAGACACCTTCACGCGCGGAAGGTTCGCAGCTTGCTTACCGGACGCGCTCGCGATTGCTCCGGTCGGTGATCACGTCCAGCGCTGAGATGGGATCGAAGTTGACGCCGCTGCTTTGCAGAGCGTGAAAGGAAGCGAGCGCATGCGCCGCGCAGGACAGATTTAGCTGCCGCGCAGGCGCTGCACCTCTTGTTCCAGCGCAGTCAGCCGGTCGCGCAACTGTTTCAGCTCCGTGCGCAGAAACAGCATCTCTTCTGCCTGCTCGACGATGCGGTCGTACTCGGCGGCGGCGTCGCGCACGGCGCTTTCCAAGTCCTCCGGCTGCCAAGGCTTTTTCAAAAACCGGTAAATGTGTCCTTGATTGATCGCGGCGATGATGGAATCGAGGTCCGCATAGCCCGTGAAGAGCATGCGGACCGCTTGGGGATGTCCCGTGCGAACCTTGGACAAGAGCTCGACGCCGCTGACTTTGGGCATGCGCTGGTCGGTCATGACAATATGGACTTCGTTTTCCTGCATCAGCTTGATGCCTTCCTCGGCATTGCGGGCGCGCAGGACGTTGAAGTGTTTTCGCAACAGGTCGTGCACCGAATCGCACACGTCGGGCTCGTCGTCCACCACCAAGAGCGTATGCCTGTTCTGGTTCATGACTTGTCCTTGTTGGGCGTCAAGGGAAGATAAATGCGAAAGCGCGCGCCTTGGCCCGCCTGGCTGTCCACCTCGATCCGGCCGCCGTGATTGATGATGATGTTGTGCGTGATCGACAAGCCGAGTCCGGTGCCCTCGCCCACGTCTTTGGTGGTGAAGAACGGATCGAAGACCTTGGCCTGAACATCCGTCGGGATGCCCGGCCCATTGTCGGAGATCTCGATAAGCATGTCCTCGGCCAGCCGGCGCGTGCGGATGGTGATGCGGCCCCCCTCCTTGCGATAGGTTTCGACGGCTTGAAACGCGTTGACCAGGAGATTGAGCAACACCTGGCTGATCTGCGTCTGCACGCACGGCAAACGTGGATTGGGATCGTGCACCTGCTCGACGAGGATGCCGCTGCGCTTGAAGCGGCCGCGCAGGATTTCCAAGCTGTTATCGATGAGGTCGGGGATACTGGTCTCTTGGAGGCGCGGCGCGTCGGTGCGGGCCAAGCCGCGCAGGCTGTGCACAATGCGGGTCACGCGGTCCACGCCTTCGCGCGTCCGCGCCAACAGCCGGCCTAAATTGTCGCGCAAATACTCCAGGTCGATTTCCTCTTCGATCTTTTGGATCCGGGCGGCAGTATCCGGCGTCCTTTCCGCCAGGGTGCTCTTGGCGGATTCGTAAGCCGCCAACAGGCCGAACAGGCCCTTGGTGTCGCGCTCGAGGACCACGAGGTTGTTGCCGACGAAGGCGAGCGGATTGTTGATCTCGTGGGCGACGCCGGCGGACAAGAGTCCGATCGAGGCGAGCTTTTCGCTCTGCACGAGGGCCGAGCGGATGCGGTTGCGCTCGGTGACGTCGCGGCAAGCGGCCAAGTATTGGTCCGCGCCATTGTGGTTCTCCCCCGCGGAGACGACGCTGAGGGCGATTTCGACCGGAAATTCTGTGCCGTCCTTGCGCAAGGCGCGCATCTCGACGGCGTGCCCCACTACGTCGGCATGCAAGCTCTGCACATAGCGAAGAAAACCTTTTTCTTCCGCGTCGCGAAACTCCGCGGGTATGAGCAGGGCCACGGGCTTGCCGGTGATCTCGTGCGCTTCGTAGCCGAACATCCGCTCGGCCGCGGGATTGAACAGGCGGATATTCTCGTTGTGATCGATGAGCAAGATGCCGTCGAGCGTGGCTTCGGTGAGCTGGCGATAGCGGCGCTCGGACGCCGTGAGAATGTCCGCGGCCCGCTGCTTTTGGGTCACGTCCCAAAAGATGCCCTGGATGCCGACGATGTTGCCTTGCGAATCGTAAACCGGCGTCTTGACGACCTGCACGAAAATCGTTTCGCCGTCCGGCAAATGGTGTTTCTCGATGGTCTCGAAATAGTCGCCCTCGTCCAAGACTTTGCGATCATCTTCGACGTATTTCGCGGCGAGTTCGGGCGGAAAGAGGTCGAAATCGGTCTTGCCCAAAAGTTGCGCCAGCGGCATCTTTAAGGTCTTGCAATACTCCTCGTTGCCGAAGGTGACTCGGCCGGCGCGATCCTTGCGAAAGACATTTTGCGGCAGCGACTGCACCAGCGAATGGTAGAGAGCCTCGGAGTCGCGCAAGGCCGCTTCGACTTTTTGGCGCTCGAGAACCTGGCCGATCTGGCTGCCGACGGCCGTCATGAGCGAGGTCAATTCGTCGTCGATCGCTTCATACGTTGCACTCAAGAGCTCGACGACGCCGGCGATGTCGTCGCTGCCCTGAATGGGAAAAGCAAAAGACGCTTTGAGTCCTTCCTGTTGCGCCAAGGAAAGCCGCAGCGGCAGATTCTCGGCTTGTTGAGCGAAGATAAGCGACGTTGGCGCGCTGTCCGCCCAACACTGACCCGGCAGATCGCGGCCGATGTCTAAGGCGATGGCGCGCGTCGCTTCCAAGAACTTTGCCAGCGCACGCCCCGGACGACGCCAGGTTTCGGCGCAGACCAGGCAGCTGCGGGTGGGCTCCACCAGCCACAGGATGCCGGCGTCGAGTCCCAGCGTCTCGCACAGCACTTGCAGAATCTGGCCGGCAGCAGCCGCGAGATTATCGCCTTCGGTGAGCGCGCGGGCCACGGCGTATTGGGCGGCAAGGCGGCTGGCGGCGCGCTTGCGCTCGGTGAAATCCCGGCACACGATGACGCCGCCTTTGATGCGCCCCCGCTCATCGCGCATCGGCCGCCCCGTCACGCTCACCCACAACCCCGCCGCCGAATCCGGCAGGCGAACGAACATCTCCACTTCGTCCACTTCCTCGCCGCGGATGCAGCGCTCCAACGGCGCTTGCTCGGCTGGAAACGGCGTGACCTGGTCCGGTAGAAAGAGCGCTCGCGGACTGATCACTTTGCCGACTTCCTCGCCGGGCGGTCGCAATCCAAACAGGCGCTGCGCCGCCGGGTTGTACATGAGCAAGTGCTTGGCCGTATCGGCGACCACGACCGCGTCGCCCATGCTGTCGAGGATGGAATGCAGCAAATCGGATTGTCGGGCCAGATTCTGTTCGGCCTGTTTCTGTTGCGTGATGTCGCGCATGACGGCCAAGACGGCCGGCTTGCCGTGCAGAAACACCGCAGAAGTGTTGATATCAACGGGAATGACGCGGCCGTCTTTGGTGCGGTGGCGGCCCTCGCAGCGAAACGAGCCCTCCGCCATTTGCGCCGCCAGCCGTTCCTTGAAACCGGCGGCGAATTCGGGATCATCGATGTCGCGCGTCGTGAGCCGCAACATTTCCTCGCGCGTGTAGCCCAAGCGCCGGCAAGCTGCGGGGTTCGCTTCAAGAATCTTGCCGGCTTGGTCGTGGACAAAGACCGCGTCGTCGATCGCTTCGAAAAGCGCGCGCGTCCAGTCTCCGGACAGACCGTCTGGGGCAGGTCCCACAGTGGAGGAAACCGTCGTCATTCCGCGCATCCTGGACATCGACTTTTGATGGGCGCGATTCTACCAGACGGGCGCAACCGGGAAAAGCGGCCTGGCTTTTTCCTTTCTAATCTTCGTGCCAATATTGCCGTATGCGCCGGTTTTACCGCACTGGATCGATGCCCTGTTGAATACCTGCGGCAGAAGATCCAGGAAGGCATCTTCGACATCGGGGCAAAGTTCTTGCAAATCGCGAATGCACCCGGATAATGACTTCGAATCAAGAGTGGATTCAAAGGCCAATGGATTGCCGTCGCATGTCCACCGAGAATGTCGATCTGCGTAAACAGCTCCAACAACACGTTCAAAGTCTTCGCGGCGCAGGCGTCGAGTGGGCGCCGCTGGGGCCTCCACTGGAAACTGCGCAACCGTGTGGGACTGCTTGTCAACCTGTCCCAACTACGCCGCCGGAAGTCGCCTCGCCGCCGTTGTCATTGCTCGCAGCGGCGGATTCCGGCTCTGTCCTCACTCTTGAAGAGCGCCGCCAAGCGCTAAAAGTGCTCGCCGAGGAAGTGAGCAAATGCACGCAGTGCGCCGCCCTGGCTTCAACGCGCACGCAGACGGTCTTCGCGCAAGGCCCGGCGGGGGCGGAGCTGTGTTTTGTCGGCGAAGCGCCCGGCGCAGACGAAGACGCGCAGGGGTTTCCGTTCGTCGGCGCCGCCGGCCAACTTTTGACCAAGATCATTCAGGGATGCGGCCTGAAGCGCGAGGAAGTGTATATCTGCAATATCTTGAAGTGCCGGCCGCCGGGCAATCGCACTCCCCTGCCCAACGAGGCTGCGAACTGCCGCGGTTTTCTCGAGCGTCAACTGGAGTTGGTGAAGCCCAAATTCATCGTCGCCTTGGGAAGCAGCGCCGCGTCCAACCTCTTGAACACGACGCAATCGCTCGGCAAGCTGCGTGGCCGATTCCACGACTACAAAGGCATTCCGGTCATGGTGACGTATCACCCGGCTTACCTCTTGCCGCACCGCGCCCCGGAGAAGAAGCGCGACGTGTGGGAAGACATGAAAATGCTCCTGACCAAGATGGGCAAGCCCATTCCGCAAAAACAGGCGTGAGCCGAACGAGCCTTAGGTGCCAGGACGAATCGCAATCCTTTTCGCCGCCCAGCACGTCGTAGGGATAAAGTCATTGCGCATACCCGGGAGGCGATTCATGAAACCCTGGCTCATGTTCACGGCATTCCTCGGCGTCGCGCTCGCCTTGCCGGCCGTGTGGGCTCAGGACCAGCCGGGCGAAGCCAAAGCGCGGGCGATCCGCGTGCTCTACGTCAAACTCGCGGACAACCAGCCAGACGTGAAGCGCGACGAAGAAACGCCGGTCATCGCGCGCCTGCGGAAACTGAAGTTCGACGTGGTCGTCGCGCCGTGGTCCAAATTCGATCCGGAACGGGCGAAGGACATCGACGTGATTTTTCTCCCCACGGGCTGGGCCGGCGTCGAAACGATCTACCAGGGCATCGAAGCCAAAAGAGATGCTATCCACAAGTTTGTCGAGCGCGGCCACGGCTTATTGGTGTGCCAACCCAATCCCAATCATTTTCAAGACGGCACGTGCACGCCCAGCGTGATGCCGTTTCCGATCACGTTTCAAGCCCACTACGACAAGACCGAGCCGGCACGCGTCAACTTAGCGCACGACCACTTCATCACCGAGGACCTGGCCGATAACGACATGCCTTTCCCGTTTGACCCGATCAAGGAAATCGACAACCGCTACCGCGTGCTGGCCAAGCAGAAAAGCACCGGGTCGCCCTCGCTCGCCGTCTGCTCGTTTGGCGACGGCCGCATCGTCGTGCAAACCTCCAACGAGAACTATGGCGCGATCTTTCCCATCTCTGATACAATCCTGACACGCATGATCGTCTGGGCCGCCGGGCGCGAGCCCAAACGTCGCTGAGCGTCAGAGTTTTCGGAGCTACAAGAGCACCATCCGTGGGGAAAGAGGGTTTTCCTATGCGAATCGCAATCACATTGGCGGGCATTCTCCTTCTTGCTGCTGCAGCGATCGGCGTCTACTGCGCAGCTGACATCAGGCGGCTTTGGTCCGAAGATCCCTCCGGGCAACTCGTCCAAACCCCTGAGCAGAAGGAAGCTGAGGCTCGAAAGACACTGGCATTTGCATCGCTCGTCGAGCGCTTGCCGAAAGGAAAGCCCAATTCGCCCAAGAAGGGCTTGGATGCCGAGTCTAAGAAGCGCTGGGGAATCTTAGACGGCAATCTCGCCGCCTACCAAGCTCAGCGGGCCGAGCTGCTCAAGGCCCTTCATGAGAAGACACGCAAGTTCTTTGTTGAAAGTCCCGGAGCGGGCCCCCAGCGGCCTATTTGGCCTGTTCCCGACGAACTCCTCTTGGACACCGTGTACAAGAACGGTGATCCGCGCCATCCTGGCGAGCCGGCCGATTTCCCCTATTCGCCCGGCGAGAATCTGAGCCGGGTGAAACCGGACGATGAGTTCTATTTCTATCATGACATCGGCCTCTCCGATTTCCTTTATCCCTTTGGATTCGGCTACATCAAAGACCGCGAACACGTTGCCGGTTTCAAGTCACATGGGTTTCGCCATCTGGGCGTGCCTGTCCACGAAAGCAAACGCTGGCGCATCAACCACATTCAGCTCGTCGGCATTCTGTCCCATGAACAGCCCGTTGTATACCTGACCGACAAGTTGCCGAGCATGGAGCAGGTCCGTCAGGGCAAGACACGGGCGCTGGACTTCTTCGAAGAAGCCGCACTGCCTTCATTGCGCGATGGGGAGGATCTCTATATCGTCAGCAAGGACAACACCATTCGAATGCTTGGAGCGTTGCGGGCTACGAAGACGTGCCAAAAATGCCATGATGCCGAGATCGGCGATTTGTTGGGGGCGTTCTCCTACACGCTGCGGCCAGCGCCGAAAGAAAAGCAAGAATAGTAAACCGGCCAGAAGCCGGCCCCGCTGTTGTACGTCTTCGTTCGGCAGCTTGGACATGACTCTAAGCAAGCACATTGACGAGATACTGTCCCGCTGGCAGAGCACGGATATCCGGCGGCGCGAAAGCTCCGTCTGGGATCTAGGCCGGCCGAGGTTCCTCGCGCGCCGCCGCCGCCAGAGAGAAGAAGCCGTCGCGGCGTGCCGGCGGGAATTGTTGACCGCCCTCTTGGCGTCGGCTGGGCCAATCTTTTTGATGCACAAAGAGCCGCCCGAGGAGTACGGGGTTCCGGGGACCTGGCAGCCCGCAGGCGACCGCAGCCTGAAGGCTGCGGCTACAGACCCTGTAGCCGCAGGCTTTAGCCTGCGGCCGCTGGCGGGCGAAGCGACCTGGATTGTGCCCCCGGACTTCAGCCTAGACGATCCGGTCATCAGGCATTGGCTGTTTGACCTTGGCGACTGGAGGTTTTACATCGCTCCGGGTCCGGTCGCGGGGAAGTCGCCGGATGTCTTTCGGTGCAGTGCCGCCGAGCTGCTTGCCTGGATGAGCGCAAACTCGGTGCTGGCGTTGATCGAATCGTTCCATGACGATACGGCTTGGGTGGTAGCGTTGGGCACGGCCTAACCAGGCAGACGCCGGCCGGAGGTCCTCTTCGGTGCTTCTTGCTTGCGGCGCTGGAGGCGGCGCGTTAACCTCACTTCGAAGTTTGCTAATTACGGCGTTCAAGGCCGTCACAATCGATGAGTCATAACGCCTGAATCTCGAGCATCACCAAAATGGAAGCTTAGGCAGTACGCGCTGCGATATAATCCAACAAAAGTGGTTCTTAGCGCGTCCTGATGGACGCTTGTTGCATGCGCAATTTGGGATGGGTTTGTTGTCCGGTTTGCAATGAGGTCGTGCAAAAGCCGGGTGAGGATCAGATCCGGACGCCGTTTTTCGTGGCCACTTGCACTCACTGCGGACTCGTTTTCGATTGGCGGCTGAGTGGTGGTATGGACTTCCTGCGCGGCGCGGTCTTTCGCTGGGAGGAGTACGTCGCTCCCAGCGAGGTCTGGGACCACGATCACTGCGCGTTCTGCGGGCAGAAATTCATGGAGGTCGATGATCCCGGCATCCACCGCTTCGGGTATGTGTGCTACTCCCAGGTGCAAGAGTGGTGGGTCTGCCGCGACTGCTTCGAGGATTTTCGGGAGGAGCTCGACTTGAGAGTCGAGTCGACTGAGGACGTGTCATGACTCTTACCTGGTGCAAGCGCTGGAAGAGTTGACCGGCCAGAAGCACGGGCAAGACGCGGCGAAGTGGCAAACCTGGTGGAGGGATCACTCGGAAAAGTAACGCTCCAACGGCGAGTATCCAACACAAGCAACGTTTCTTGTTGAGAGAAGCCGGCATGGGGCTCCAAGGTTGTCGGCGATCAGGAAATCCCAAAAACAACCTTAGCTCATAGAATCCCGGCTGGCTTGCCCTGATACGCTAGCTTGAAAAGCATCACCGATGGAATTCCGTCTAACGTGCGAGTGCGGCCGACGCCTCAACCTGACCGACGGTGCGGCCGGCAGCGCCGTGGCCTGCGAATGCGGCCGCACTGTGCAGGTGCCGTCGCTGGGCGAGCTGCGCCGACAGTTCACGGACGACGTGGACATTAAGATCCCGACGGAGTCATCGTTGACCGTGGGGCATCTTGCCCTGATCGTGCTCGGCGTTTTGGTGTTCGGAACGGGCTTTTGGGCTGGCTACTTTTGGTGTTTCGCCCACGGCCGCTTCACGGGACTTGGCTACCTCATCGCTCAGGCCGGGCTGATCTGGTTGTTCGTGCTGATGGTGCGTGAGTGCAGTCCAACAGCGGTTTTACTGGCATTTGTCGTGCCCTTTTTCACTTGGTACTTCGCTTATCAACGTTGGGACATCGCGAAATGGGCGTTTGCTTGCAACGTTGGCGGCATTGCGCTGACGTTGTTCGGGATCTTTCTCGCCAACTACTAAGCCCTAGCTCACGCGTCGGGCTCCGCGGATGAATAAGACGAGCCCGACGCGCGCGCAAGGGACTGATCAAAGCCCGCGCAAGAACTCCAGCAAGTCCGCCAACTCCTTCTCCCCCAGCGGCTCTGTCAGCCGGTGCTGGTAGCGCGTAAAGATTTCCGCCAAAGTCTGGGCCCTGCCGTCATGGAAGTACGGGCCGCCCTGGCTTAGGCCGCGCAACGACGGCGGGTTGAAATGCGTCGCGCCGGCGCTATGGATGCCGACGTCATAGGTTTTCGGCGTGGAATACGTCGGCGGCGCGTGGCAGGCGGCGCAACTCTGCTGTTCGAAAACTTTGCGGCCACGCTCAAAGGCGGCTTTATCCAACGTGCCGCGCGCAGTGCCTTGCGCAGGCGCGGGTTTCAGCGTTTGCAAATAGGCCACAATGTCGCGAACCTGCTCTTCCTTCGGAGTCTTGCCTTGCATCGTGCTGGTGATGGAGCTGTGGACTTGGGTTTCCAGCTTTGCCATCTGTCCGCCCCATGCCCACGGCGCAGTGTCATTGACGCCCAATAGCGACAGCACGCGCTTGGGCGTGCCGAACGAGCCGTCGGTGAAATTGTCGTTCAAGAGGCCGTTGGCGTGGCCGTCGGTGTGGCAACTGTGACAACTGAACCACGCCTCGAACGAGAGACGGGCATCGTGAAAGAGCACTTCGCCGCGCTCTTCGGCGCGCAGCGACGGCGTCGGGCTCAGGCGCACTTCGCTCAGCACTTTCCGCTTGTCGAGATCGATGACCGATATGGAATCGTCGAATGTGTTTGCAATGTAAGCGCGCTGGCGTTTGGCGTCGATCGCCAGGTCGGTCGGTCGGCGGCCCACGCCGAGGCGTTGCCAGGTCGCTTTCTCGGGCCAGCCGATCGCCAGCTCCTGCGTGCCGGACAAGGACACGATGGTTTCGCCGCTCGGACCCTGAGCCACGTCGCCCGGGTCGCCCGCGCCTTGTTCGATGTCGCCGAAGTCATGCGAACGGCCGTTGCGCCAAATGTCGGCGCCTGGCCGCAGTAAATCGTCCAATAACAAAAAGGTGAGCTTGTTGCTGATAAGATCGCCGGACTGGATTTGTCCGGGGTTGGGTCTTCCGGTAGCAAACATGAATTGATGCGCCAGGATGACGGTCTTGCGATCGCGTGCGAGGGCCAGGCCGCGGATATTGTGCGCCGGCAGATCGCGCAGGGAGTCGA
Source organism: Gemmataceae bacterium (assembly GCA_022614915.1). Classification (GTDB taxonomy): domain Bacteria; phylum Planctomycetota; class Planctomycetia; order Gemmatales; family Gemmataceae; genus JAKEFD01. The sequence continues at coordinate 25,706 of JAKEHV010000074.1, read as the reverse complement.
CTTTTTTGCCGGGCACGTCCACGACGGCAAGCTTGCCGCCGAAGGAATCGGCGACGAGCAGCTTGCTGTTGTTTACGAAAAGCAGCCGGCGCGGGGCGAACGGCAAATCGAGATGGGAAACCGCCTTCGCGTCGGCCATTTTCGCGACGGCGGCCATATCGACAAACGCGAGCCGGCGCGGCCACAAACTCGCGACGACAGCCCATTGGCCGTCTGCGCTTAGGCGCACGCTGACCGGGCTTGTTCCCACTGGCACGCGGCTCAGCTCACGCAGCTCGAGCCCTTGGCGCGCCAGCAGCACAAACTCGCCCGTGTCTTCATTGACGACGGCGATCTTGCTCCCATCGTGCGTCGCGGTCATGTCCGCCAAGCGGCGGCCAAACTTTGCTTCACGGACCGTGTGCAAGCGCTCGGTATCGACAGCGGAAATAGTTCCGCTGTCACGGTGTGCCACGAGCAGAGTCTTGCCATCGTCGACAAGCAACAAGCGGATCGGACGGCGCAGGCGGATGTCCTCTTCCTGTGATTGCGCTGTTCGGTCATTCCAGCGCGTGCACACAAGCGCAAGCAAGACGGGGAGGCACCAGACGGGACGGTTCTTTGGCATGAGAGTTAGATCGCGGTTTTTGCAGGTAGGAAACTGCACTGATTCTACGGTCTAACGCGGGCGCTATCAATTGCCGATCGACTCCTTAGTGACGAACTTGGCGTCAGGCGGCGCGGGATGCCTCGTTGCTTACGATCGGCGCTAAACGCTCTCCTCCTTCGGCGCCCAAGAGTTCTTCCGTCATAATGCGAAAATGATAGCCCAGACCAGCCAGAATCAGCGCCTGCGGGATCTTGCTGGGAAAGTTGACGAGGGCTTTGCCGAGGAACTTCCAGAAGCGGCCTCGTTCGCGGTCGCGAATCCCGAGCGTGAGCAGGATGCGCCCGACATGCATCAGGGACTTGAGCAAGCCGTCGGCGGGCGGCTCGGCGCGCTCCTGCTCGACCCGCGCTAAACAGGCCAGCGAACGCTCGTAAAACTCGCCGGGACTGTAAATGGTCCGCAAGATGTGCTTGTAGCCGTCCACGAGACGGCCGGCGTCCATGCGCGGGATGAAGTTGAGCGAGCCGTCGGTGTTGTTGCCGCTCGAGCCCAGGAGCATGCGGCCTTCGCGCTCCAGACGCCGCGACAATTGCGTGTCCGGCAGCGCCGACAAGAGGCCGACCATGGCTTGCGGAATGGCGCTCGCGCGAATGAAGTCAATCTGCCGCTGAAAGATGTCGGGCGGATCGCTGTCGAAGCCGACGATGAAGCCGGCCATGACTTCCATGCCGTAGCTTTGGATCTTGCGGACGCCCTCCAACATGTCGCGGCGCGTGTTTTGTCCCTTCTGCGCTTCCTTCAGGCTCTGTTCCACCGGCGTCTCGATTCCCAAAAACACGCGGCGAAAACCGGCGCGCTTCATCATTGCCAAAAGCTCGTTGTCGTCGGCCAGGTTCAAGCTCGCCTCGGTGAGAAACGAAAATGGCCGGCCGTGGCGCTCCGACCAGTCGGCAAGATGCGGCAGCAAGCTCTTCACGTTGCGCTTGTTGCCGATGAAGTTGTCGTCGACGATGAAGACCAGGCCGCGCCAACCGGCGGCAAGAAGCGCGTCCAACTCGGCGAGCATTTGCTCGTTGGTCTTGGTGCGCGGCACCCGGCCATAAATCTCGATGATGTCGCAGAACTCGCAGCGGAAGGGACAGCCGCGTGAGAATTGCACCGGCATCGCCAAGTAATGCCGGAAGTCGGCAAGGTGAAACAGCGGCGTCGGGGCGCTCGTGAGGTCGGGTTTTTCGTCCGCTTGATAGATGCGCTTGGGCGTGCCGTTTTCCAGATCGCGGAGAAAGTCGGGCAGCGTCGTTTCCGCCTCGCCGATGAAAAGATGATCCGCCTCTACTAGGTTAGCGCTGGTGCTGACGTACGGCCCGCCCACCACGGCGCGTTTGCCGCGCGCCTTGGAGCGTGCCAGGATGCTGCGCAGCGAATCCTGCTGCACAATCATCGCGCTCGTGAAAACGAGGTCCGCCCAGTCGATGTCGGCATCGGCCAGAGGCTGCACGTTTAGGTCCACGAGCCGATGCTCCCAGCCGCCCGGCAGCATGGCGGCCACGGTCATGAGCCCAAGCGGCGGGAAAGCCGAGCGGCGTCCCCAAAGCCCAAGGGCGTGTTGAAAACTCCAGTAGGTGTCGGGAAATTTCGGGTAGACGTGCAGGACTTTTTTGCTCACGATTCATTCCTTGGGTGCGCAGCCGGACGGTGTTCCTGCACTTCTGTGCCTAATCTAGCATCGGCATCCATACCCAAAGCAAACGAAGAAACGAAGGCGAAGTGGTTGCAAACTCAACTCAGTCGCGAAACAAAACTGCCTTGAACAGTTAAGCGCTTTAGGCAGATTGTGCCGTGTATGCTGCTTGGTGAAATGGATGGCGCGTTGCAGGAATACGGTCACTTCATGGGATGGCGGCGGAAGAACTCCCAGATGACATCGTTGGCGTGCAAGTTCATCGTATACGGTCCAAGGAAGCCGCCGCCGATGGGCCGGCCCGGCCAGCAATGCCCGCCGTCCTCCACCACATAGAGCACTACTTCAGAGCCGCTTTTGCCGTTGTTATAAGACTTGCGCGTGATGGGATACTTGTCTTTCGGCATGGGCAGCTTGTCGACTTCCGGCGTTTTGCAACAGCCATTGATTTTGACCCAAACTGCGATCGTTTCTTCAACGGAGCAGAATTTCCAAAACGCCGCCGTCTCCTTGCTGGCGCCCTTAAAGGGAACTAGTCCGTCGGCGGTGCCGTGAAAATGCAGAATGGGCACGGGCCGCTTGGGCTTCACTTCGTCCAGAGTCAATGTGCCCGCGACCGCGGCCACGGCGGCGATGCGCTCCGACATTTCCGCAGCCAGGCGGTAAGCCATCATCGCGCCGTTGGACATGCCGGCGGCGTAAATGCGCTTTTTGTCCACTGCAAACGTTTTTTCCACGTCGTCCAGCACTTTGCCGAGAAACGCGACATCGTCGGGCTTGTTCTTGGCGAGCGCGGGCGAGAAACCGCCGCAGTTCCAGGTGTAGAGGATTTCGCTGGGCCCGGTGCCATTGGGATAGACGACGATGCAGCCTTCGCGATCCGCAAGCGCGCTCAGCCCGGAGAAGGGTTCCATGATACGCGCGCTCATGGTTGCGCCGTGCAAGGCGAGGACGAGGGGGGCCGGCGTTTTCGGATCGTATTTCTTGGGAACATAGACAAGATAGGTGCGCTTCAGGTTGCCGACGTCGATGTTGCGCCAATGGCGGCCCGGACCGAGGGATTCGGTTTGGCAAGACGCGAAACTGAACAACGTGAGGATACAGGTCGACAACATATTGCAAATGATACTCGGTTCGCGTCGATTGGTTTCACTGCGACAGCGGCTTCCTTACGTCTTGGCAACGCGCTTGCGAGTGATCTTCGCCCTCACCGGCTTAGGCGTGAGCACCGGCGGCTTTTGCGGCGCGGCTTCGATCAGGCGTCTTTGCGCGTTTTGCGCCGCCAATTCCAGGAAGCGCTCCTGGCTGCGCAGCGCCGGCTCGCCGGGCCCGCGCTCCACTCGGCGATAAGTCCCGTCCGGCTGCAATTCCCGTTTTTTTACATTGTCCGCCAGCGAAATCGCCAGAACCTCGTCGATCAGCCGCTTTTTGAGCTCCGGCGTTTCCACCGGAAACACTACTTCGACGCGCCGGCTCAGGTTTCGGTCCATCCAGTCCGCCGAGCCGATGTACACCTGCGGATCGCCGTTGTTGTGAAAATAGAACACCCGGCTATGCTCCAAAAAGCGGTCCACGACCGAATAGACGCGGATGTTGTCGCTGACGCCGGGAACTTGCGGCCTTAAGGCGCAGATGCCGCGGCAGACGAGGTCGAACTTCACGCCGGCCCGGCTCGCCTCATAAAGCGCTTGGACGATGGCCGGCTCCAGCAAGCCGTTGATCTTGGCGATGATCCGCCCGGTTTTGCCCGCGCGCTGATTCGCTGTTTCTTGTTGGATCTTCTCCACCATGAACGACTGCATCCGGCTGGGGGCGACGATCAGCTTGCGAAACTGCGGCAGCTCGCAATAGCCGGTGAGGTAATTGAACAGCGCGGAGGCGTCTTCGCAGAAGTCCGTCTTGCAGGTGAAGAAGCCGAGGTCCGTGTAAACGCGCGCGGTCTGCGGGTTGTAGTTTCCCGACGCCAAATGCACGTAGCGGCGGATGCCGTCTTCCTCGCGGCGCACGACCAAGGCCACCTTGCAATGCGTTTTCAGACCGATAAAGCCGAAGACGACGTGGACGCCGGCTTTTTCCAATTCGCGCGCCCAGAGAATATTGCGCTCTTCATCGAGGCGCGCCTTGAGCTCGATCACCGCCGTCACCTGTTTGCCGTTGTCCGCGGCCAGCTGCAGGGCTTTGACGACCGGCGAATCGCTGCTGGTGCGATACAGCGTTTGCTTGATGGCCAACACGCGCTCGTCGGTGGCGGCGCTTTCGATGAAATCGACGACGTGGCCGAACGACTCGTAGGGATGGTGCACGAGAACGTCACGCGCGCGAATGGCGGCGAAAATGTTGGCGCCCGGGGCGAACTCCGGCACGGGCTGCGGCACGAATTGCGGATCGCGCAGCGTGGCATAGCCAGGCAGCCCGTGAATTTGGAAAAGTCCCGTCGTGTCGATGAGATCAGGAATCGGGTACACGTCCATCGATTCCAGATCGAGTGCTTGCACAAGCGCGTTGCCGACTTCGGGCGGCGCGTCGGCTTCGATCTCCAGCCGCACGGCGAAGCCGCGCCGCCTTTTGCGCACTTCCTCCTCGATGGCCTTGAGCAGGTCCTCGACTTCGTCGTTGTCGATGTCGTATTCGCTGTTGCGCGTCACACGAAAGACATTGGCCTTGTCGATCTGCATACCCGGGAACAACTCGTGCAGGTGCAAACGGATGACGGTTTCCAGCGGGACGAAGGCGCTGCCCTTTTCGGCGGCCAATGGCACGAAGCGCGGCAAAACCGCCGGCACTTGCACCACCGCCAGCAGTTTTTCCTGGCTGCGCGGCCGGTGCAGAATCACTGCCAGGTTCAGCGACTTGTTCAATAGATGCGGAAACGGATGACCCTGGTCGATGGCCAAGGGCGTCAGCACCGGGAAAATCTCCCGGCGAAACATGTCGGTGAGATACTTGCGATTCTCGTCGGTCAAGTCTTTGGGCGCGCGAATAAAGATGCCTTCTTTCTCCAAACCAGGCAACAGCTCCTCACGCCAGCAACCGTAGGCTTCGGCGATCAATTGCCGTACCGACTGGCTGATTCGGTCGAGCTGCTCGCGCGGCGGCATGCGGTCGGCCCCGGAGCCGACGGCAATCCCCGCTTCCACCTTTTGCTGCAAGCCGCCCACGCGCACCATGAAGAACTCGTCCAGGTTGGCGCCGAAGATGGCGAGAAACTTGAGCCGTTCAAGCAAGGGAACTGTTCGGTCGAGCGCTTCTTCAAGCACGCGGCGATTGAATTCGAGCCAGCTTAGCTCGCGATTGAAATACAAGGACGGGTCGTCCAGCGCAGGCGTCGGCTCCAGCGTCTTGCGCTGCGGGACGGCGACTTCGTGGACCAGCACTTCGCCATTGAGGGAAGCAACGCTCATTTCCTTGATCCTTAAAAAGCGATATTCGCCCTACCGGGGTGTCGCGAGTCTTGCAGTCTTGCACTAGGACGGCGTCCAATCAACGAACAGACGGGAAACACAATCTTCACTTCAATTTAACAGAAAGCTAGTGAACAAAAAAGCCCCTCGCGACATGGCGAGGGGCTTCGTTTTCCCGCGGCCAGTTTAGTCACGCTTACTGTTGCGCTACCTCGCGCGGCAACAAACGTTGCACGCGATACGAATCCAGATTGGCGCGCAGCCACTCTTGTGCCGCCCGGTGGAGATCCTGTACCGTTTTCACGTTGCGTGGCTGCATCCAGCCGTCCTTTTTCGCCAAGCCCAATTGATTGAAGACCATCCAGGGATGCTGGGCGCCGAACCTTTGCGGAGCGTTCCAATTGCCGTCGGCGATGGCTTTTAGAATGAGCTTACTTTGCTCGGCGTCTACGGCTTCGGTCTTGCCGCCTTGATTGCGCGGATTGCGATAATAGGCAACCAGCAGGGCCGCAGTCTGAAAGCGTTCCTCGGCGTTGGCCGATTTCAGCCCTTCCGTTGGGTTGTCCAGCCGTTTGCTGGCCTGCTTGGCTTCGTCCACTTCCTTCTTGAAATTGCCGTCTTCGCCGGCCACCACGTCGTAGTACATGGGCGCCGTATACAAATCTTTTTGCGCGGCTTTGGTCAAGAAGAACAAGCCGTCCTGGCCGACGTTGAGCTGGACGTTGCGCCCGAACGGACGTGGGCGAATGATGGGCGGCTGGTTCGGATCGTTGGGAGGCGGCGGGATAAAGCCGACGCGCACGGACTTCAGCTCTTTTGCGCCGCGCACGATTTCGGTGATGTTGACAATGGCGACGCGATAGGTCTGTTTCGCTCCCGGCCCAATCATGACCTCGATGTCTTTGGGCTCGTGGGCAACGACACGGCCCACTACGATGACGTCGGCTTGGGCGACGCGCGTCGGCCCGGGCGGCGGGGCCACGACCAAGGCCCGCGCCGGCACGACGCCGGCCAAAAGAGCGACGGCAATGGTTGCAAGGCAAATCTTCCAATGCTTCATGTGATTGTCCTCGTGTGGATGACGTATTTCCGGATTGAGTAACGACGAGTCAGCGTCCAGTCTGGATTTCCTTATTGTCTATAATGGCGGAAACAGGGCAATTTGGCGAGTCCCGACCCCATGTCGAGTCCGGAAACACTTCCAACGGTCCGCCTCAAGATCGCCCGTCGCTCCTCGCACCCTTGGATCTTTCAAAAAATGGTTGAGAAACCGGACTCCCTTCGCCCTCAGGGAGAGGGGTTGGGGGTGAGGGGGTTGGCGCCTGGGACCGTCGTGGACATCGTGGACCGCGACGGGCAGTGGGCCGGCCGCGGCTTTTACAACGGCCATTCGCGCATCGCCTTGCGCGTCTTGACCGCCGATCCGAACGAAGCCATCGGTGCCGATTTCTTCGCGCGCCGCCTCGACCAGGCCGTAACTTTGCGCCGAAGCCTGTTGCGCCTGGATGAAGTAAGCGACGCCTATCGTCTGGTGCATTCCGAAGGCGACGGCTTAAGCGGCCTGGTCGCGGACCGGTTCGGCGGCACGATTGTGCTGGAGTTTTTCGCGGCGGGCATGTATCGCTTTCGGCAAGTCATAGAGGACGCGCTTACGAAGCACTTTCCGGAGGCGCGCTTCTATTGGTTTGCCGAAGAACACGTGCAAAAGCAAGAGTCGTTTGATTGCCGAGCGCCGGAAGCGCCTTCGCCAGGCACGATCGCAGAGCACGGATTGCGCTTTCGTGTAACACCGGGGAGCAAGCACAAAACGGGCTTCTTTCTGGATCAAAGAGATAATCGAAGAGCGCTGGCGGAGTTTTGTGCCGGCAAGCGCGTGCTCGATTTGTGCTGCAACACAGGCGGCTTCGCGGTTTATGCCAAGGCGCTGGGCCAGGCCGAGGAAGTCGTCGGTCTCGATTTAGATGAGCAAGTCATCGCTCTGGCTAAGCAGAACGCCAACTTGAATCAGGCCCGTATCCGCTTCGTGCAAGCGGACCTGTTCGCCTGGCTGCGCGAAACCCTTCCTTCAGGACAGAAGTTCGACGTCGTCGTCCTCGACCCTGCCAAGCAAACGCGCGATCGGGAGGAGATCGGCTTCGCACTCAAGCGTTACTTCGACATGAACAAGCTGGCGCTGCAAGCCGTCGCGCCGGGCGGCATCTTTTTGACGTGTTCCTGCACGGGTCTGGTGAGCGAAGAAACGTTTCTCGAAACGCTGCGCCGCGCCGCCTGGCAAGCGGGCCGCATCCTCCAAATCCTCAAGCTGACAGGCGCGGGGCCGGATCACCCTTTTTTGGCGCACGTGCCGGAGGGGCGCTATCTCAAAGCGGTGTTCTGCCGCGTTCTGTGATTGCAAAAGTAAGGTGATCGAGTGGTATAATACAGCCTGACCGATTCGGAGGATTGTGCATGACCTTGCCCGAGCATCTTACCAAGGACAACTACGGCTACATCCACGTCACGGGTCACCGGATCGGTTTGCAAGATCTGGTACACTTTTACAACGAGGGACATTCGCCGGAATCGTTGCTGGACGTTTTTCCGACATTGTCGCTGGCCGTCATTCACAAGGTCATAGCCTTTTACCTTGAGAATCGAGCGGAAGTGGACGCGTACGTGGCGTCATCTGAGGCGGAAATGGAGCGGCAGCGAGCGATTGCGCCGCGCGGGCCGGACGTCGCGGAACTTCGTCGACGACTTGCGGCAAAGCAGGCGTCGGGGGCGTGACCATGCCCCTTGCCAATTAGTAGGTTACACATTCTCCATTGCTCAGTTGTTTCCCGCCACCCGTTGCCCCTCGCCCAGCATGCGTTGGCTGAAGCGCTGCTCCAACTCCGTCATGTTCATGCCGAAGTGCTTTTGCAGTGCGGCGTCGTAGCCCTGGCGCAAGCCGTCGCGCACGAACTGCGTCACCGTCTGGGGGCCGCGCAGCTCCACCAGGGTCTGCACCAGACACACGCTCTGGGCGTAAAACGCCGGGATACGCGCGGGCTGCGGATAATCATGGAGCGACACCAGTTCCTTGGCCGTGAACTTCGTGCCGTCTTGGTAACACTTAAGCGCGTTGCGGCGATGTTGTTCGACCTTGTACGCCGGCTCGGTCAGGACCGCGATGCCTTCATCCGCCCAGCGCGGCACGTGATGCTGGTCGAACATGCCTGCCAAGACCACATGCGTCGTTTCGTGCGGCAAGATCGCTTCGAGCAACGCCGGCACGTCGCAGCGCAGGTCCATGCGTCTGCCCACAATGCGTTGTCCCGACGGATCGCGCTCGATGCGCGTGTGGCCCGGCGACTGCGGCGACTCGCCGGTGATGCGGTGGTAATCGGCGCCGGTGGGGTGCAGGATCAGCTCGCACTTTGGGTTCCAAGGGACGCCGTCGCTGGCGAACCACTTGCGAAACATGGCGCGGCGCGTGTCCTCGGCGATGCGCGCGACCTTTTCCGCCAATTCCTGCGACTGCGTGTGAAAGACGCGGAAGTGCGCGGTCTCCGCGACCAGCCAACCCTGCGCGTTGCGCCCAGCGTGCTTGACCGCCACGGTCGTTTCCGGCCTCTCCTGTGTCGCGGCCCCGCTGGGCTGTTCCTTGCCCCGTTGATCGATTTCCTTGAGCACCTTGTGGCCCGTATCCTTGAGCCTCGGCGCGAGAACCAACGCGCCGTGCACCTGTTGCTTCAAGCTCGCGAGCGCTTTGCCGTCCAGCTCCGGCTGACTGAGCTGCTCGACGACATGGCTGAGCATGCAGTAGGCCCAACGCTCGCGCGAAGAAACGATCGCTCCAGGGTCGGCCTGATACGCCTGGTCGAAAAAGTACTTGGCTTGCGTGAAGCGCCCGTGGCTGAATTCCTGCTCCGCTTTGCCAAGCAATCTGCGCGCGAGCTCTGATTCACCTCCGGTGGACGTAGGCGAAGCTGCGAGCTTCGCTCCGCTGGCCGGGTACATGCTTCCATCGGCGACGCTGGCAGCGTCGCCTACTTTGCGTTGGTTCGCCAAGGAAAACGGGTCGTCCTTGGGATCTTCGATCTTGCCGCGCGCCGTGGCGGGTTTGGCATCCTGCGTATTGTCTTCCTTCTTCCCTTTCAGATGATGCAACGCGAAGTTGGGCAGCGACAGCGGCGTCTTGGTTTTCTGCGCCGCCACGCTGTCGCCTTCCGGATGCAGTGCGGCTTTGCCGTCCGCCGATTTCGCCCGCGTCAAGTCCGGCGGCCGCAGCGTCGGATCCTTGGCGGCGGCCGGTTCAAGGATGCAAAGCCGTTCCACATAGCGCTGCGCCTGCGGCCCTTGATGGGCCAGCCACAGATCTTGGATGAGACCGCGATAGGCTTCGCGCAACATGCGCAGGAAGCCGGCGTGGCCGTTGACGCGCGCGAGTTGCTCCTCCAGCGCGTCCACGGCTTTCTTCGACTCGCCTAGCAGCATGAAGTGCCGGGCTTGCTCCATCGCCTGTTGCAGGGCCAATGCGCTGTGCAATCCGGCATCCTCTTTGGGGGGATTGCCTCGCAGGTGATGGTGTGTTCCGAAGAGTACGACGAGCAGGCTGGCGGGCAAGAGCCATCGTGCCATAAGCGCATCCTTGCGTATGGGACAAATGGGCCGAGTGTGTAGAGAGAAAGGACTTGGACGCGCGCAGAACGCACGCGGCGAATCGGATCCTCCTCCCTGGTCCGTTAGCGAGTCTCTGGTCGAACCGGCTTCGTGGCCGATTGCAACCGTGGGTCGGACCCGCCGGTCCCAACGTTAGAAAACCGCTGCCGAAAAAACAAGCGGAAGTTGTCGGCAACTAATTGCCAGGATTAGTGATAGCCGCCAAGAAATGCGTGTCATCAATCTGTTTTTCACAAACCCTTGCAATCAAAGGAGTAACAAAAATGCATGACACGACACCCAAAATGAGCGATGTGTCAGCAATTTTTTCACTGTGTTTTGGACGTAAGTTAAGTAATGACTTATACTTAAATTGCTGACACATCGTGTTTCACGATAGTATCAGCAATTATTGTGTCGCATGAATTCTGGCCGAAATCTAACCGCTGAGGCGCAGAGGATCGCAAAGACCATTGACGGCGCGGGCGTGCCGCTTTTGAATGCAAAGAGATTCAACGAAGCGGCAGAGGTATTTGAGGCCGGCTTGCAATATTTGCCCACGAATGCGTTTTTGGAAAAGCGATTGGCCACGTGCAAGAAGTTGCAACGGTGATAGGAGCAAGGCGGCAAAGCGGCGACTGAGTCTGCGCCGTGGGAGGGGGCGGCGCCGTTGGCTGTGCGTCGCCGGCTCGCGCATTCTTTGCCTGCTGCCCGGGAGAGCCGGCGCGGATTCGCATTCCTTTCGCATACCACTTTGGAATAAAGCGACGCACGTCTGGTAGTTTGCGCATGGCGTACCACAGAATCTGGTGCGCGCGCGGTATCGATAGACTCAACAACTCCGCGATTTCGCGCTCGGAGCGCAGTCGAAGCTCTAGCGCCTGTTGCCGGCGCTGTGGCGGTATCAACGACATTTCCTGTTTTGTTAACGACGCCGTGCCGAACCGCAGTTTCACCAAGGCCCGACCGCGCAAATCCGTGGTAGGTGACACGCTGCCGCGCGGCCGTATGGCGGGATTCGGCGCAATACCCCCCGCGCTTGACGTGCTTGCAACACTCTTCAGGTCGGACGCACGACTTGAAGTCGTCGGCGTCGGTGTTTCGTTTTGGAGGAGAGTCTCGTCAACGCCAAGCACACAAACTAGGAAGTGAGTCACTTCCTCTCGGCCATACAACGGCTGACGCCACCCGCGCCCTTTCGGCTCGGGCCTGCCAGGGTTGAACCCGGCTTGACGCAGTAGACGGCGCAACAAGCGCAACTCTGTTTTGGAACGGGCCCGCAGCCGAATTTCGTCCCCCTTCTTGTACAACATGTAGCCTTCAAGTGCGAGCCGCTCGGAGTCATGTCTGCGGACACTACCGCCTTTGCGATAAAAGTCCGCGAGTCTCTTACTCACCGCGTTCGGCACTGCGATCTTCCTCACGACAGGACAACCTCCAAGATGTCTAACGCTGCGGCGGTGTCCCTAATACTCCCGCCGCGTCACAAGGCCCGGCGACGGCACTGGATACTTGCCATCCTGCCCCAACCGTAGCGGCGCCGGCCCGTCCAGTGTCAGCCGATCCACCTCTGGCGCGAATTCGTGCTCGTGCGCCAGCATCTGATCGCGGGTCACAATCTGCCCCGTGTGGCACGCCATGCGGCCCATCGCGGTGATGAGGCTGGCTTCCGCGCCGCGGCGGGCTTCGTTGTGCTGGCGGTCGTTGCGGATCGCGCTGAGCAGGTGGTCCCATTCCAGTTGATAGGGATCGGGTTCGGGCGGCGGGAAGCGCCAGACCACTTCCTGATTCGAGAAATTCTGGCCGCGGAAGATGCGGCAGCGCGACGGGGCGTGGCCATTGGTCGAAACGATGGCTGAGCCGCGTGCGCCGTGGACATAGGTGGCGAACTCGTTGTGGCAGCCGGGCACGGTGCGGCCTTCGAGATAGAACTTCGAGCCGTCCGCGAAGGTGTATTCGGTCGAATAGCTGTCGAAGTTCTGGTCGATGTTGTTGCTGCGATAATGCCGCCCGCCGGAGCCTTTGGCGGAAACGGGCCAGGCGTCCTTCATCCAGCAAGCCTCGTCGATGTTGTGGATGAGGAAATCACTGAAGGCGCCGCCGCTGGCCCACAGGAACGAGTGGAAGCGTTGGATCTGATAGTGCAGCTCAGGGATGTTTTCCGGGCGCGGCGGCGAAAATGCGGTCGCGGTTGGGCCGGCCATCCGGTAGGCGCGGCAAAGCACGAGGTCGCCGATCTGGCCGTCGCGAAGGCGTTGGAACAATTCCTTGCGGGCGTCGCAGTGCCGGCACATGAGGCCGACGCCGACTTTCTGGTTGCGGCGTTCGGATTGCTCGGTGATCGTGAGAAAACGGCGCGTGCTCGGCCCGTCCACCGTAACCGGCTTTTCCATGAAGACGTGCAGGCCTTTTTCAAGAGCATAAGCGAACTGCACCCAGCGGAAGGCGGGCGGCGTGGCCAGGATGACGACGTCGCCGGCGCGCAAACTGTCCATGGCCCGGCGGTAGCCGTCGAAGCCGACATAGCGACGGCCTTGCGGCACGTCCATCTGGCGCTGGTGTTGACGCTGTAGATTCTGGAAGCTGGAGTTGAGCCGATTCTCGAAAACATCAGCCATGGCGATGAGGCGGGTCGGCCCATTGCGTGAGGCGAGGGCGTTGGCCGCCGCGCCGGTGCCACGGCCACCGCAGCCGACCAGGGCGAGCCGGATGGTGTTGTCTTCGCCGGCGTGGACTTGCGGCAGCGCCACGCCCGCCAGCGCCGACACCGCGGCGACCTGGCCGGTCTTTTTCATGACGTCGCGGCGCGAAAGGCCGCCTTTTTTCTGCGTGCTCATGTGAAAACATCCGTCTTATCGTGGGAGGGAGAAAAACGCTTGCAGCTATCTTCGTGGATTTTGATACTGGTCTCAAGAAGAAAACGAAACAAATCCGAAATTCGAAGATCCAAATCCAAAACAGATTCGAAATCCGAAGAACCAAGTCCGAAACAAATCGGAAATCCAAATTCAAACAAGAAAGCGGAAAACTTGCATTCTTGTTTGCGCATTTCTTTTTTGAATTTGCAGATTGTTTCGGATTTGGATCTTTGAGTTTTTGAATTTTGAAAAAAGCCATGCGAGCGAAGTGAAATAAAAACGGGAGGCGGACGTTGGCCTGACGGGTCGAAGAGGTAATTAGTGGGGTCCGCTTTTGGCGTCAGGCCAACGCCGGCCGCCCGTTCTTCATAGCGACGTCAGTATGCGAATTAGAGCCAAAGCGCACAAGTCAGGAGACGGGAACAAGAAGTGTCAGGGATTTCCCCACAAACACTTGATTCAGCTCGGTCCTCATTGCCGACAACTTAGTGCCCTTGCGTCGCGATCTGTTGCTCGTACTGCTCCGGACTCAAGAGCGCGTCCAACTTGGTCCCGGCCGCGACTTTGATCTTCACCATCCAGCCTTTCGTATAGGGATCGCCCGACACCGCGCCGGGGTCCTTGACCACCGCGTCGTTGACGGCGACCAGCTCACCTTCCACCGGGGCGTATAAGTCGCTGACCGCTTTAACGGATTCGATCTCGCCGAAGCGCTCGCCCGCTTTCAACTTCGTCCCCGCCGGCTTTAGTTCGACGTAGACCACGTCGGTCAATTGCTCGACCGCGAATTGCGTGATGCCCACGGTGCACACGTCGCCGTCCAGGCTGGCCCATTCATGCGTGGTGGCGTAGCGCAAGTTCTTCGGAATCATGATTACTCCACGGATTTCATTTGGCACGTTTGTAAAACGGCAACGGCACGACCTTGGCCGCTGTTTCACTGCCGCGAATGTCCACCTGGCATTGCGTGCCGGGTTGCGACACCGACGGTTGGACATACGCCATGGCAATGGTCTTGTTCAGTGTTGGCGCGAAGGTGCCGCTCGTGACAGTGCCGACGTCTTGCGCCCCCCCAACCCCTCTCCCTGCCAAGGGCGAGGGGACAAGTCGGCGTACCTTGGCGCCTTCGCGGGCGATGCGTTTGCCTTCAAGCTCCAGGCCGACACGGCGCGGCAAAGTCGCGTCCTTTTGGCGGCGCAAGAGAGCATCTTTGCCGCGGAAGTCGCCTTTGTCCAGCTTCACCGCCCAGCCGAGGCCCGCCTGGAAAGGATCGATGTCTTCGCCGAGCTCATGGCCGTAGAGCGGCATGGCGGCTTCGAGGCGGAGCGTGTCGCGCGCGCCCAGACCGCACGGCTTGGCGCCGCGCTTGAGCAGCTCTTCCCACAACTGCACGCCGAATTTCGCGCCCACCATGAACTCAAAGCCGTCCTCGCCGGTGTAGCCGGTGCGGCTGACGACGCAGTTGTTCCCGGCGTAGCGCGTCGGGGCGGCATAGTAGTACGCGAGTTTACTCGGGTCGGCTTCGGTCAGACCACGAACCAACTCCGCGGATTTTGGCCCTTGGACGGCAATCATGCAAGTGGTCAGCGTCTGATCCTGCATTTCGACATAGAGCGTGCCTTTGGTTTCCTTGATCCAGCCGACGATTTTCTCGCGATTGCTGGCATTGACCACCATCGCGAAACCGTACGGCCAACGATATACCAAAACGTCGTCGCGGATGCCGCCTTGGTCGTTGCACACAAGCCCGTAGCGCACTTGCATGTCCTTCATGGTGGCGGCGTTGTTCGTTTGGATTTTTTGGATGAGCGCGAGCGTGTCGGGTCCGCCAAAGGACAGCCGGCCCATGTGGCTGACGTCGAACATGCCGCAGGCGGTGCGGACGGCCGTGTGCTCTTCGATGATGGTGCTGTACTGCACCGGCATGTCCCAGCCGCCGAAATCGACCATGCGGGCGCCATGTGCGACGTGCCAATCGTAAAGACAGGTGCGTTGGCCCATTCGAAATGCTCCCGACGGCGCGAGGATGTGAGAAGTCTAGAGGGACGATGGGAAGGAATCAAGCACCTGAAAATCCGAAATCCGAATCCCGAAACTCGAAACAAGCCCGAAATCCAAAGAAGAAAACTCAAAAAATGCTCGTTGGCTTTTCACTTTTTTGGGACTTTGAATTTGTTTCGGATTTCGTGATTCGGATTTCGGGTTTATTTGACGGGCGTTTCCCGAAACTCCATTGGCGCCCCGCAGCAGTCGCAGATGCCGGCCTCGAAACCGCGGATGGTGCAGATGTCGCACCAATAGTAGACGTCGTGCAGTTGGCCTTTCTGATAGCTGTGGACGTTGACGACTTGCAGGAGCGTGGCGCCGGGTATGAGCCGGCCGGTCAAGCGCATGGGCCGGTTCAACAGCTTGGCGTCTTTGAAAAACATGCGCGCGCCGGCATCTTTGACGAGCGGATAGACTTTGCCGTCGTCGGTCAGGAGTGCATGCCAAGTGGGCGTGGCGTCGGCGTCGAGCTTGGCGCCGTGTTTTTTCAGGATTTGTTCGAGCGGCACGACTTTGCCGTTGAAATACTCGGTCTTAAACGGCGCGTTGTCGCCTTGGCCCGCCGCGCGGAGCATGGGCAAGAGCGGCATGGCGAGCGCGATAACAACAAAGCACCGAAGCTGATTTTTGGTCATATTGCACCTGACAGTTAGATATCGCTCCACAATTCGCCGGTCGCGCCTTTCCTGGCCCGTGCGCGGATCTTTGCCGGCTTTTTCGCATCACCACGCTTAGCGCGCGAACGCTTGTCGCGTCCCTCCGCGTCGCCCTCCTCGCCGCGCCCGCGGGTGCGCAAGTACATCTTGATCGGCACGTCGTGAAAGGGCAAGTAATCGCGAAACGTCTTCAGTAAATAGCGCTGATACGTGTGGTCGAACAGATGCGCCCCGTTGGTGAACAAGACGACCAGCGGCGGCTGCGTGCCGGCTTGCGTGGCGTAGTAGATGCGGCCCTGGCGATTGAAACGCAGCGACGGCGACTGGGCGGCCACAGCCTTTTCGACGACGCGGTTCAGCTCTCCGGTGCCGACACGGGCCCCGGCTTGCTTGTGCAAGTTCTGCGCGAGGTTCAAGACCTGTTGCACGTTTTTGCCGTCCTTGGCGGTGATGAACGCGATCGGCACGAAGTCCAAACTCGGGAAAACGCGCTTCAAGTAATCGCCGAATTCGCCGGTGACGAGCGCGCCTTTCAGAAGATCCCATTTGTTGACGACGAAGATGGCCGGCTTGTAGTTTTCGAGGATGTAGCCGGCCAGCTGTTTATCGACGTGGCTCACTTTCTTGGCGGCGTCGAAGAAATGCAGCACCACGTCGGCCCGGCGGATCGAGCGGTCGGCGCGGGCCAGACTGTAAAACTCGACGTCCGAGCGTATTTTGCCCCGGTTGCGCACGCCGGCCGTATCAATGGCGACAATGCCCTTGCCGTCGCGCTCGAAGCGCACGTCCACGCTGTCGCGTGTCGTCCCTTCCACCTCGCTGACGATCGTTCTTTCTTCCTTGGCCAGGCAATTGATGAAGGTGCTTTTGCCGGTGTTGCGCCGTCCGACAATGGCCAACTTCAAGTCCGGCTCCTTGACTTCGGCTGCGCTTTGGGTTTCGCGCGGAAGACTGTGTACAATCGCATCGAGCAATTCTTCTTTGCCGCGATTCTGCAAGGCGCTGACGCACAGCACATTGCCGAAGCCAAGCCGGTGAAACTCGGCGGCTTGCGGCTCGAGGTGCGGCTCGTCGCACTTGTTGGCCACGAGGAGAATCGGTTTGGTCAGGCCGCGCAGTCGCGTGGCCACTTCTTCATCGAGCGGAACGAGCCCATTGCGCGCGTCGACGAGGAACACGACGACGTGGGCTTTGTCGATGGCGAGCTGAATCTGGCGTTCCACGTCGCGGGTGAGCTCGTCTTTGTCCTCGATGCCTATGCCGCCGGTATCGACCAGCTCGAAGTATCGGTCGCCGGCCTCGACGGGCGCGCACAGCCGATCGCGCGTGACGCCCGGCGTCGGATCGACGATGGCTATGCGCCGGCCCGCGAGCCAGTTGAACAGCGACGATTTGCCGACGTTGGGCCGGCCGACAATGGCGACTTGTGGAATCGACATGGTGTCATTGTAGATTGCGGCGTGTCTGTGGGGCACGTTTTCAACGTGCCAGCGGACAGCGGCACGTTTTCAACGTGCCCCCATTCCCAACGCCGAAGCGTGCTTCGGCCTATCCGCGCGTTTCGTGCGTGACGCCGAAGGTGATTTCGCCTTCCCCCCGTTGAAAACCGTGAAAAACCGGCTGGCACGCTTGTTGCTTTCTCTCTGTCCCCCTGCAATCGACCAACGACGCGTGCCTTATGCCAAGCGCTCTAGAAGCACCAACGGAACTTCCCTTGTCGCAACAAGAAGAAGTCGAGGAGGCGGCCCTGATGCTCGAAGTCGTCAGCGACGCCGAGTTGGACCGCTTTCTGGGCAGGCTGCTCCAAAAAGCAGGGCGCGGAAAAATGACATCGGCGCTGGGAAGGCCGCTTGGCAGTTTGGTCAAAGGCGCGGCGCGCGTGGCGTTGCCGTTCGCGGGGCGAGCCTTGGGGCGGTTGACGGCGCCCAGTCAAGACTTGGGCCAGTCCTGGGATACGCGCGCCGCCACGCTGTTCGGCATCGAGCTGGAAGGCCTAAGCCCCGAGGACCAGGAATTTCAGGCGGCGCGGCGCTTCGTCCGCTTCGCCACGGATGCGGCGCGGCAAGCGCTGGCGTTGGAGCGAAGAATCGGCCCCGCGCGGGCCGCACGCGCGGGCGCGGCTGCGGCGGCACGACGCTATGCCCCGGGGTTGCTTCGCCCGCGTCCCAAATGGCCCAGACCCAGACGCTGGCCGCCTTGGCGTCGACGGCCCATCCCCGTGCCCGTGCCTGTTGCCGGCAGCCCCATCGTTGTTCAACCAACCATCGTCCAGCCCCCGATCGACGAGCCTTTCGACACCGATGCCTCAGCACCACTGCCCCGCTGCATGGGTTGCGGCGGCTGCAAGTGCCCACAATGCGCGACCCCCAGCGGCGGCTGGTATCGCCAGGGTCGCGACCTGGTTGTCGTCAACGTGTTCCCGGACCCCGAACCCGCACCAACAGCGGACCAAACGTCCGCGTGAAACCTGTGTACTCCAAGGAGACCATCATGCACGACCTCGATCCCATGCGCGCCGCTCTACAAACCGAGGGCGACTTCCAAGGGGAGACGCTCCAGTACGACTTCGAAGCCGACGGAGGAATGTTCGGCGAAGTCGGGGACGCCGAAAGCCCCATCAGCGAAAACGACGAGATTGAACTCGCCTCCGAACTGTTGGCGGTCAGCGAGGATGCCGAACTGGACCAGTTCCTGGGCAACGTTTTCAAGAAAATCGGCGGCTTTGTGAAAAAAATTGCGCGCAGCCCGATTGGCCGCGCCATCGGCGGCGCGCTCAAAGGCATCGCCAAGAAGGCACTGCCCATGGTCGGCGGGGCGCTCGGCTCGTTCATTCCGATTCCGGGCGTCGGCACGGCGCTGGGCACGGCGCTGGGGGGCGCGGCCAGCAATCTGTTCGAGGTGCCTCTGGAGGGCGAAACGCCCGAGGATCAGGAATTCAACCTGGCCCGTCGCTTTGTGCGGCTAGCGGGGGCAACAGCGAAAACGGCCGCCAGCTTGCCGGCCAACATGGATCCGCGTGCGGCGGCGAAGACCGCGTTGACCGCAGCGGCCAGAAGGCACGCGCCCGGTCTGCTCAAGTGGCTGCAGAGCTTCATTGCTGCCCGACCGCCGATTCGAGGCGGAATGCCGGGAGCAGGCTTCGGCGGCGGAGTTAGCGCCGTCGATAGCCCCCTCAGCCAGCAGGATGAGACGGACCTGGCTGCGGAGCTTTTGGCCGTCAGCGAGGATGCCGAGCTGGATCAATTTCTGGGCAGTCTTTTCAGCAGAGTCGGCAGGGCGGTCGGCGGATTCGTGAGCAGTCCGATCGGCCGCAGCCTGGGCGGCGTGCTCAAAGGGGTGGCCAAGCAGGGGTTGCCGTCGCTGGGTGGGGCGCTAGGCTCGTTCATTCCCGGCATTGGCTCGGCGCTCGGGACAAGCCTGGGGACCGCTGCCAGCAATCTGTTCGAAGTGCCGCTGGAAGGCGAGACGCCCGAGGATCAGGAGTTCGACTGGGCGCGGCGCTTTGTGCGCTTGGCCGGTTCCGCGGCGAAGTCGGCCATTGGCTTGCCCCCCAATATCGATCCGCGCGCGGCGGCGAAGGCAGCTTTGTCGGCGGCGGCGCGCAGATTCGCCCCCGGTCTCTTGAGTCTGCTCGGTGAAGTCGGCGCAGCGCCGACGGCCGTCCGCCCCGGCGTCGCCGCCATGGGTCCGGGCATGGCAGCAGCCGGCCGGCCAGGTCATAGCGGGCGCTGGATCCGCCGCGGCAAACGCATCATTCTCCTTGGAGTCTAGCAATGCCGTTTGGCATGGTGTCCCGATTCCTGGAGACGGAAGCACGTGCATTGCTGACGCGTTTGGGACGAGTCAAGCCCTTCGTGCTGCAGATGCCGATGCTTCCAGCGGCGGGAATTTCCCCGTCGGCCCTGACCGCCATCGAACGCTTCCTGGCGCAGGGCCGCGGGGAACTCCGGGGCCTGGTGATGCAATTTCTGACTTGGTTGACTAGCCGCGCCGGCAAGGATGCCGCGCCCGCGGAAGCGCAGCGACGCTTTACCTTTCTGCGTTTGCGCTTCAACGCCATCCTGGCGCAGTTTGACATCTTTGCCGATGTCTTGAACCAGCGCAGCGAACATGAAAGCGGCGTCTGGCTCTCGGGCCTCGACGTCGCGGCCGCCGATGCCTTGGCCCTGCCGGGAGGCTATTACGAAATGCCGCCGGTCATCTGTTACCTGGATCGCGGACATGGCGCCGCCATTCGGCGGGCGCGTACGCGGCTGCCCGGCGGCGGCGACAACCCCGTCGCCGTCGTCCGCGTCCCCCGCGAGCGCATGGTGGGCGCCGGCATCGCCTCCAGCCTGGTGCATGAGGTGGGGCACCAGGGAGCGGCGTTGCTCGATCTCATCAATTCGCTGCGGCCCGTCTTGCAAGGCTTGCAAAAAAAAGGCGGCGCCGAGCAACTGGCCTGGACGCTTTGGGAACGATGGATTTCGGAAATCCTCGCTGACTTTTGGGCCCTCGGCCGCGTCGGCGCGGCGGCCACCACGGGCCTCATCGGCGTGGTTAGCTTGCCGCGGGCTTTCGTGTTTCGGATCAGCCTCGACGATCCGCATCCGTTCGCATGGATTCGCGTGGTGCTGAGTTGCGCCATGGGCAACGGCCTGTATCCGCACGCGCAATGGGACCGCCTGGCCCGTTTGTGGCACGCGTTTTACCCCACCGCGGAATTGGACCCGGAGCGCAGCAAGATTCTGGTCCTCTTGCAGAACACGATGCCCGCCTTCGTGGCACTGCTTGTAAACCACCGGCCGCGGCTGTTACGCGGCAAGTCCCTGGGTGAAGTGCTCACCCAATCCCAGCGCAGCCCCGAACGGTTGACTGCGTTGTACCGGCAATGGAAGGCATTGCCTGGGCAGATGTTCGCCGCGGCGCCGTCCATGGCCTTCGCGGTGATCGGTCAAGCCAGAATCGACGGACATTTGGGTCCGGAAGAAGAGAGCAAGCTGCTGGCCGAGTTGCTCACCCACTGGGCGATGCTCAACAGCTTGAACACGACGGCCCAGTGCGCGTTGCAACAGCCGGCGGGAACAGCGCGGCCGGCATGAAGCTACGATTCTCCACTCGTTCACAATGCCCAAAGGAGGTTTCCATGGCCATCGACATCATTACCATCCCGGAAAAAGTCGCCGAAGGCGGCGAGGTTATCCTCGAAGCCAAAATGGACGACCCAAAGGAAGACATCAAGAATTATCGATTCATTTGGACCCTAAAACCATCCGCCCTGAGACTGACGGACCCGCTGGACCAACAGGAGGGGCCCGTGGTCCACATGAGCACAAAAGGAGTGCCTCCGGGAACCGGCTACGGTATCGCGGTCCAAGCAGTGCCCAAGACTCCAGGTTTCACTCCGCCCAACCCCACGAGTTTCTATCAGGGGGCGGCCAAGTTCGAAGTGCTGCCGCATCCTTTGGCTTCCGGCGACAGTCTGGCTATCAGCATGAAGCGCCACGATAACCCCATGACTGCCGACTTGGCCCTGTGGGTGGCCATACGCAATACCACGAACGCCATCGCCTTCAACCCGTACATGGAGTTCATCGACGGCGTGATGTGTTGCACTACCGACCTGCGCGAGCCGAAGCTCCTGAAGAATCGGAGCTTCGAAAGCAGGCTCCCTTTTCCCGGCGTGGACGCTTACAACTTGCTTAAAGTCGCGACCGAGATCTTCCTCATGGATCGCTGCGGCGTCGCCATCGACATTGACGTGAACGATCTTGACGCAGCGCGCTTCCGCACTCGCAGCTTTGTCGGCTCCGTCAATGAGCTGGAGGAAACACGCCGGTTCAACCGCGACACCAATCAGGCTTTGGTAGAGGAACTTTGGGCCCGGTACGTGAAAGTCGTTTACCAAGACGCGTCCGTTGTGCCTCCATTTGACACCAAGGAAGAGTTGGATCGGGCGCGAAAGAGCGCCGTCCCCACGTTGCCATACCTGGCTCTGATTCGCGCCAAACTCAAGGATGTGCCCATCAAGCCGGACACGTTCGATGCCGACGAGCGCCGTCAGGTGGACAACTGCTT
Source organism: Gemmataceae bacterium (assembly GCA_022614915.1). Taxonomy (GTDB): domain Bacteria; phylum Planctomycetota; class Planctomycetia; order Gemmatales; family Gemmataceae; genus JAKEFD01. Next base: position 3,795 of record JAKEHV010000074.1, on the reverse strand, counting down.
CGGCATTCTGCAAAGCAAGCTGGCCCATCCTTGCTTTTTGGAATTGATCTGGTCCTACTGGCATGAGGAGGGCATGCTGGTGCAATCCTTGAACGCCATCAACTTGCGCTTCCAGAACCGTCGTGCCGCCGGCGAGCGCGATCCGCTCGCTCACCTGGAGCTCGATCCCTTGCGGCCGTTGAACAACCTCCTTTGGGGCTACATCCAGGACGAGCAGCATCGGCTCACCCTCTTGCGCCGGGCCTATGAGTACGACCATCATTACGGCCTCGCGCTGGACGGCAAAGCCGTGGGCACGGTTCGCGGCGCCGATACGCGTTCCAAATTCATCGAGGCCTTCCACAACTTGCTGCACTTGTGCGCCGTTTTCTTCAAGGAGGACGACGACACGATGGTGATCGCCGACGGTTTCCCGATTCTCAACAGCCTGAAGGAAGTGCACTTGTTGCTCACGCAGGGACATCACAACCAGTACGGCGATTTGCCTTGGAATGCGCGGCTGGAAATGCTGATGCAAGAATGGCTTCTGGCCCGCCCGGAGATGCGCGAATTCCTCACGAGCCGGATCATGGTGGCCTATCCCGAGCCATGGATGGAGCGCGTGGACACCATGAAGAAACTGCAGGGCTGGTCCGATACACCGGTGACCCACTTCCGTGATCTGGGTGTGTTCGGCGAGCAGATTCTGCTTTCGGCCCGGTTCGGCGCCTGGAGCACGATCCACGATTCCGTGCACGCTGCCAACTGGGCACGTTATTGGCGGCCGGAAATCCAGGGCTACATCCACGGCTATCGTGCGGTGTCGGGTATTGATTTGACCATTGAACCGGTCGATTCCGCCCCCCCCTCGGTGCACTTGCGTAAACGCCTGGCCGCGCAGACCGCGGGCAGTTGATGGAGACGCCATCGGTGTTGGACTTCACCAGGGCGCATTACCTCGGTATGCGCCACGCGAGCTGGGAGCTCGCTCCTTGGGCCGGGTTAACGACCGGAGCGCCCGCAGCCCTTGTGGAATCGCCTCGAGCGCCGGTGGTCGCCCAGCGGCTTGCCGCCTTGCAACGGTGCGGGGCGGCGGTGTTGGGCCCTTCCACCTTGCACCTTTTCTGGGACTTGTTCGCCCTGCTAGCGTCGCGGCGCACGGCGATCATTCTGGACGGCGCCGCCTATGCTATCGCCCGCTGGGGCGCCGCCTGCGCCACAACACGCGGGGCTCGCCTGGTTGGTTTTCGGCATTACGATGCCGATGACCTCCGGCGAGTCCTGCGACGCACCGCTGGTCAACCGCTGATCGTCGCCGACGGTGTCTGCCCGGGTTGCGGCCGAACTGCGCCCCTTTTGGAAATGCTCGAGCTGGCGCAGCATTGGGGCGGCCGCCTAATCCTAGACGACACGCAGGCGCTGGGTGTCCTGGGCCATGACGGCGGCGGCACCCTAGCCCGCCGCGCAAGCGAGGGACTAACACGAGCCCGAAGCGCTAGCAAGGGAACACTAGCCCGACGCGCGAGCGAGGGACCAACACTAACCCGACGCGTAAGCGAGGGACCAACACGAGCCCGACGCGCGAGCGAGGGACCAACACGAGCCCGACGCGCGAGCGAGGGACCAACACTAGCCCGACGCGCGAGCGAGGGCCGCGGCGCGGAAGTCATCCTGGTCGCCTCGCTTGCGAAGGGATTCGGCGTGCCGGCGGCGGCCTTGTCCGGCAGCCGCACGACCGTGAATTGGTTTCGCGAACACAGTGAAACCCGCGTCCATTGCAGTCCGCCCTCGGTCGCCGCGCTACGCGCCGCGGAGCATGCTCTGCGCGTGAACCAGGAAAAAGGCGACGCACTGCGCTCCCACTTAAGGCATTTGGTGCGGCGTTTTCAGTTGGGGATTGGAAGGCTGGGGCTAGGTGCAATCGGCGGGACCTTTCCCATGCAAACTCTTACAGCGCCCGGCCCGGCCGCCCTGGCAGTGCACGAGCATTTGTTGCAGCGAGGCATGCGCACGGTGCTCTTACGCGGCACTTGCCGGGTCCAACAACCGCACCTGGCCGTGCTGCTGACGGCTCGACACTCAACGAATGACATTGATCGCCTCGTTGAGAGCATTGCGATGGCTTGCCAACACTACTTGATTCCAATCTCAATAGGAGATGTGCAATGCGCGACATCTATCAAGAAATGACTTTCCCCGCCCTGGAGTCTGATCCTTACCAACTGGAAGTCATCCCACCGGTCGACACGCGCGTCTGCGTCCCCGACACCAAGGCGTTTCCATTCCGGTTTATCTGCAACCTGGAAGACGTCAGCGTGCCGGGGCAGCCGTTTCCGATGTGCAGTGGCACGTTGATTGGGCCGCGCACCGTGCTGACCGCGGGCCACTGCTTGGAAGGAATGGCCGCCGCCACTCTGCGCGTTATTCCAGGCCGCAAAGCCCATCAGCCGCCCCCCTTCGGCGACACGCGCGCCGCGGCCTTGGTCATCGCGCGCGGCTTCATTGCCACCGGCCCCACGGACTACGGCGTCATCATTCTGCGTGATCCCATTGGTATGCGCTGCGGCTGGTGGACCTTCGACAATTTCCGCTGGCCCGGCGACGCCGTGGGCGCCAGCGTGCTGCAAACCGGCAGCATCCCGACTCCCACGGAAGTGCGTATCGCGGGTTATCCCGGCGACTTGCCGGCGGCCACACACCTGGGCGGCCGCAGGGATCCCTGTTTCGTGCCAGGCGTCGATTTGACCGCCACCGTGCAGTACATCGACATCAATCAAGCCCTGCGGGTCACTTCCCAAGGAATCCTCGAATATGTGAATGACACTGCCGGCGGTATGAGCGGCAGCCCCGTGTGGCGCGAGCTGCCCGCGAACATGGGCGGCCGTACTCTGGTGGCCGTGCACATCTCCGGCGACTCCGACGAGTTTTCCGACAAGGCCAATCGCGGCGTGTTTATCCGGGGGCCCGTGCTCGAATTCGTCCGCGCTCACTCCTTCTATCCGCCGGGCGCCGCTCCCCCGGGTTCCGCAGGACGCCCCACCGTGCGTCATGGCTCCACGGGCGTCGCGGTGCGCGAGCTGCAATATCGCCTTAACATCTGGATCGCGATCACGCCCGGTGTGGTTCCCGCTCCGCTCGTCGTGGACGGCATTTTCGGCCCCAAAACCCTGGCCGCCACCCGCGCCTTCCAAAAAGCGTTCGGCCTGTTGATCGACGGCATCGTCGGACCGCAAACCTGGAACCGGCTGGTGACACCGTTCTGATTCCCTTCCGAGCCTTCCCATGATCATCGATTGCCATTGCCATGCGGGCAAAGGAGATGGCCTGACGGGCCCGTGGGATACGGCCGCGCCGTTGGAGAAATACCTCGAGCAGGCCGACGCCGCCGGCATCGACGCCACGGTGCTGTTCGCCGCCTTCCACTCCGACTACGCGGTGGCCAACCGCGAAGTCGCCCGCATCGTCGCCGGACGGCCTGAGCGCTTTCTCGGTTTCGCGTTTCTCCATCCGGAGCGTGATCGCGGCCGGATCTTTCGCATGGTCAAAGTCGCCGTCGAGCAATACGGCTTTCGCGGCATCAAGGTGCACCGTTACGACGGCCGGATCACGCGTGAGATCTGCGTCGCCGCCAGCGCCTATCGCCTGCCGATCCTGTACGACGTAATGGGCGAAACAGCGCCCATCGAATTGTTCGCGACCGAGTACCCGGATGTGTCGTTCATCATTCCGCACCTTAGCAGCTTCGGCGACGATTGGCGGGCGCAGCTCGCGTTCCTCGATCATCTGGTGCGGCACAAGAATGTCTTTACCGACACG
>JAKEHV010000509.1 GCA_022614915.1 Gemmataceae bacterium | reverse complement strand
TTGTTTTTGCAAGAAGTGGAAAAGGCCCGCGCCAAGCTGCCCGGCTTCACCTATGTGCTGGTGTCCAGCACGCACAATCACGAAGGTCCGGACACGCTCGGCCTCTGGGGACCCAGCGCCTTTCAGAGCGGCATCGATCCGGAGTACATGAAACAGGTGGAAAAGGGCATCGTGGACGCGGTGCAATCGGCCGACAGGTCGGCGCAGCCCAGAGAGGCTCACCTTGGAGTCGCCAGGGACCCGGACCTGTTGCACGACGGCCGCGAGCCAATCGTCAAGCACGACGATCTCGTGGTCTTGCGCTTTCTGGATAAAGGCAAGACCACGGGCTTGGTCGTCCAATGGAACTGTCATCCGGAAACGCTGAGCAGCAAGAACACGCTCTTAAGCGCCGATTATGTCGACGCGACGGTCAAGTATCTGAAGGAAAAGTATGAATGCCCGGTCGTGTACTTAACGGGAACCGTGGGCGGGTTGATGACCTCGCTGCATGTGCCGGTCAAAAACGACAAGGGCGAGCTTTTGAAAGACGGCACTTTCGAAAAGACCGAGCGCTTTGGCCGGCTTGTTGGGCAGTTGGCCGACAAGGCCTTGGACGCCGCGCAGCTGATTCGCCTGACGCCGATAGTAGTGCGCACGCGGCCTCTATTCTTGCCCATCGACAACAAGGGCTATCAACTCTTCTGGAAGCTCGGTGTCTTGGAGCGGCAATCGTATGTTTGGACAGGCGATCCGGACCGCGCCGAACCGAACAAGGACAAGGACTTTGACGCGAAGCGAATGTGCATTCGCACCGAGCTCGGCTACCTGAAACTGGGCGAGCTGGAAATCGCAGCCATCCCCGGCGAGATCTATCCCGAGTTGGTGCTGGGCAAAGTGCCTGACCCCGCCGAGAAGAACGCCGACTTTCCCGATGCCCCGGTCGAGCCTTCGATTTATGGTCAGCTCGAAGCAAAGCACCGCATGCTGATCGGCTTGGCCAACGATGAGATCGGCTACATCCTGTCGAAGCGGCAATGGGACGAGAAGGCGCCGTATGGATACGGCCGTAAGACCGCGCCGTACGGCGAGATCAATAGCCTCGGACCGGAGACGGCGCCGCTTCTGTGCACCGCGTATCGGGGACTGGTGAAAGGAAAAGAATAGCAGCGAATTTGGACGGATTGAATCAGAGTTATTTCAACCGCGGAGGCGCAGAGGAACGCAGAGAGAAAAACGCAAAAATGCATTTCTTTTGGTCATTCTCCGCGATTCTCTGCCTCTGCGGTTTTTCTGAATTCGAGCAATCTGTACTACGGTGTGTACGGCTTCGGGCCGGCCTGCTGCGGCACGGGCACGATGCGCGGCGGCGGTGGGAAAGCGCCTTCTTGCAGCATCGGCCCGCCTTCGACGATCGGCGCGCCGTTACCGAAGCCGTTACCGAATTCGACGCAATCGCAATCGTTATTGCGCGACGCCGTGCGGAAGCGGCTGAACAAGCCCCCCTCGCGGTTGAACAGGCAACCGTTGTGGCCGAACAAACCCTGCTGCTGTTGACATGGGTCGCGTTCGAAAAGTCCCAGACAGCCGGACGAGAACAATAGGCCGCTGGCCAGGGCCAATGCCATTAATCGTTTGCGAAACATGGTCCCGTTCCTCTTCTTGATTCGTCCCGAAGGGCGGCCGCACCCTAAAGGGTGCGGCTACGCTTGCGGTTGGAGCCGGAGGCTTCAGCCTGCGGCGATGTCGCACCGATAGTCAGCGCTTCCGCTCTAAGATCATGCGCGGTTCCAATGGGGCAAGCAAACCAGCGGGGGAAAAAGAGGGTGGATTTTCGGCCTCGCGCTGTATTCGGCAAAGGTCATGACGCTCTTACCTGTTGCGCGGAACCTGCCAAAAAATCGCGAATTGGACTAAAGATCGAATCCCTACGCGTCCTGAAACGCGCTGGCAAGTACGGGACGGCTGGCATACCATAAAAGACCGGAAAAACCGTTACGAGGCAAACATGGCTGCCGCCCCTGGTATCTCTTAGCTGCCGGCATCGCGCTCGTGATCGTCGGCGTCATCCTCTTCACCCTAACCGCAAATTCGGGCCGACGCGGCATCAGTCATAAGATGAGTGATAAAGAAATCATCCGCCGCATGCAGGGCGGCTGGGGGGAGATGATCGCACGCATCTTGATCTTCCTCGGCGGCGCGGTCATCCTGGTCAGCATCATCTGGCGCATCGTACGGATAATTGCCAGCTACTGATTCACGTCGCGCTGGCGTCCCTCAAGCCAGTTCCCCGACTAACGCCCTTAGAAATGGCTCAGCGTCCGTGACGACGCCGACAGTTTGATGACTTCCGCGGTCGGCCAATTTCGTCACCGTGGCGGGGTTGATGTCCACGCAGGCGACCTTCACCCAGGCGGGCAAGAGATTGCCGGTCGCGATCGAGTGCAGCATGGTGGCCATCATGAGGCAAAAGCCGACGCCGCGGATGAGATCGCGCATGGCGTCCTGGGCGACGAGGACGTCGGTGATGACTTCGGGCAAGGGGCCGTCGTCGCGGATGCTGCCGGCTAAGACGAAGGGAATGTGGTGCTTGGTGCATTCGAACATGATGCCGCTTCGTAGGACGCCTTTGTCCACCGCGGGTTTGATGCCGCCGAGCCGGCGAATCGTGTTGATGGCCCGCAGGTGATGCTCGTGCCCTTCTTCGGCAGGCAAGCCGCGCTCGAGGTAGACGCCCAGACTCGTGCCGAACAATGCTTGCTCGATGTC
>JAKEHV010000073.1 GCA_022614915.1 Gemmataceae bacterium | reverse complement strand
GCATCACTTCGATTTGCCCAACGTCTTGTTCTTGGGCCGCAAAGTCAAGGAAATCGAGGAAATGCTGCGCTCGCGGCAGGTGGTGGCGGGATAGTAATGCGAAGGGGTGAAGAGGTGAAAGGGTGAAAGGGTGAGTCGCCTTTTCACCCTTTCACCCCTTCACCCCTTCACCCTTTCACCTTTTCACCCCTTCACCATCTATCCGCACGCGCCGACCTTCGATCCGCAGCCGGCCCGCGGCGAACAGGCGTATCGCTTCGGGGTACGCCTCGCATTCTTGCTCGAAGACACGCGCCGCCAGCGTGTCCGGCGTGTCGTCATCCAACACCACAACGGCGCGCTGCAGGATGATCGGCCCGTGGTCGTATTCGTTGTCCGCGAAGTGCACAGTGCAACCGGTGATCTTGGCGCCGTACCCCAGCACGGCTTCGTGCACGTGATGGCCGTAGTAGCCTTTGCCGCAAAAGGCGGGGATGAGCGCCGGGTGGATGTTCATGACCCGGCCCAAGAAATCGTCGGGAACGCGGACGAGTTGCAGGAAGCCGGCCATGCACACAAGATCGGCTTTGACGCCGCGGCAAAGATCGAAGATGCGCCGGCTAAACTCCTCGAGCGAGCCGGCCTGTTTGCGCGATACAACCGCCGAGGGAATACTCGCTTTTCGCGCACGCTCCAGGACATAGGCGTCGGCGTTGTTGGACACCACAAGCGCGACCTGCGCCGCGAGCGACCCGGCCGCGATCTTGTCGAGCAAGTTTTGCAGCGTCGTGCCGCCGGCGCTGGCGAAGACGGCAACGCGAATGGGTTTCATGGATGGTTCCCGCTTGACAATTACCCTAGGTTGGCTACGGTGTGTGGCAAGGATGTTTCAAAAAGAAAGGATGTACACTATGGCAGTAGACAAAGAAATGAGGGCCTTTCGCAATGCGCTTCCCAAGCTGCTTCGAAACAAAAAGAACATTGGCAGGTTCGCGCTCGTTAGCAAAGACGGTGTAGCCGGCGTTTGGAAAACGATGGAAGAAGCAGTGAAACAGGGGTATGAACACCTCGGTTTAGGGTCATTCATAGTCCAGGAAGTCGTGAAGAACGAGATTCCAAAGTACTGCTCGAGAAACGTGGTCACATGCCGTTAACCAGTATCCAGTCAGCTTGTCATTTGTGTCGGGTCTGCGTCGCGCCGCCTACTTTCCTTCAGTCATTGTGGTCGAAACGGAACAAGGCAGCGTGGACGAAGGCCAAGGCATCCTTGGGCGCGACGTCTTGAAGTCCTGCATTTTCCAGTATCACGGACCGGAAGAGCAGTTCACGTTGGCATTCTGACGCCGACTGACATTCCAACCTATGGTAGCCTTCGTTTCGCGTTTTCCGCCCTCGCCTTTTGCAGCACGCTCGCCAAAGTCACCGGAGCCCCGCCTTGCCGCTTGCTTTCGTCGGCGGCTTCCATGAACGCGAAGATCTCAATTGTCTCCTCCGCGCTCACCGGCGCTTGCCCGGTTTGAAAGAATCGGACGATCTCCCTGACAAGGGGCTCATAGCTGCCGCCCTTGGAGTCCAGAGTGTGGATTCCCTTGGCGCCGAACACTTGTCCGCCGTATCCCGACGCTCCCTTGCGAATACCGCGAAACGTGCCCAGGCGTCCGTCCTTCCACGTGCCGGTGACCACGTCCGTGTCGGCCGTGTGCGTCCGGCTCACGCTCTGGCAGCCCGTGCCCATGATCGTGAACAGCGATTCGACGCCGTGGATGCCGTACCAGAAGAGGTCCGGGTGGTGCTTTTCGAGCGAACAGGGTCCGTGCACGGTGGCGCCGAGGATGTCGCCGAGCTTGTCGTTTTTCTTGGCGCCCGTGATTCCTGGATAATAGCGCAGCGCGGAGCTGGAAAAGAGCGGCACCTTGTACTTGGCGGAAAGCTCGAAGATCAAAAGCGCGTCGGCCAGCGAGCCGGCGATCGGCTTGTCGATGAACACGATCTTGCCGGCCTTGAGCACTGGAATCACCTGTTGCAGATGGGGCCGGCCGTCCACGCTTTCCAAAAGCACGACGTCCACTTTGGCGACAAGCTCTTCAACAGAGCTGACAATTTCGACGTTGTATTGATCGCGGAGCTGCATTGTGTAGTCGTGCACACGATTGGCGCTGGCAGGAATGTCCTTGCTGCCGCCTGGAAAGCCCGCGACCACGCGGACGCCGGCCAGGTCGCCTTCGTTCTTCGGATTGTTGAGGAGCTTGGTGAAGGCGATGACGTGCGAAGTGTCCAATCCGATCAAGCCGGCGCGCAGGATTTTTTTCTCCTGAGCGCGGGCTATTGGCGCAAGCGCTATGAGTGCGAAACCAAAAAGGGCAGCGAGGAGTTTCTTCATGGGACACCTTTGGAACGAAAAAGTCAGCCTGCTCATTTTGACTTGCATTTGTGTATTGGACAACGAAAAACCCTGGTGAATCCGGAACGCCCCCCGTGCCGGCAATTTTGCGAAGTATTTCTCGCTTGTCCTCGGTACCATGATGGAATCATGAGCATCGCGACTACACCGACCCCCAATCGTGTGATCCCGACCCCCCGTGGCGTACTGTTGTCCGGCATTGCCTGGCAAACTTACGAAGCCCTCCTGGCCGACCTCAAAGACCGTCCCATCCGCCTCACCTACGACCGAGGATGCCTGGAAATCATGCCTCCTACATTCAATCACGAGCGGTCGAAGCGGAAGCTCGGCCGCATCGTTGAAACCATGGCCGAAGAAATGGCGCGCCCAATCGTCAGCGGCGGTTTGACAACGTTTCGGCGCGAGGACTTGGAGCGCGGCCTGGAGCCCGACGACTGTTTTTGGATCGCCAACGCCTCCCGCGTGCTCGATAAGCAAGAGATCGACTTGCGCACCGACCCACCGCCAGATCTGGCGCTTGAGATTGACATTCACAGCAGCTCGCTCGACCGGCTCGGCATCTATGCCGCGCTGGGAGTACCCGAAATCTGGCGCTACGACGGCGACTGCCTACAAGTGCTCGTGCTCAAGCACGGCGCCTACAAACAGGTGAAAAAAAGTCCGACGTTCCCAATGCTTCCTCTCGCAAAGCTAGATGAGTTTGTTCGCGAAAACATTGGCATGGATGACGGGGGATTCGTGCGTGAGTTTCGAAAGTGGCTTCGGCAAACCTTGAATGGAAACCCGCGCTGAAAACGCCTTCAAGCTGATTTCAAGATGTCGCATTTCGGCCTCAACCTTCTCAAACCTACTGAGTGGGTACTGGTTCTGGCTGGGAAGTATGGTTGCGCTTTTCGCAGGCGCGAGCCTGCTTTTGGTCGTGGGTCGGATTGTGAACGGCCCACTGAATCGCGGGGTTCGGGAACCAGCCCATTCGCAGCATAACTAAGGAGGGAATTGATGCACGTGAACACGCTTTTTTACGTCGTACCCATCCTCCTTTGCGGCGACGTTCTATCACGAGCCGACGGCCAAGAAAATGCAGCAAGGAAGGAAACGCCGCCCGTTACCGCGCCGCCCGAGTACTTTTTCGAGAAATTCCGAGACCAAGACCGCGACGCCGCACGCAAGTTTTACAAGAAGCATCTTGACGTGAAAGGCGTGTCCGTGGCCGCCGCGGCCGAGGTGGCCGACGAAGCGCTAGAGCGCACCTACCACATCGTCACGCACATGCTCGCCGGCCGGCCCGACATCTTGGAAATCATGAAAAAGAACGGCACGCGACTCATCATCATCGGCAAGGACCAGGTCTACACCGACATGCCCGAGTATCGCAACCATCCCAACCCGGTCTATCAGAATGAGCGCGTGCGCGGCACTGGTGGCCTTGGCGTCACCAGTTTCGGCGAAGAGAATCTCTTGAATCTGGCCCTTGACCGCTACGACGACGAAAGCATCGGCGTGCACGAGTTTTGTCACACGATTGACGCCGCGCTGGGCAGGCTCGATCCGACCTGGCGTGCCCGCTTGGGCCAAACCTACAAGAGCGCGATGAGCAAAGGTCTTTGGAAGTACGCCTATGCGGCGTCCAACCCAGCCGAGTATTGGGCCGAAATGTGCCAGTCCTATTTCGATTGCAATCGCATCAACAACTGGAACCACAACCCGATCGCCTCGCGCGAACAGCTTAAGCACTACGACCCCGAAGGTTACGATCTCGTCCGGACCACTTTCAAGCTGAGTCCAGAGAACGACTGGCGCTACCGGCCGCTGCGGCAGCAGCCCAGCGTGATGCCGCCGCCGGCCAAGTTCAAGATCGATCCCTATTACACCAAGTTCACGTTCGCGCGCGAGTTCACCGTGCTGGGCTCGAAAGAAGTCAGCGACGCGGCCCTGCTCAAGGCCAACGAGGTCATCCGCAAGATGTTCGCCTACCGGCACGATATCTTGAAAGCGATGATCGCCGACGGCGCACGGCTCGTCGTCTTGGGCCGCGGCGAAAAGCTAAGCGGCCTGCCGGAATGGAAAGAGGTGAAAGAACCGGCGGGCTTCGACGAGACGCGTTATTTCGATTACACGCCCAAACGAAAGATCATGGTCGTCCCCGAAGAAAATGTGCTCGGCCTGCCTGAGGACCCGTTCGCGGGCAAGTGCTTGGTGGTCAGCGTTTTTGCCAAAGGGCTGTACCAAGTGGCCGGCTTGCGGCCCGTCGATCCCGGATTCGACAAAGTGCGCAGCAAGCAGCAATACGAATTACGCGTCAAGCGTCTCGACATCCAGTTCGACGAAAAGCTGCGCGCATTGCACGAAGCTGCGCTCGGCAAAGGCTTGTGGAAAGGCACACCGGCGGGCAATAGCCGCGCGGAATATTGGGCGACAGGCGTTGAAGCCTACTTCGACGCCGCCGGCGCCGGCCTGCCCCCGAGCAACACCGATCGGCCGATCACCAAGCGTGCGTCGCTCAAGGCCTACGATCCGGACCTGTACGCCCTCGTGGACGAGACGATGGCCTATAAAGAACATGTCGATTGGCGCGTGAAGGCGGGAAAGTAGTAGGCCCATGCAAGTCAAAAAAGTCGTCGATCCCTTCGGGGAAGTGAACGTGTACCCGACCAACCGCGGCGCGGTCCGGGTGACGGCGACCATCTTGATGGAGCCGCGCAAGGAAGGCACGCAAACCGGCATCGCCCTGGATGGCTCGTCGTCGATGCGCGTTCTTTACGGTCTGGGTCCGACCAAGATCAACCAGGTGACGCCGGTCGCCCAGCGCATCTGCGCCTACCTTGCGAGCAAGATCGACGCCGACGGCGGCACGACGGTCATCTATTGGGCCACCGGCTTGCGCGGCGACCAGGTCGAAGTCATCGGCGATCTCCGCGCCGAAGAAGCCGAACGGCACACCTTTGGGCCGCCGCGCGAATACGGCACCGACACGCGCCTTGTGCCCGCCGTCAAGTACTTCGTCGAGCGTTTCGCGGACGCGCCTTGGGGCTTTTACGTTTTCATCACCGACGGCTCGCTCAACGACATGGGCCCCTTGAAAAGCTACACGACGCAACTGGCCCGCGAAATCGCCTCCGGCAAACGCAACCCGCTCAAGTTCGTCCTCATCGGCGTCGGCGACGCGGTCGATGAGGAGCAGATGGAAGCGCTCGACGATCTCTACACCGGCACCAACATCGACTTGTGGGACCACAAGATCGCCCGCGAGATGCGCGTGCTGCAGGAGATTTTCGCCGAGGTCGTCGATCAGCACGCGCGCGTCGCCGATCACGGCAAGATTCTGGACTCGCAGGGCACGCTCATCAAGGATTACGCCGGCGTTGGGCTGCCGGCCTTTTTGGAATTTGAAGTGCCGGCCGGGTCGGAGTCCTTTGTGCTGGAGGTGAACGGCCAACAGATCCGCCAAGAGATACCCGATCCGCGCATCAAACCGGCCCCGCCGATCCCGAAGATATCGTCGCGCCGGCCGGAGCCGACGCCGCCGCCCAAGCGCGGCTGCTTGTCGGTCTTGGCGGGCTTTCTGATCTGCGCCGTAGCGCTGTGGTGGACCGGCGGGGCGCGCTCCGATGAGGAAAGCGCGGCCAAGTCCCTGCAAAAGTTTGGCGCCGAACTGTTTCGCCTACCGCTCCGCCCCGGCAAGCCGGTCGTTCGCGTCGACTTTTCGCCTAAGTCGAAGAATCAAGGGCTCAAAGAACTGAGACAACTCAAGGAGCTTGAGTATTTGGAGATCGGCGGTCCATGGGTCGATGACGCCTACCTGCGCGAAGTGCGGCAACTGATACAGCTCAAGAGGCTGGGCTTGAGTCTCCCTAAAGTCAGCGTCGCCGGAATCAAGGAGCTCAAAGCGCTCAAGAAGCTGGAGGAGTTGTACCTTCATGGTTACTGGGTGACCGATGTCCTTGCGAAAGAGCTCGGCGACTACCGCCAACTCCGCGGCCTGGCTCTTACCTCGACCCGGCTGGGCGACGCGGGCATGGCCCAGTTGAAAGGCCTCACGCAGTTGGAATCCTTGGATGTCTCGAGCAGTCCGGTCGGCGACGCGGGGCTGGAAGAAATCAAAGATTGGAAAGGATTGCGCACTCTCAATCTTCGCGCCACGAGAATCACCGATGCCGCGCTCGGACGCATCAAAGAATTCAAAGCGCTGACCTATTTGAGTATCAGCCAGACCGCAGTCAGCGATGCGTCGCTCGTGGACTTGATGGAGATGACGCAGCTCGAGTCGCTGGATTTGACTTTGTGCAAGATCTCCGAAAAAGGCTGGCGGACGCTCCGCGCCGCCTTGCCCAAGTGCAGGATCATTGAGCCTTGACTGTGCTTTACACCGCTTGTTCCCACGTCTTGCGGATGATGTGCAGACGCCGCTCCACGGTCCTTTTGGCGCAATCGACCTCTTCCGCGATTTCCTCAATCGAATGCCCCTCCATTTTCAAGAGCGCGATTCGCCGCAAGTCGTCGTCGCCCAGCCTTTCGAGCAAGCGCTCGCATTCCTCGGCGACCTGGACTGCGAAGGCCGGCGTGGGCTCGGCGCCGATGACTTGTTCGATGCCGGCGACGTCGCTTTGATCGGGGTCGAGGAACGCCGTCTCGCCCTGGACCCGGCCGCCGCCGCGCTTGGCGCGGCGCTCGTTGCGCAAATACTCCTTCGCTTTGCGGGCGGTGATGACGACCAAGAGGTTCCACAAGCCGTGGCGATCGTTCAATTGCGGATAGCGCTCCGCGGCGATGCCATGAAAGAAGCAGCGCAGGGCGCTGTGGGCCACGTCCTCCTCGTCGTAGGCTCGTTTGCGATGGGCCGGTAGGTGCCGCCGGGCGCGGCGGACCAGCTGCTCGAAATAGCGTTGCCAAAGCCTCTGCGCCGCCGTTTCGTCGCCAGCCCGCGCGCCCAGAAGCCAGACAGCGATGGAATCGTGGTCGGACATGTCGCTTCCCCAGCCGGCCTCGCATTGCGGTTCGTCCATAGGATAGCCGTTTGCCTTCCGAATATGCGGAAAAAACGTGCGGAAAAAACGAAAAACTCTCTAGGAGAATTTGGCCGGTTTGTTTAGCATGGACAAAGGGAAGGAACCGGTTCCTGACCGGGCAGCAAGGAAGACGGTTGCTGTCCATCCATCCCGCGGGCAAGGAGGATTCGGGGATGAAACTGATCTATCTCTTCGTGGATCGGCAAGGTCAACTCGTCCGGGTGCGGCGCGCGCAAGTCGGGGCGCTGTGGCGGAGTCAAATCACCGCTCAAGATTTGGGCTCGGACGACCCTAGTGAGCTTCGCCTCGTCAGCGCTCTTTGCGACGATCAGCTGTTGCCGCAAAAACTCTTCCTGTTGCGCTTGCCGCTCACCGAGGGCCGCTTCACCCGCAAAGACTATCAGCGCCTGCGCATCTTCACCAAACCAGAGTGCGTGACGCCGCGCGAAGTCATCCAGCACCATACCGACGGTTGGCCGAATGATTTCTTCAGCCAGCTTGCGGTGCTTCTGGATGTGCCGCGCAAGTTTCTCGACGTGCCCCTGGGAATCGGCGGCCCGCTCATGATGGCCGCCGCGCTGCGCGTTAGCCCCAAGCAGGCGCTGCGCTATTTGAGCTAACCTAGTCTTTGTCCTTGAAAATGGGACCGATGTGGTCCTTCACTTCCGCGGCGAAGGAGGCGAAGCTCGGACAACTGTTTTCAATGACGGCGATGTCATTGATCGCCAAGACGAGGGCCGATTTTTCCTGCATGGAAAGATCGGCCCTTTGCTTTTGAGCGCATTCGGCCAGAAAACGCTTGTAGAACTTGCCCGGAAAGGTCTTGGGCGCGTTGGGTAGATACTCGCGCGCACTCGGAATGCTGGGCGCCTTTTTCAAGTCGAAGGCCTTTCGAATGGCTTGCGGGTCGGCAAGAAGCCAGGCCTCGATGCACGGATGCGCGACACCTACGGCCATTGGAAAGTCCTTGCGCTTCGCATCACGGCCCCGAACCAGCTCAGTCAAGTATTTCGCTGGGTCTTCGCCTTCGCTGTCCACTACATAGATCAGGCCGGCGTCTCCATAATCGGCTGCGCGCATTTTGGTCTGTTGAACGCGACGCCACAACGGATAGCGTTTCTGGCGAAAGATGGGTCGCCGGTGTACGAACATGCTTTCCGGGCAATCGCAAAGCCGGAACACCAGGAGAGTGACCACGCCCGATTCCGGCTTTGTCGGCGCCACTGACATTTTTCCGGTCTCGGCGATGCCGTCGCCGACTATCTCAACGACTCGCTGGGACTGGGGCGTCGCCAAAGAGAACCTCCTCGTCGTAGTTGTACCAAAGCTCGCCCAAGTATTCGAACTCGTGCTTGTAGCGTTCTTTGACCAGAGGTGCGTCACTTAAGGCACGTGCGCGAACGCTGCCGTCGTTTTGGCGATAAAGAAACGTGATTTCCTCGGGTTCGAACTCGCTCATGAGGTACGGAGAATGTGTCGTCAACACGATTTGTGGCACGTTGGGGCTTTCGGTCACGAAGCGTTTCAATAACCGTACGATTTCTTGGAGTCGCTTCGGATAGATTCCATTCTCCGGCTCTTCGACCAAGACGAGGCTTGGAGGATTGGGAATGTGACACATCGCCAAGAAGCCAAGCAAGTAGACCGCACCATCGGAAGCGTTCGCCAGGCGAATAGCACCTTTTTCCGTGATCAGGTGCACTTCCTTGCCTGCTCCCCTTTGAAGTGGTTCAGTCGCAATCGCACCTGGCGACCGAGAAAACGCCGGAACAACTTTTTCCAATCTGATATTGATGAACTGAGGAAAAAACTCCCGAAACTCATCCCGAAGTCTTCCAAAGTCTTCAAAATCGTAGTTCAACAGATCATCCAATACTCCAGTCAGTCCAAAGCCGTCCTCATCAAGTCGAAAACGAAACTTTTGATCAGGATCAAGGTTAATCACATTTGCCATACCCATCATCTTTGGGTTGAAGCGGATCAACTGAACGCCAAAGAACGCCTGCGCCAGTTTTTTGAGACGCGGATCTGTCTCTGATCCTCCAGAAAGGAGCGTCGACGTGGCGGATTGATCGAAGCGATTCTGCCCGATCACTTCAAACGTCTTGCTGGCTTGATTGCCATGTTCAGGAAACTGAATTCCGAGTCCGTAGGTTGTTTGGCTCCCTTGAGCGTCGTGGAGTTCGGCGCAGAGATGGACCTCATGCGAGCCACTTCCAAGATGAATGAGCTCGCGCCCGTGCCAAGCAAAGGGAAACCCTTGGTTGATTGACGCTCCCTTCTGGTTCACCCGTACCAGTGCATGCAGCGCTTCCAACAAACTCGTCTTCCCCGAATCGTTCTGCCCAATCAGCACATGAATCGGCGTCAACGCTAGGCTGACGTCTTTCAAACACTTGTAATTCTTCACGCTAAACCGGGTCAACATGGTCTGCCCTCCGCTCCCGTCACTGTAAACGAATAGCCGCCGGTGGTCCAGTCGCGGCTCACGCTCCGTCCTGTCCTGTCGCGGCGCCCATTCATGGGATAAAGTGGCATTGTCGGATGCGCAGGTTCTCGGTTATTCATGGGGGATAGCCAATCTGCTGATTCTGAGGGCCAAGTCATGGACAACGGCCAGCTTCCCGCCACGCCACGCTCGCAGCAAGTCTTTGAGGATTCGCCCGTGTTCGAGATGGCCTGCCGCCAGCTCGACGCCGTGGGCGAGGTCATCGACCTGGACCAGGGCGTCTTAGAGCGGCTCATGAAGCCCAAGCGTTCGCTCGTTGTCAGTGTTCCTATCCGTATGGACAGCGGCGAAACGCGCAACTTTTGGGGTTATCGCGTGCAGCACAGCCTCACGAGCGGCCCGGCCAAGGGCGGCCTGCGCTACCACCCCAGTGTCGATCTGGGCGAGGTCGCCGCCCTCGCCATGTGGATGTCGTGGAAGTGCGGCATCATGAATCTGCCTTTCGGCGGCGGCAAGGGCGGCATTACCGTCGATTGCGCCCAAATCTCAGTCGGCGAAAAGGAACGCCTGACGCGCCGCTTCACCGAAGAAGTGCTGTGCATCATCGGCCCGCGCCAGGACGTGATGGCGCCGGATCTCGGCACCGACGAGCAGACCATGGCCTGGATCATGGACACCTACAGCATGAGCGTCGGCTATGCGTGTCCGGAGATCGTCACCGGCAAACCGGTCGAGCTGGGCGGCTGCGTCGGCCGGCGCGAGGCCACGGGCCGCGGCGTCGTTTATTGCGTCATGAAAGCGCTGCAAGAGATCAAAGCCAACGCTTCCGAAGCCAGCGCCGTCGTGCAAGGGTTCGGCAACGTCGGCTCGGTCGTCTGCCATGAGCTGTCCACACGCGGCATCAAGATCGTAGCAGTCGGCGATCGCTACGGCGCCATCGCCAATCCGCGCGGCATCGACCTGGCGGCGTTAAACAAACATTTGCGAGCCCGCAATTTGCTCAAGGACTTTCCGGGGGCCGAACAGATTCCGTCCGAGGAGTTGCTGACGACGCCGTGCACGATCCTGGTGCCGGCCGCCCTGGAACGCGTCATCACGGCGGCCAACGCCGGCAAGCTGCGCTGCCGGGTGCTTGCCGAAGGCGCCAACGGCCCGACCACGCCGGATGCGGACGCTATTCTCGCGGGCAGCGACATCTTCATTATCCCCGACGTGCTTTGCAACGCCGGCGGCGTCACGGTTTCTTACTTCGAATGGGTGCAGGACATTCAGCAGTATTTATGGACCGAGCAGCAGGTGAACCAAAAGCTGGAAGAGTTGATGCTGCGCGCATTCAACCAGGTGCGCAGCTTCGCCAAACAACGGAATCTGGCGATGCGGACGGCGGCGCTGTCGATCGGGGTGCAGAAGACGGCGAAAGAAAAGATGCGGCGGGGGCTGTATCCCTAGTTGTCCCAGTCTCCGCCAATTCACTTCCTTTTCGGCCAGCTAATAGCGCCAGGCGTTCAGCACGTGAAACGTGTTGCCAATGTCAATGCCGGCGTTTTCGAGATTCCTTATGGCCTGCACGATTTCAGCATAGTTCATGTCACGACTTGGGTCATTGTCTTGATAAATGGCGATGATGCCTGCGTGTTGTGATTGAGCTTGGTGGAGGATTTCGAAGTCATTCGGATTCTTGGTGAGCAAGACCTGGCTATTCCTCATCGCATGCGAAAAGTGGACGGCGTCATCCATGCCAGTGATGCCAGCTTCTATAGGAGTCTGAACTTCGTGCCCGGCACCGCGCAGCATTTCAACCAAAGTCCGCGCGTACGCACAATCATCTAGGTAGATTCTGAGGCTCAAGCCGATAACCTCGTTGGCCAAGATATCTTCGTTCTTCGCTGGCCTCAAGTTGAATCAGGGTCTCGTTGGCGGCGTAATAGTCTAGGGCTTCGCGAATGGCCTCGACCGGAAGGTCCATTTCGCGCGCGCCGACCTCGGGCGTCAGGCAATTGGCTTTCAGTGTGCTCACTAGTTGGCCGACGGTCAGGTTGCGTCCTTTGAGAGACAGCTGGCGTCGCCAGGGGTGCGGCCTTTCCACGAGGAAGGAATAAGGTGGCGAGGCTTTCGAACTAGAGTCGACTTGCTCCTCGAGACGTTGAATCCGCATCAGCGCTTGGTCCAATTTGGCTTGCATCTCTAGCAAAGTTTCGGACATTGGCAACCTTTCTGTCCAGGCGATGTGTCCTTAACTCGATGAAGACATCAATGACCAATATAGGGGATGAGTTCAATCATTGAAAGGCCGCATGTCCAACGCCCGCGACCCGATCCGCGCCAGAAAGCGCACCTTCTGCTCCGGCGTCAGCATCTGCATGTATCGGCTCTTGGCCGCGTTCAGCCAGCGCACCGGGCGGCGTCCGTAATCCACGGCGACGCGCGTCAGCACCGGTCCGTCGTGCGCCAAAATTGCCGGCAGCCGTTCGTCGAGTTGGCCGTTGTGCGTGATTTCTTGATAGGCAATGCCGAAGCCGCGCGCCAAATCCTGATACCCAAGCCGGGCGAGGATGGTCGCCGTGGTGCGCAAATACGCGGGCCGCTGCAACTGTTGCATGTATTGGTACGCCTGATCGTCGAGCACGAAGAATTTCACGGGCAGGCATTCGCGGGCGGCGGTGGAGATTTCCGCCATCGACATGAGGAAGCAGCCGTCGCCCGTGACGGTGACGACCTGGCAGCCAGGATATACACGCTGGGCGCCGAGCGCCGCCGGGACCGACCAGCCCATGCCCTGATTGTTGGTCGGGTTGAAGTAAGTCCTCGGCTGGTTCACAAAAAACGTTTCTGTGGCCCAGTATTGGGAAAGAGTCACGTCCACGAAGGCCAGCGCGTCCAGCGCGGTGGTCCGCCGGAGCGCTAAGAGAAACGCCAAGGGATCGACGCAGCCGTCCGTGACAACGGCAGAATTGGCGCGGGCCTCGTCGCGCTTGCGGGCGCGAATACGCTCGTGCAGCCCGCGGTCTTCGGGCCGGCAAAAGCGCGGCGCGTCTTGCAGAAGCTGGCCAAGAAAAACGCCCACGTCCGAATGGACGCCCACCGTGGTCGGCATGATTCGCCCAATGTTGTCCGCGTTGATATCGACGTGCAGCAGTTGGCGATGTCGCGGCAGCGAGTAGAAGCCGGTCGAAACTTCGCTGAATTTGACGCCGAGCGCGAGCACCAGGTCCACTTCGCGGAACGCCGATTCCGCCGTGCGCGTGCCTTGCGGTCCGTAGCCCCAGCCGACCGCGAGCGGGTGGTTTTCCGGCATGGCCCCTTTGCCGGCCATGCTGGTCGCTACCGGCGATTGCAGAATCTCCGCGGCGCGCACCAAGGAGCCCGAGTAATCCATGCAGCCCAAGCCGGCGTAGATGCCCACGCGGCAACGGCGCTCGGCCAGCTGTCGCAGCGCGCGGTCGCAGGCCTGTGGATCAAACGGCAGCGGCGCGGCTTCAAGCGGTCCAGAGCTGTAGCGCTGCACGTCGATGAGCAGGTTATAGGGCACCACCACGCCCACCGGTCCGGGTTCGCCGGCGCGCGCCAGTCGAAAAGCACTGCGCACCGCTTGCGGAATCTCGCGGGCGTTTTGCACGGCGAAGACTTGTTTCGTCACCGGGCGCAGCAAGGCGGCCTGATCCAAAGAGTGCACTTGAAAGGCATGATTCCTGCGCCCGTTGGCAACGTCGCCGACCACGCAGACGAGCGGGATGCTGTCCAGCAGGGCTTCGCCGAGACCGGAAAGTGAATTGGTGAGTCCGGGACCGGGGACAATGCACAAGACGCCCGGTTTGCCGGTGCTGCGGGCGCAGCCATCGGCCATCGCCGCCGCCGAGAATTCGTGCGTCACCAAGAGATACGGCAACCGCTTGGACTTCATGGCGTCCCACAGCTCGTTTTGCTGTGCGCCGGGAATGCCAAAGACGCAATCTGCCCCTTCTTGAATCAGCGTTTCGATCAGTGCATCGGCGCCCGTCATTTTGCCGGTCACCCAACCGGGTCGTCGGCCCAATAGACCCTGAGCGGCCTGGGCGGGAGCGGTCGCCCACGAAGAAAGACAGTGCGCGGATACGATTTTCAGCACATCGCGTCGGGAGCAATCCATGCTCGCCTCGGTAAGAGAGAAAGGGCGCTGTCCTACTCTATCGGAGAATGCGCAAATCTCCTTCACTCGGAAGAATGGGAAAACTAGTGAAAGCTAAAAAATATGGTAGATTTTTGCGGATTGGCTCAAGCTTCCGCCGGCCCTCGTCCCTCGAATTACGGAGTTTTGAGGTGGAACATAACCGGTCCGTTCCTGCGCGCGTGAACCCTTTGGTCGTCGGCATCGTCGTGGCGGTCGCGGCGAGTTTGGTATTCGGGCTGATCGCTTGGGCCGCGCTGGGCGATGGACCTGTACCGCAGTGGGATCGCCAAGTCGCGCTGGCGATGAAGGATGCCTCCCCCACGCTGGCTTGGCTGCGCGGCTTGATGGTGTTGTTCTCGATTGTCGGCGGCATTGCCGCGCTGACGGGGCTGGCGCTGGTGCTGTTCGCCTGGCAATGGTACCGCGGCCGGCGCATCGTCGCGGCGGCATGCCTGTGGATTCCTCTAAGCGGCGGACTGGCCGACTTCTTGATGAAGGAGATTTTCAACCGCGAGCGACCTCCCGAGGAATGGCGCGACCCGGCGGTGCACGAAAAGAACGAGAGCTTTCCGAGCGGCCACTCCATGGGCAGCATGATCGGTTTCGGCATGCTGGCCTACGTGCTTGGCCTGGAGACACGCGCGCGCCGGCTTAGGTGGGCAGCGTATGCCGCTAGCGGTTTGATCATTCTGCTCGTGGGATTCTCGCGGATTTTTCTGCGGGCCCACTGGGTGAGCGACGTGGCCGGCGGCTTCACGATCGGCGTGGCCTGGCTGGGCCTTTGTTTGGGTATCTTGGAACATTGGCGTCGAAAGGTGAGTCCAAAGGGAGATGCAGGTGTTTGAATCCGAGCTTAAAAACCCGCCGGCGATTCCGGGTTACCAATTGCTGGAAAAACTAGGCGAAGGCGGCATGGGCGAAGTCCATCGTGCTTTGCAGATTCGACTGCACCGGATCGTTGCCGTCAAATTCCTGGCGTCGTTCACGCAGGGGCGTCAAAACGTCCTCGATTTCCAGCGCGAAACACGGCTCATGGGCGCCTTGCAGCATCCCCATGTCATGGTGATCCACGATTACGGCGAAGTGGACGGCCGTCCCTACCTGGTGATGGAGTATGTGGCAGGACCGTCGCTACGCTCCCAGCTGACGCCCGAAGATTTTCGCACCGCGCTTTGGGCGTCTTTGGCGCTCGCGCATGCCGGCATGGAAACCTCACCGGTTTATTAGGGTCCCGATTGATGGACACTCTCGACGTAGCCGAACTGGCCCAGACACTATTTGAAGAAGCCGGCGACGCGCTTTTTCTCTTCGATCCGGAGTCGGAAAAGATTCTGGACACGAATCCCATGGCGCAGCGGCTCACGGGATGCAGCCGGCAGCAATTGCTGCGCACCGCGGTGACGCACCTGTTTCGCTCGGACGTGCAAGGCGGCCTGTCCCGGCTGCGCACCGCGTTTCGCGAGACGGGGCTCTTTCATTCGCAGGAAGGCTACTTTTTGCGTGGCCATCCCGAGGGCCAGTGGCTTCCCGTCAACTTGACCATCACGCGGCTGCACGCCGAATCGGGCACGCTCGGCCTGATCACCGCGCGCGACATGCGCGAACAGCGTGAGACCCAGATTCAGCTTAAGAAAAAAGAAGCCGAGTTGCGCCGCAGCGAGGAGCGCTTCCAGGCGTTCATGAACAATATTCCGGTGCTGGCTTTCATGCTCGACGAGCACGGGCGTCTCATTTACGTCAACGACGCGTATCGCAAGCTGTACGGTTCGGCCGCGGACAAACTCTTGGGCACGACCGCGGCGGACAAATGGCCCGAGGACATCGCCCGCAGCGTGCGCGAGACCGACTTGGCCGTGCTGTCGGCGGGGCGTCCCATGGAGTTCCAGCAACGTGTGCCGGACGGCGCCGGCCAGCTGCGCGATTGGTGGGTGCTCAAGTTTCCCTTCCGCGACACCGACGGCCGGCAGCTTCTGGGCGCTATTGCCGCCGACCTGAGCGAACAAAAGCGGACCCAAGAGGCCTTGCGCGCCAGCGAGGCGAAGTATCGCTGCCTGGTCGAGAATCTGGAGCAAAGCATCTTTCTGAAGAATCAGGAACTGCGCTTCGCCGCCGTCAATCGCAATTTCTGCAAAGTCGTCGGCCATTCCGAGCAGGAGATTCTCGGCAAGTCCGACTATGAACTCTATCCCAAGGAATTGGCCGACAAGTTCCGCGGCGACGACTTGATGGTTTTGGCGGAGGGCAGGGTGCTTCAGGCCGAGGAGCAAACGCTGTATGAAGGGCAACGGCGCACGGTGCGCGTCATCAAGACGCCGGTGAAGGACGCCGCCGGACAAAACGTCGGCGTGCTCGGCATTTTCTGGGACATCACGGACCAGCTGGCGATGGAAACGCAACTGCGCCACGTGCAAAAGATGGATGCGGTCGGCCAGCTGGCTGGCGGCGTGGCCCACGATTTCAACAACCTGCTTACCGTCATTCTGGGCAATTTGTCGCTCGTGTTGAGTAAGCCCGAACAATTGCCAGGGCTGCCGCTGGAGATGCTGCGCAATGCCGAACAAGCTGGGCTGCGCGCCGCCGACCTTACGCAACGGCTCTTGGGCTTTTCGCGCCGGACCATGCTCCGCGCCGAGGCCCTCGACCTCAACCAGGCGGTCGAGGACACCGTGGGCATGCTGCGGCGCACCATCGACCCGCGCATCGAAATTGTCCTGCACCTTTGGCCGCGGCTGGCGCGCATCAAGGCCGACGCCGGCATGGTCCACCAGATCGTCATGAATCTGGCGCTCAATGCCCGCGACGCCATGCCCCAGGGCGGCACGTTGCTGATCGAGACCCGCGTTTTTCAGCCGGATGACGCCTACCTGCGCCGCCATGTCGAAGCACGCGCCGGCGCTTTCGCCCGCCTGCGCGTGCGCGACACCGGCGAAGGCATGACTCCGGAAGTCCGGCAACGCATCTTCGAGCCTTTTTTCACGACCAAAGAAGTGGGCAAAGGCACTGGCCTGGGACTCGCCATGATCTTCGGCATCGTCAAACAGCACCACGGCTGGATCGTCTTCGACAGTGCGCCGCACCAGGGCACCACCTTTGACGTTTTCTTGCCGCTATTCCAAGGCGATCCGGCCGCTCCTGTCTCGACACCGGCCGCCTATCGCGGGGGCGACGAGACCATTCTCATCGTCGACGACGACCTGATGATCCGCAACCTAGCCAGCATGATCCTGCGCCGCTTCGGCTATGACGTCGTCCTGGCCCAAGACGGACTCGACGCCCTGGCCAAGCTGCGCCAGCCGGGTTTGACCATCGACCTCGTCATTCTCGACGGCACCATGCCGCGCCTGTCCGGCCGCGACACGCTGCGCGAAATGATCGATGTCAATCCACACATCCGCGTCTTGTTCTCCAGCGGCTATTCGAACGATTATCACGATCTGTCCGGTTTTCAGCAGATTGTCGATTTCATTCAGAAGCCGTATCGGGTGGACGATTTGGCCAATAAAGTCCGCGTCCTATTGGACGGCGCCCGCGCGTCGTAGCGGAATTCGCGAAGGTTCCGGCCTTTCTCCCCGAAGTCTTGCGACTTCGGCTACAACCCGTCTGGTCACCGCGCGGCGCATCTTGTTAGAATGCCCGGCATCTTGAGCCTTGGAAAATCGCCGCACATCGCGAACGGAGGGCATCATGCCGCATCGTGCTTCTATTGGCTTCTGCGCTATTGTATTGCTATTCGCCCTGCAGCAAACCGCCCACGCCCAGAATCTGATCCTCGACCCGTCTTTTGAAGAACCCAAAGAGAAGGATCGCTTCGGCCGGGTCTTTGAGAAGTGGGGCGGCTGGGTGTACGAAGGCGAATGCGAAATGCGCGTGTCCAATGTGGCCCGCACCGGCAAGCATTCCATCCTCCTCGTCGGCGGCCATAATCCCAAAATCCGCACCTGGCCCGAGCCCCGCCTCACGCTCGAGCCGGGCCGTTATCGCCTCACGGCGTACCTTCGCGGCCTGGACATCGGCGTCGGCCCCTACAACCAAATGATCGAATTTCAATGGGCCGGCAACTACATCAAGCTCAAGAAGAACAGCACGTTTGGTTGGAGCAAAATCACGTTCGTCGGCGATATCACCGAGAAAAAACAAGTCGCCCATCCAAGCTTCGGCCTCATGGCGCCGGGCTATCTCTGGGTCGACGACGTCACGCTTGAAAAGGTCAGCACAAAGGTGCCGCTCACGCCCGTTCCCGACATCGGTCCGGAGGAAAAGAAAATCGCCGCCCCGGGAAAGCTAAGCAAGGACCCGGTGCGCTGTCCCGAGTGCGGCTATCGCAATGTGGCTTCCTGGGGCGGTTGCTACGCCTGCGGCACGGCCCTCGATGCGAAGAAGAACACAGCGACCGGTCCCGCGGTGAAGGAAATTACTTCTTTCGAAGGCAAGAGCCCATTCAGCGGCGGCAAGGTCGTCAGCGAGCACGCCACCCAAGGCTCGAAGGCCCTGCGGATTGACAAAAGCTATGCCGCCATGGAGTCACCGCAGAGCTGGCAGGGCTACGACTATCTCAAGGCGGATGTCTATACCGACGCGAGGTCGCCGGTGCAGCTTCAAGTGGAAATCCGCGACCGCCAATCCAAGGATTACTGGACGCGCGTCAACTACAACACCGTCGTGCCGCCCGGCGCGAGCACGCTCGTCTTGCCGACGGCCCTTTACGTCGGCGAAAAGTCAAGGCCCGGCCGGCCTTTGCTTTCGAACGAGATCACGCGCTTGGTCTTCGCGATCGGCGACAAGCCCGAAGCCCCCGTCTATTTCGACAACATTCGCCTGGAGCGCGACACCGAAACCGCGAAGTACCAATTCGATGGTTTGTGGGCATTCGACCTCGGCCCGCCGGGCAGCCCCGTCATGGAAGGCTTCACGCCGCTCGACGTGAGCAAGCCATACTCGCCCGGCCGCGGCTTCGGCTGGAAGGACGCCAAGTTTTGGCGCGTCTTCAACGCCCTGCAGCCCGACCCCTTGTATCAAGATTTCATTTGCGTCGAAAAAGGCGGGCTGGCCATCGACGTGCCGAACGGCAAATACCATGTCTTCGTCAATATGGATTCGCCGTCCGGCTATTGGGGCGAGTATCAGCGCTACCGCAAACGGGCCCTCATCGTTGAAGGCAAACGCTATGCGGACACACTTGACTTAAACTCATTCAAGGAGCGCTATTACCGCTTCTGGGACAAGGAAGACCTGCCGGCGGACAACACGTTCGACCGATATCAGACGCCGTACTTCAATGAGAAGCATGTCACTGCGGACGTGCGCGACGGGCAGCTCAACATCGACTTCGACGGCCTCGACTGGTCGTGCTGCGTGTCGGCAATCGTCGTCTATCCCGGTAGTAAAGCGGCTGAAGGACAACGGTTTCTCGATTTCGTCAAGGAACGCCGCCGTTTCCATTTCGACAATGCCTTTAAGCGCGTGCTACCACCGTCGGCCGGCACCCCCTCACGTAGTTTCCCTGTCCCCACAGCGGCGAGGGGAGACAAAGCGGGTTTCGTCGCCTTTGTCCGCGATTGGATGGAAGACGTGCACTTGTCGGATCGGCCGTCGCTGAAAGAATTCGTCAAGGAATTGACCGGCTCCGCGTTTGCCGGCGAGTATGAGCCGGTGACGGTTTCTGTCGTGCCTTGGCGCGATCTGAGCCGTTTCACCGTTTCGGTCAGCGACCTCAAAGGACCAAACAGCGCGACGATTGCCGCTAACGCGATCGACGTGGGCCACGTGCAGCATCGCATCACGCGCGTGACGGAAGAAGGCAGCGTCTACACGATTTCGCCGAAGCTGATCGTGCCGCGCGCTTCAGTGGAAGCGCCTAAGGATGTCACGCGCACGTTTTGGCTCACCGTCAAAACGCCCGCCGACGCGTTGCCCGGCGTCTACCAAGGTGAAGTGCGCATCGCGGCGGAAAAGGGCGAAACCCTCACCCTGCCGCTGCGCTTTACGGTGCGCAAGGGCACGCTCGATCCGGTCGACGTGCCCGCCGGGCCCTGGGGACACACCATTGACCTGCCCTGGTTTGACAACGAGGCCGGTGCTTGGAACCGTGCCATGGCCGACAAATCGCTGAAAAACCTGCGCGCTTACGGCTTCACGACCGTGACTGGACTGCCCTTGCTGACATTAAAGGGATTCAAAGGCAGTCTCCCGCAAATCGACTTTACGCGCGGCGACGCCCAAATGCAGCTCCTCAAGGACAACGGCTTCACCATGCCGGTCGTGACCTATTGCCCGTTCGTCGGCGTCAATCTTTATTACAAGGACGAAGCGAAGATGAAGGCCGCCGGCTTCGCCGATTACAGCCAGTATGTCGCCGCACTGTTCGGCGCCGTGCAAAAACACGCGGACCAGGCGGGCTGGCTGCCCGTTTATTGGAACCTTGCGGACGAGCCGATCGGCAGCGATCTGCCGCGCAGCGCCGAGAATGCTGAAGCCTACCGCAAGGCGTTTCCCAAGGGGCCGCCTTATTTCACCGGCGCCAGCTCGTTCACGGGCAGCGACAAGAAGGATCCGCACTTTCGCTTGTCCAAAGCGCTGCACGTAGCCAATTGGAACGGCCACAGCGACACCAGCGTGAAATTGCTGCAAGCCGACGGCGGCGACTGGGCTTTTTACAACGGGGCCAATCGCTGGACGTTTGGCGTTTACATGTACAAGTGCGCCAAGGAATACAACATGAAGTTTCGCGTCGCCTGGCACTGGAACAACGTCGCCGGCGATCCCTATTACGCCCTGGACTGCCGCGAAGATGATTTCGCCTGGTGCAACTCCAGTCCGGAGGGCGAGCTCATTCCTTCGGTGCTGTTCGAGCGCCTGCGCGAAGGCCTGGACGACTATCGGCGGATGCTGACCTTGGCGCGCTTGGCGCGCGAAAAAGCCGGCACGCCTCCCGCCCGCGCCGCCGACAAATTGCTCGCGCAAATCCTCGGCGGCTTTCGGCTGGGCGACCGCGACCTGCGCGGCGCGCCCAGTTTCACGGAGTTGCGGGCGCGACTGGACGCGGCGATCGAGGCGTTGCAGTAGTCACAAAAGGCTCGTTGACTTCGACCGCGCCGCATGTTACCGAATAGAGACGATATCCAACTTCCAAGGAGCCAAGCACCATGCGTTTTCCCCTCTCTCGGCGGCGGTTTCTGAAGACTAGTGCGGCCGGCGCGGTCGGACTGGCAGCGGCCGGTTTCGCGCACGCCGGCCAGGAGCGCAAAAAGGCCGACCCGTTCGGCGGCTTCACTGTCGGCGTGCAGAGCTATACGTTCCGCCAATTCAACCTCGAGCAAACGCTGCAGCGGATCCAGGAGTTGGGTCTGCACTTCGTCGAGCTGTATCGTGGCCACTTGCCGGTCAACGCCGCGGACGATGCGATCAAGTCCGCCCGCAATCTGTGCTTCAAGTATGACATCACTCCTATCGCCTTCGGAGTCGAAAGCTTCAGCAAGGACAATGCGGCCAACCGCCGCATTTTCGAATTCGCGCGTAAGCTCGGCGTGCGCTACCTGAGCGCCGATCCCAGCCTGGACAGCTTCGACAGTCTCGACAAGCTCGTCGGCGAATTCGGCATCGGCATCGCCATTCATCCGCACGGGCCGACGGGCAAGGCTCTGCATCGCTGGTATTCCGCCGAAGTTATCCTGAAGGCGGTCGAGCGGCATCATCGGCTCATCGGCACCTGCCTCGACACGGGCCATCTCATTCGCGCCGCTCAGGATCCCTTTAACCGCAAGCTCGATCCCGCACAGCAAGTGCGGCACATGGGCCAGCGCAATTTTGGGCTGCACCTCAAGGACCACGACAATGCCAAACGCACCGACGTGATCTACGGCCGAGGCGTGCTCAACGTCGCCGAAGTGCTGCGCGCCCTGCGCGAGGTCAAATTTCAGGGGTACATTAGCATCGAATACGAGGCGAACGCGAACAACCCGTCGCCGGACGTACGCGCATGCTTGGATGTGTTTCGGGAATCGGTGCGGAAGCTGGGATAATGTTTAGCGTTCGGAGGGCGCGCAGTGAACGCTAAACGAAAGGAAGCCGGTTCCTCCTATGAGTTTGCCACCACGCGCTGGAGCCTGGTGGCCTCGGCGGGCCGGCGCTCGTCGGCCGAAGCGGAAGCGGCGTTGGCATTTTTGTGCCAGCGCTATTGGAAACCGCTCTACGCCTACGCGCGGCGGCACGTGGCCAATCCCGAGGAAGCGCGCGATCTTACGCAAGGCTTCTTCGCCCGATTATTGGAGAAAAACACCTTCGCGCTGGCCGAACCCGGACGCGGCCGGTTTCGCGCGTTTCTTCTGACAACACTCAAGCACTTTCTCCTAAACGAACGAGAAAAAGCCACGTCGCAGAAACAGGGCGGCGGCCGGCCCGTCCTCTCCCTCGACTTCGACAAAGCCGACTCGACGTTGCGCTTCGAGCCGGCGGACGAGCGCACGCCGGAAAAGCTCTTTGACCGCCAGTGGGCGCTTACCGTGCTCGAACAGGTGATGAACCAGCTCGAAGCCGAGTATCGCGAGCAAAGCAAGACCGGTTTGTTCGAGCATTTGAAGTCCTTTCTGATCGACAAGACGGCGTCCCACGCGACGGCGGCGGCCAGCTTGGGCATGACCGAAGGCGCGGTGCGCACCGCAGCCCATCGCTTGCGAAAACGCTATCGCGAGCTCCTGCGCGAGGAAGTGGCCCGCACCGTCGAGACTGAGGACGAGGTCGAAGACGAATTGCTGCAATTGTTTCAAAGTCTACAATCCTGATCGATGCCCTCGTGCCCAGGCTCCGCCTGGGCACGCAATCCCAGAGGCTCCGCCTCTCCGCACGCGGCAAGGCAGAGCCTTGCGGACCAGGTTCCCCTGCGGAGCCTGGGAACCAGCGTTATTTTTCTTCGCTGGCCGCGTAACATTCGCGGTTTTTTCCTGTAATGATGAGAGGGGACGAAAGTGAAAGAATCGGCATGGCAGAGTTGCGCTTCTGTTCTTTGTGCGGCAAGGTCTTAGAAGAAGGCTCTCCAGGCGGATTGTGCCCGGAATGCCTTTTCAAAGTCGGCCTCGAGCCGTCGTCGCAGGGCGCCGCCACCCAATCCTCGCCGTCTGGCCGCTTTACGCCATTGAATCCCCAGGAATTGGCGCCTTACTTCCCACAATTGGAAATCCTCGAGCTCTTAGGCAAAGGCGGCATGGGAGCCGTCTACAAGGCCCGGCAGATAAACCTCGATCGCCTCGTTGCGGTCAAGATCCTGCCCGCGGAAGTCAGCCAGGACCCGTCGTTCGAAGGACGCTTCAAACGCGAAGCCAAAGCACTAGCCCAGCTAAACCATCCGAATATCGTCGGCGTCCACGACTCCGGCCTGGCCTCTCCACAACCCATTACCTCCTCCCCTGGGCGCGAGGGCCAGGCCATTTCTCCTGCTTCGGACAAGCCGCCGCTCTTCTACTTCATCATGGAATACGTCGACGGCGTCAATCTGCGCCATGCCATTCGCGGCGGCAAGCTCAAACCCGAAGAAGCGCTGCGCATCGTGCCGCAACTGTGCGACGCGCTTCAATTCGCGCACGAGGAAGGCATCGTCCATCGCGACATCAAACCGGAAAACATTCTTTTGGACCGGCGCGGCCGTGTGAAGATCGCCGACTTCGGCCTGGCCAAGCTCCTGGGCATTCCCGCCGGCGACGTGCGCTTAACCGAGACGCGGCAAATCGTCGGCACGGTGCCGTACATGGCCCCCGAGCAAATCGAAGGCTCGCGCGACGTGGACCACCGCGCCGACATCTATTCCATGGGCGTGACGTTTTACGAAATGCTGACGGGTGAGTTGCCCATCGGTCGATTCGCGCCGCCTTCCAAGAAAGTGCAAATCGACGTGCGTTTGGACGAAGTCGTGCTGCGGACTTTGGAGAAGGAGCCGGAGCAGCGCTACCAGCACGCGAGCGAAGTCAAGGCGCAGGTGGAGAGCATCCAACAGAATCCGCAGAAGGATTGGGCCAAGACGGCGAAGGGCGTGGGCGCGGAGGTTTGGCGCAAAGGCAAGCAGGCGGCGGAATGGGTTTTTCAGAAGGCGACCGCCACCGGCGCACAGACGAGGAAGAAGGTCGAAGAACTGTTGAAAAAAGACGACGCCAGGAATCAAGTCGAAAACGAGCCGTCGCAGCCTCCAGGCCCCGTCGAGTTGTGGACTATCTTGTTGCTGTTCGCTTGCATGTCCGGCGTCGGCATGCTTCTCGATCTCACACGGGCAACGCATTGGCCCGCGGGCACTATCGTCGGACTGTTGCCGTTGGGTTTGCTAACGTGGAAACAGCGCGGCACCGCGCTGGGTTGGCGCGGCAAATGGGCGCTCTGCTTATTGGCCGTCGTCGGACTGGGGATTCCATTGATACTGCGCGAAATCGGCACGTTGTTCATCGTGGCCTGCGTCGTGGTCGTCTTCTTGGTGATCTTCAATTACATCGGCGCCCTCTCGCCGGCCCTTGAACTGGGGCGCTCTGTTGCCGGATGAAGCTGTCCCCCACGCGGCAGCGCCACCGGCATCCGAGTCGTTGGGGCCGCATGTTCAGCTTTTCCGTGATCTGGAGGAAGCCAATCGCCGACTGGAACCGATCCTGGCGGCGCTTTGGCCCGGGCAGGCGGAAACGTGGCTCAACGAGCCCAAGGAACAGTGCTGGTTTCCGTATCGCCCCGACGGGCTATTGACGACGACAACAGGCCAACAGTTCACCGATTGGCAAGATAGTTACGCTTACCTGGGCATCAAGACGGTGAAGGAATCGCGCTTTTTTCTTGGCACGCGCTGGCAGCCGCGGCTCTTTTTTCGAATGCAAATGCCCAAGCGCGGCTGGTTTGTCCGGCGCATGCTCGAGCAAGATTGGGAGGCGATCCGCGATCCCAGTCGTGACTCGGACAACGCCGCGCTCAACATCGACGGACTTCTCTACGTGAGCGCGCAAGCGCCCAGGCTGTTTGCGCTGCTCGCCGGCCGTGTCGAAGAGATGGGCCGGCTGCAACTCGTGGTCAATCCCGAAAAGCTGAAGGCGGAACTTGCTTCGATTGAAAACGCGTTTGTCCACGCCGGCGGCCGTGCGCAGCCATTGGCCACGGCGGCCACCGAAGGTCTTCAACCCTCTTCGTGACGCGCCGTCTCCAGCGATCCTGCCTGACTCCATTCTCCCACTCTCGTTCCCTCGCAGCGCGAAGGAATAGCGCTGCCGCGCGCCGCTTTCTATGGTGGTTGCGGAAGTCGATTTCCGCTAATGTTTTACCATGCACGAAACCAAAGCAAAAGGAATTCCGCTCCACACCAAGATTCTGCTCGCCCTCATCCTCGGCGCGGCGCTCGGCATCACGGCGAACTACGCGCAACGTCCTGCCGCCTTTCAGCCCAAGCTACTCGCGCTATTGAGCGTGCAGCCCTGCGTCGGCTTGCCATTCTCCGCATTGGCCACGGCCTATGCCCCAGCGCCTCCGACATGGATCGACCATCTCATCACCTATGTGATGCACCCCGTCGGTCAAATCTTCCTCCGGCTCTTGTTCCTCACCGTCATTCCTCTTGTGTTCGCCTCGCTTTCCGTTGGCGTCGCGCAGCTCGGCGCCATGGGTAACCTCGGCCGCATCGGACTGAAGACGTTTGTCTACTTTGTTCTCACGATGACTATGGCCGTCGTAATCGGTCTGGCCATGGTCAACACCGTGCGGCCGGGCGACGCCATCACCGAAAAAACAAAGGACCGTCTGATGAAGGAATACGGCGCCGAAGCCGCCAAGCGGACGGGACAGCCCGTGAGCTTTGGTGTCAACACCTTCGTCCAAATCGTGCCGCAAAACCCGCTGGCCGCCATGGTCAACATGGACATGCTGGCGGTCATATTCGTCGCGCTGTTAGTCGGCGTCGCGTTGACGAAGATCGAGCCGGAGCGGTCGCAGCACACAGTGCGTCTTTTGGAAGGCGTCAATGAAGTCATGATCGTGATCATCGGTTGGGCGATGAAGATCGCGCCGTTCGGCGTTTTCGCGCTTATCTTCACCGTCACGGCCCGGTTCGGCCTAGAGTTGTTGGCGCCGCTCGCCATGTATGTCCTGATCGTGCTCGTCGGCATCGCCGTGCAGATGTTCGTCGTCTTGTCCATCCTGGTGGCGACATTGGCGCGGATGTCGCCGCTGGTTTTCTTCCGTAAGGTCCGCGCCATCATGATCACCGCGTTCTCCACGAGTTCCAGCAACGCGACCCTGCCCACGACCATCAAGGTCAGCGAAGAGGAGCTAGGCGTGCCGCCGGCCATCG
Organism: Gemmataceae bacterium; assembly: GCA_022614915.1. Classification (GTDB taxonomy): domain Bacteria; phylum Planctomycetota; class Planctomycetia; order Gemmatales; family Gemmataceae; genus JAKEFD01. The sequence continues at coordinate 4,595 of JAKEHV010000073.1, read as the reverse complement.
CGGGTTTTGTCTTGCCCTTGGGCGCGACCATGAACATGAACGGCACGGCCCTGTTCGAAGGCGTCACCGTCGTATTCCTCGCCCAAGTGTTTGGCGTGGACCTCAGCCTGGGCGATCAAATCATCGTCGTGGTGATGGCGGTCATCACGGCGATCGGCGCGGCGGGAGTGCCAGGCGGTTCGCTGCCGCTCTTGATCATGGTGTTGGCAATGGTAGGCGTGCCGCCAACGGGCATCGCGCTCATTCTGGGCGTGGACCGCATCCTCGACATGTGCCGCACGACACTCAACGTGATCGGCGACGTGACGGCGGCGGCCTATGTGACCCGCTCCGAAGGCTATGAGCTTTTGACAACCGAAAGCGCAACGCCATGATTACGATTCTCGCTTGGAACCCGGAATCCAATTGCGTCGAGAAGATCGACGCGGCGCGCCTGATGACCGAACGCGCTCGGCTTGTGGGCGGCAAGTGCGTCTGGATCGACCTGGCCAGTCCCACGCTCGAAGAAGAGGCGCTGGTGCTGCAAGAGTTTTTGCCGATTCACAGCTTATCGTTCGAGGATGTGACCCGGCTCCGCCGCAAGCCCGACAGCCTGCCGCACCATCCGAAAGTGGAAGAGTTCCCGGATTACCTTTTTGTGATCGTCAACCCGCTGACGCCCGTATTCTTGCATCAAGTCGGTGTGAGCAAGGAAAAGCATCCGGCCGTCAAACCGTTTACGCAGCTCAGCGGAGTCTTGACGCAAACCGTCATCGTTACACATCACTACGAGCCCTTGCAGTGCATCGATCAGGTGCAGGCCTACCTGCAGCGGCACCAGGGGCAGTGCGAGCGCGGACCGGATTTCGTCTTTCACCTGATCCTCGACTGCGCCGTGGACCAGTACGCCCCCGTTTTGGACTATGTCGATCTCAGCTTGGACAATATGGAAACACACATCGTGCAACGGCCGCGGCCGGCGCTCTTCGTCCGCTTGCTGCGCCTGAAGCGCGAAATCGTTCTCTTGCGCAAGACGCTGATCCATGAGCGCGAAGTCTTGGTCCGCCTGGCGCGCGGTGAATTCGCCCTCGTGGACGAGCGCGAAATGGTCTATTACCGCAACGTCTACGATCACCTCGTGCGCTTCGGCGAGCTCATCGAAAGCTCGCGCGATATGGTGTCGGATTTGATGCAGTCGTATCTCGCTGCCGCCTCCAACCGACTCAACGAGATCATGAAAGTGCTGACGATGATTTCCACCATCGTCCTGCCGATGACGCTGATCGCCGGCATCTACGGCATGAACTTCGACGTTATGCCGGAGATCAAATGGGACTACGGATATCCGTTCGCGCTGGGTCTGATGGCGCTGACCGCGATCGGCGCCATCGCATTTTTCCTATGGCGCAAGTGGCTTTAGCTCTACGCGCCACACTAGCCCGACGCGCTAGCGAGGGCGGACAGGTTGCCCGAGAAAATGAATCCCATTGCAATGATCCTGCGAGGAATCTCCCGAGGAAAGTGGCGTCTGCAGCGGCGACACGCCTGCCCTCGCTAGCGCGTCGGGCTAGTGTAGGAACAATTTCGCCACGCCGCGGAGGGAGCCTTCTTCCAGGCGGACGATGTTGGCGCTTTGATACTCCGGAATCAACTTCTGCACGACCTCGGCCCCGCCGCCGGTCAGCACGATGCGGCGGAACGACGTCCCCTGCCCAAGCGCCGCCAGCGCTTCGCGATGCCGGCGGACCATGGCGTCCAAAAGCGCGGCCAACAAGTCGAGCCGATCGGTGGTCAATTCGAGGTCCCGAAAGGCGGCCCGCCGCGCGTCGATTTCCAAACGGTCGCCTCCCAAGAACGGCGGATCGAGGCTGACGCGTGTCTTCCGCTTCAGGGCTTGGGCGATGCTGTTGTCGTAAAACTCTTGCTCCGACTGCTCGCGAAAACATAGTTGCCGAAACCAATCGAGTGCGACGCCGCCGACCGGATTGTGCGTGACGTGGATGAACTGTTCCCCGACGCCCAGGTAGCGCGTGAGCCGCTGCGGCGCGGGCACGGGATTGTCCGCGAATGCGGCCAGCACTTGCGTGGTGCCGACCACGTGCATGAGATCACCCGGCTGCATGCCGGCAGCCAGCATGGCGCTCGACGTGTCGGCCGCGCCCAGCTTGACGGGGATGCCGCCGGGCACGCCCATTTCGCCCGCGGGCCCCGAGCGCAGCGTTCCCATCGTGGTGCTGCCGCACACGACCGGCGGCAGCCAGGCGCGGTCCACTTCGAAATAATCGCACCAGCGCGGCGACCACTGTTGATCGGTGAGCGTGCCATAGAGGCCGGTGAAGCAGGCGTTGCCGCGGTCAAAAGCCTTTTCGCCGGTCATGTGGAACGCGAGCCAGCCGTTGGCGTGTAGAAAGGCGCGCACGTCGTGGGACAGATAGGGCTCGTCGGTGAGCATCTGGCGATAACACAACGCGGTCATGCCGCCGGGCAAAGGCCGGTTGCCGGTGGAGCGCAAAAACTCCTCGCCCACTGCGTTCCAAACGCGTCGCGCGGCGGGGCGGGCGCGGCGATCCAAGTGAGTCCAAATCGGCAACAGCGGCCGGTCGGCTTCATCGAGCAAGACGAGCGCCGGGGTCAAGACGGACAGTCCAATGCCGCGCACATCCTGCGGCGTGCCGGCGACGCCGGCGCGCACCATGGCGGTGCGGGCAGCAGTTGCCACTGTTTGCCAAAGCCGGTCCGCGGGCACTTCGGCGGCGTCGGGCGTTGGTGAGTCCAGCGCGTAGCTCACGCGCGCGACGCCGCCCACTGGGTCGGCGGTTTCCACGTCCAGCACCGCCGCCTTCACTGAAGAAGTGCCAACATCGAGCGCGAGGATGTTCATGTTTTTGCGTTCTAACCACGGATTTCACGGATAACACGGATCAGCGATCATCGACCGCCCTTCGTCTTGCAGTTTTTCTTATCCGTGTAAATCCGTGTTATCCGTGGTCATATATCACCCGCAATATCGTTTTCCGCATTTTCTTTGTATGATCTAGGAACTGGGGGAAGAGGGCGGAGATCGGCGCGAATGTTGCGAACAAGAATGCTCACCTTTATAGCGCTGGGCGTCCTGGCCGCGGGGGCGGTGTTTGTGGCGCTGCGCGTTTTCGGGCCGGCCTTGGCCCAGGTCAAGGCGATTCCGCGCGGGCATCAGGAGATCGCCTGGATTGCGCCGGCCACCAGCGGCGAAGGCTGGGAACGTCTGGTCGCGGCGGTCAAGCAACTGCAAAAAGACTGGTCCAAACTCGACGCTGGCCGCGTGCTCCAGATCGATCTCGAAAGGGCCTTCCTCGATTTGACGGCGGATGTGCCGGAGCTCGCGCTCTATTTCGAGGGCGCGGAGCAATCCAAGCTGTGGATTCGCTGGTACAAGCTGAGCGGCGAGAACGACATCCGCGCCTGGACCCAAATGCTAAGCCGCCGCGGCCAGCCGCCGTTGGCAATCATCGGCGGCGACACCAGCGACAGAGCCTTGGCGTTCGCCGAAGCATTGAAAGCTGGTCGCGATGGTTGGCGGGCGCCGGCGCCGCTTTTCTGCATCACGACCGCGACAGCCGAGCGTTATTATCCACGCGACATGCAAGGCGGCGAGAAACCGCACAAGGATTTGCCCGAGCTGATGAAAGTATACCCCGAGCGCAGCTTCCGCTTCTCGTTCACGAACACGCGCATGGTGGAGGCGCTGCGTGACTTCATCAAAGAGCATCCGCAGGTGTGGACGCCGGTGAACGCGGAGCCGGAGGTGTTTGCGAGCGCCGTCGCCCAGGCTGAACCCTGGGGAGCGCTTGGGGGCCTGGCCGCCGCCGGACATCTCAAGGCGAAGTTTCTTTGCTCCTGGGCCTGGTTTGACGACGCCTACTCCAAAGACCTGGAAAAAATCTTCTGGGACGTGTTCGGCAACAACATCTACAACGGCATCGTGCAATACAGCGTTGGCGACTACTACCAGCCCAATCCGCAAGAGGAGGTGGCTGTCAATTTGTACCTGGCCAGCAACGATCGCTTCAAGGACGACCATCAGCTTTTCGTTCTGCCCACGAATGCGCAACGGGCCCGGCGCTTCTTGCGCACGATCTTCCGCCGCGCTCCCGAAGAAGTCCGCAACATCGTCGTCGTCACCGGCGACTCCATCAGTTTCAACAATATCTACCGCGATCGCGACGTCGCTTGGAATATCCAGGACATGCCCGTCCCGCTCGTGTTTTTCTCGCATCGCAATCCCATCAGCACGACCGCCGGCTTCGGCCAAAAAGACCCTGCGACGGGATTGGTTTCCGTCACCGGGACCCAAGATTTGCTGTTGCAGCGCGACATTGTCGAAGGCCTGGTGCTGGCCGCATTCGACGGCAAGAAGCTGGTTGCCGACGCCGACCGGCTGCTCGATCGGTTACGGCAAACGCGCTGGCAAGCGGGCCGGCTGCGCGCGCCTGAGTACGCCGACAAAGACGGCAAGCAAAGCGTGCCCTTTTTCGACGAGGCAGGCAATCGCCGCCCCAGCACCGGCGAGCACATCGTTTGGCTGAAGCCCGAGTTCGAAAAAAAACGCATCCTGTCCCAAGCCACCATCACCGTGT
>JAKEHV010000508.1 GCA_022614915.1 Gemmataceae bacterium | reverse complement strand
CTGGACAAAGTGAAACGGCTCGTGAAGACGCTGGGCATGGTCAATTCCGCGCCCCACTTTTTGGAGCAGCCGCAAGTGATTAACGGCTTTTCGGAGCTCATGGCTCAAGTGTTCGGCGAAGACGCCGGCGTGGGCGCCCGCAGCGCCGTGGGTATGGGGCCGCTGCCTGGGAATATCCCTGTCGAGATCGAGTGCATCTTCGAGGTTTGAATGTCGGTTCAGCCACTACCTACTTTCCAAATGGAGGAAAAAATGAAAAGTGCCTGGCTAAACCGCAACTCGTTGCTTGGACAGGACTTGCCGGAAATGGCGACCGCCACTTTTCAAATTGGTGCATAGGAGAAAAAGTGAGAAGTGGTAGATCGTGCCATCCTTCACGAGCTAAGTGACGAAGCCCGGAGAGCCAGGACATACGTCCCTGGCCTTCCGGGCTCGCGTTATTTGCCAATGTGAATTCACCGCTTACTGCGTGCGCGGCTCTGAATTAGAAATCGTTGCCGATTATGTCACCACCTCTGGACGTTCCCAGTGACCGCCAGGTGAGGAGGCTGATGCTGTTCGAGACGAACCGAACGCTGCCGTCGCACAATGCAACGTTGACGCCGCCTGTGTGCCAGCTGCGAGCACCCTGGCGGCGGCTAAACGGACTCGGCGGGGCGACACTCGCGGTGATGCACGGCCCGTTCGCCGGGTTCCCTATATTGCACCAGGCGCCGGTCATGACGTCTGGGTCAGTCGGAGAGTTCGGAGGATAGAGCGTCACGAAACCCGTGGCCCCGCCCCACCAGGCGAAGCCGCGTGCGTCAAGTCCTTGGCCTTGTTTTACTTCCGAAAGCATGAGCGTATTGCTCGTACCGTCCAAGACATGCAGCAAGCTGACGGGCTTGCCGTACTCGCGTGTCCAGGTCCTGGCCTGGGCCGCATTCACGGGGCCATCGTCCGACACCGAGCCGGGATAGCAGTTGAAGGGAGCGCCCCCGAAGGGGATGGTCACACCGGCGACGATGACGGTAGCCTGGAAAAACGTCGTATTGCCGAAATTGACCACGTAGTTGTGGCTGGTGATGCTGCTCGACGGGGCATTCGGCGTATCGCTTGGACAAGTGAAGACGGCAAGGCGTTGTCGCGTGACGTTGGCAGGGTTGGTGCCGCCGGCATAACGGACGCCGGTGGCGTCATTGCCGCCCCAGTTCAGGTACTTTTTGGAAATGACTTCCTGTTCGACAAACGGCAAAATGGGAACCATCCAGGTGCCCCAGCAGCAACCGAACTTGCCAACGCCGCCCGGCAGGAGTTTGTAGATGTCTTGATGAGCGTGCATGCCGAGCGAGATTTGCTTGAGGTTGTTTTGGCATTGGACGCGGGCGGCGGCCTCGCGGACTTTTTGGACCGCGGGCAGCAACAGGCCGATCAGGATGGCGATGATCGCAATCACCACCAACAGTTCGATGAGGGTAAACCCTCGCCGGCGAGTAGACATGACTCCTCCCCTTACAAAAGGACAAAAATGAAGCCTCGGACCACAAGGTCCGCCACTAGATTACGGTATCGGGAAGTCGAACTTGTTCGGCTCTCCCTGTTTGACCTCAATTTCAATTTGGCTTTCCGTGTTGTACTTTGCCGGCACGCGCTCCTTGGAAGAGAAATTGCCCGTCGGCCCGGGCGGCGCGTCGGGCGCGGCGACCGGATCGGGCGTCTTGCCGTCCGGACTGCTGATGGCCACGCGGTATTTGCCGGGCTGCAGTCCCCCCTCTCTGGGAATCTTGTAGTTGCCGTTGTTGATCAGGGCGCTCACCTGGTTTCCGCCCTTTTCCGCGACGGAAACAAACATGATCGCGCCCTGATCCATGTTCTTACCGTTGAGCGTGACCGTCCCGGATACTTCGCAGCGATTGTCGCTGCTGCAGCCAATTACGAAAAGAAAGAAAGCAAAAGAAAATGCACTGGCAATGCGAGTCATGGTTGGGTCCCCAAAGTTCAAGAGGCCCGCGCGAGCGAGTAGAGGGGCGCGCGTTGGTTCCCAATTATTAGAGATGTATTATAGAATGATCCGCCCAGATTGAAAGTGAAAAAACCTTAGAAAATTGCGCTGGCAACCGTTGCCGGCGTCCGTGGGGCAGTGCCGTGAGGGTGCGTTGCCGCCCGATCAGGATTTACTTATTTCGGGTCAACGGTTAATGTACTTTTCAGTCTCAGCTTCCGAACTGCGCTATGGTGTTCATCCTCGGCTCTATGTTTTTGGTGGGTGGCATCGCCATCTTGGTCCTGGGCGAGTTGCCTTGGTTTGGCGGCCGGAAAGTGCCGGAACGCAACACGCGCCAGGTTGGCATCTTGCTGGTTTCGTTTTTCCCAGCGGTCTTTGTCGTGCGGTTCATTCACTGGACGCTCGGCGCGGACGAAATCTTGCCGGCGGCCGCGCTGCACTGGTCGCTGGCGGCCATTTGGCTGATCGCCGCCTGGGTCCTGGTCTATCGCGCCGTGGGTGAGAAACCTGCGAACCCGGCCGCGCCCTCTCCTCTTACACAAGCGCCCAATCCGTTCGGGGCCGCGGCGACAGAATCCCAACCAACCATGCCCAACTCCTCCGAGATATCGAAGCAATTTCCTTCCGCGACTCCCAAGAAGCCGGGGAAGAGCCCTTTCGATTTTTCTTGAGTCGTATCCATAAACTGAATCATTGCATGAGCGACGATGCGGTCTTCATCGACGGTTTCGGTCCATTGCCCATGGTTCGCCCCACGACTGTCTTGGAGCTGGGCCATTTGGTCGAGCAAACGGCGCGCTCCGGCCGGGCGATCTATCCCATCGGCGGCCGCACCTTGCTTGCTTTGGGCAACACACCCAGCAAAGCGGGACAAGCCGTCGATTTGCGAGCGCTCGACAAGGTTATCGACTATCCCGCCCGCGACATGACCATCACGGTTCAGGCCGGCATCACCATTGCCCGCCTGCAAGAAATCCTGGCAGGCGAAAACCAACGCCTTCCGATCGATGTGCCCGTTGCCCAGGAAGCTACTTTGGGCGGAACGCTGGCAGCCAACGTCAGCGGCGCGCGCCGGCTCGGCTACGGCACTTTGCGCGATTATGTCATCGGTTTGAGCGCGATCAATGACGAGGGGCAAGAATTCAAGTCCGGCGGCCGCGTGGTCAAAAACGTTGCCGGCTATGACATCTGCAAACTAATGGTCGGTTCACTCGGCACGCTCGGCGTCATCACGCAAGTCACGCTGAAGCTGCGACCGCTGCCGGAAGAACAAGCGCTGGTTCGATTCCGCTGCAACGCGGAGAAGCTCGGGGACTGCTTGGACCGGCTGCACCAGAGCCGCACGCGACCAGTATGTCTGGAAGTTTTCAACCGTGCCGGCGCCGCCACTTTAGCCCGAAGCGTTAGCAAGGGCCGCGAGGACGAATGGACGATCTTCGCCGGCTACGAAGGAAACGCCGAGGCCGTGCAATGGCAAGTGCAGCAACTCATCAAGGAAACCGGCGGCGACTTTTCCTTGGAAGCCAACCTGGGACATACGGCGTCGCCTTTGTGGCAAGGGCTGACGGATTGGGACGCAGCGGCCGCAGCAGAGACAGTATTCAAAGCCAGCGTGTTGCCCAGCGCCACGGCAGACTTCTTGAATCTAGCAGCCAGGCAAAGCGAGCGCGTGCTATTGCGGGCCCATGCGGGCAACGGCGTCGTGTGGGGTCATTGGCCCGCGGGCGAGATAGTAGTAGGCACACTCCGTGTGCCGTCGCAGGCGGACGGCACACGGAGTGTGCCTACTACTTTGTTGTCGCCCGCGGGCTTGACGAGCGCGGAGGCTGCCGCAATGTTAAACGAGTGGCGTGAACGCGGCGTCGTCGTTGTCCATCGTTGTCCGCACGAGTGGAAAACGAAACTGTCGGTGTGGGGTCCGTCCCGCGCTGATTGGACTTTGATGGCGGAAGTGAAGAAAAGTATGGATCCCCACGACGTGTTCAATCCGGGGCGATTATTCAGCGCGAATTGAGCAATACATCAATGTTGCAAACGGCCGAAAAAAACCGAATCACTTTGCCTACCCAAGCAGGCATCGATTACGAGCTTTTCCTCGATTGCGTTCACTGCGGTTTGTGCACTTCCGCGTGTCCGACTTACGTCGAGCTGGGCGACGAAAACGACAGCCCGCGCGGCCGCATTTATCTCATGCGGGCGCTGACCGACGGCCGGATCGAGCTCAACCAAGAAGTTCAGAATCACCTCGATCTCTGCCTCGATTGCCGGGCGTGCGAATCAGCCTGTCCTTCGGGCGTGCAATATGGCAAATTGATCGAGCCGTTTCGAATACATCTCACCAATACAGGCGCGAAGAAAGAATCCCTGGGCTGGCTCAAGCGGTTTTTCCTGTATCGCATGACGCCGTATGCGCGGCGCATGCGCTGGGCGCTCAAGCCGGCGAAGCTGCTGCAATGGCTGGGAATCGATTGGCTGTTGACGAAGATCGGCTTCTTCAGGATTCTGCCCCGGTCGTTGCGGGAATTCCATGATATGCTGCCGCCCTTGCGCAAACACTATGGCCGGCTGCCCCAGGAATTGCCGGCGGAGGGCAAGCGGCGAGCGCGGGTGGCGCTCTTCACCGGTTGCGCGGCGGACGCGTTCTTCCCGCAGACGACTTGGGCCACGGCAAGAGTGCTGCAGGTCAACGGCTGCGAGGTATGGACCCCGCCCAACCAGGTTTGTTGCGGCGCATTACATTATCATGCCGGGCATGAAGCGCCGGCCCGAGAGTTCGCACGGCAAAACCTGCAAGCGTTCCTGGCGCAAGGGATCGATGCCATCGTCGTCAACGCCGCCGGCTGCGGCGCCATGTTCAAAGACTATCACCATATCCTCCAGCACACGCAAGACGCCAAGATCGCACAACAGTTCGTTCGGAAAGTGCGCGACATCAGTGAGTTTCTCGTCGAGTTGGGCCCCATCGCGCCGCAGAGTCCCCTAAACCTGCGGGCGGCCTACCACGACGCCTGCCATCTGTGCCACGGCCAGCAAATCCGCAAGCAACCGCGGCAGTTATTGGAAATGATTCCCGGCCTCAAGTTGGTGCCCTTAAACGAAAGCGAGATTTGTTGCGGGGCCGCGGGCAGCTACAACCTGACGCAGCCGGAAATGGCCGAGCGCTTGGGACTGCGCAAGGCACAAAACCTGCTCGCAACCGACGCCGACGCAGTGTTTTCGAGCAACGTCGGCTGCTTGATTCAAATCGGACGTTATTTGCGGAAACACAAGCCGAAAATGTGGATCGCGCACCCGGTCGACGCGCTGTGGGCGAGTTATTCGGGAAAGCAACTCTAAGTTTACAACACTCCAATCATCTCAATCAGTTCTTTTTGAGTTAGAGGTCGGTCCGTGGGGAACAAGCAATAGCAGGCCGGCGTCCCTTTCGCGTCGAGGATGATTTGGCGGTCGTTGGGGACCGTGTAGCCTTCTTCGCAAGGGATGTGTCCCGTCAGCAACAAGTCGGCGTCCATTTTCTCTAGAAATGCTTCGACATTGGCTTGGCTCGTATCACGGCCCCATACAAGCGCGTGCACACTTCCGACCAGAGTCAGCTCCGCCGCTTCCAAGTCGTCCTTTGCCAAGACCGTGACGTCGAAATGCATCAAGTGATTCGCGCTTGGCACGCTGTGTGTCAACAAGACCCGGTTGGTTGTGTAAATCGCCAGATCAGCGGCGGCGAACAACGCCAAATAAGCCGCGTAGATTTTCTCCCCCCAACCGGGATAGGCTTCGTCAATGCCGGTGCGGAAAAGAACATTGAGATCGGCGTCGCCCTTGCCGATGCGCTGGTTTTGCCATTGCGCCAATTCATGATTGCCCAAGAGAAAGTGCACGCGCTCGGGAAACTGGCATTTGAGCGCAGCCAACAGATCGACCAATTGATGCGATTTGTCCCCGCCGCCTGGATAGCAAAATGGTCCGTGGACGACTTCCTGCAGAACCAGGTGCCTGCGCGGGTTTTGCGCGAGGTCCGCTCTCCGCAGTAATTGCCGAAAGTTTTCGACGCTGCCATGCAAGTCGCCGGCCACGAGGACTTCGACTCCCTCCCGGAGGCGTACGACGTGCCCGCTTCGGCCCGGCGTGGCACGAAACGCGGCAGCGGCTTTGTGAATGGTGGCGACTAGTTTCTGTGGATCCGGCATGGGGCGTCCCGCTCGATCTAAAGCCATTGTAGGCCGAGTCATCGCACTCCACTGTGCGCTTTTTCGCCACTTGCCGAGAGGGTTGGGTTTCGGACAATAATAGTGAATAATTCGTTAGGAAGAGCCGACTGGAATGGATGTTTCCCGGAATTTGAAGATCGAAAGTGTGTCGCGTCTCAATCCCACGCCCCCCTGGCAGGTAGCGCCGTCGCAGAGCGTGGCCGAAGCCGTTGCCTTGATGCGCGCCAAATCGGTTGGTTGCGTTCTCGTCTGCGAAAATCACAGAATGATCGGCATTTTCACGGAGCGTGATTTGCTGCGCCGCGTCATGGGGCCGGGCAAGCCGTTGTCCGCGCCGGTCTGCGAAGCCATGACCCCTAACCCCGTCACCGTGCACCCCAAGGACAGTATTGCCACCGCTATTCGCCGGATGGAAGAGGGCGGCTACCGTCATTTGCCCGTGGTGGACGACGACAAACCGGTCGGCATTTTGTCGGTAAAGCGCATCGTGCATTACCTGGTCGAGCATTTTCCCGCCACCGTCTACAACTTGCCGCCCAACGGTCGAGCGCGTCCTCCGCGCCGCGAAGGCGCATAGAATGTCCCTTGTAGCTGCCGAACCAGCCTTCGCCCAGACTACGTCGTTCGATCGGTCGCATCACACAAGAGAGTTATGACCTCCGCCAAGAAATCACCAGAATGCGCTGCCAAAGCGCAGACCTGCGACGCGGCGACGATTCGCTTCGCCGGCGACGCCGGCGACGGGATGCAGCTTGCCGGCGCGCAGTTCACGCTGGCGACGGCGCTGGCGGGCAACGACTTTCGCACTCTGCCCGACCCGCCTGCGGAAATCCGCGCTCCGGCCGGCACGCTCGCGGGCGTTGCCGGCTTTCAAATCCGCTTCGGCAAAGAGAACGTGCACACTCCCGGCGATGCGCTCGATACCCTGGTGGCGATGAATCCCGCGGCCTTGCAGGCCAACCGCGCCGATCTATCCCCAGGCGGGTTGCTCCTGGTCAACGCCGACGCCTTCGACATCTCCGAATTGCACAAGGCCGGCTTCGCCGTCAACCCTCTCGAAGACGGTTCGCTCCAAAGCTTTCGCGTGCTCGCGCTGCCCCTCAGCCAGCTCAATCGACAGGCTGTCGCGTCTTTGAAATTGAATCCACGCGAAGTGGAACGCTGCCGAAACTTCTTCGCGCTGGGCGTTGTTTTCTGGCTGTACCAGCGGTCGCTGGAGCCGACCCTGCAATGGATCGGCCGAAAGTTTGCGAAGAATCCGGCAATTCTTGAAGCCAACTCGCGCACGCTCAAGGCCGGCTATCACTTCGGCGAAACACAAAGCCTGGGGCCGGTTCGCAAGATCGAAGGCGCCTGCCGCGCGCCGGGTCGCTATCGCAAGCTGACCGGCTATGAGGGACTCGCGCTCGGTCTGGTCACCGCCGCTCAAAACGCCAGGCTGCCGCTGGTGTTCGCGGGAGCGCCGAGCCAACCCGCCGCAAACGTCTTGCATCTCTTGGCGGAGTGGAAACATCACGCATTCCGTTTGTTGCAGGCGGAAGACGATCTGGCCGCTTTGTGCATGGCCCTGGGCGCTTCCTTCGCCGGCGCGCTGGGCGCCATGGCTACAAGCGGTCCGGGACTGTCTTTGTCTTCGGAAGCATTGGGTTTGGCCGTGGCGACCGAGCTTCCTTGCGTCGTGGTCAACATCCAACGCGCAGGGCCTAGCACGGGCATGCCGTCCAATCCTGAGCAGGCCGACCTGTTGCAGGCGCTTTTCGGCCGGCATGGCGAAGCTCCCTTGGTGGTGCTGGCGCCTTGTTCTCCGGCCGACTGCTTCGACACGATTTACGAAGCCGCGCGGCTGGCAACGCGCTATATGACGCCCGTAGTCGTGCTGGCGGATTTACATCTGGCCCAGGGAGGTGAAGCGTGGAAGATTCGCACGCCCGCGGAATTGTCCGCCTTCGCGGTCCAACAGGCGCGCGCCGCCGACCGTCAGGGAAACGGCACAAGCTTCGAGCCCTTTCGTCGTGAGGTGCGCCTGGCGCGCCCCTGGGCAGTCCCAGGCACACGAGGTCTCGAGCATCGTTTGACTGGGCTGGAGAAGGAAGACGGCACGGGCGACGTTTGCTATGACCCGCAAAACCACCAGAAAATGGTGGACGCTCGTCGCCTCAAGATCGACAACGTCGCCCATGATATTGCGCCGCTCGCGGTTTTAGGACCGGACCAGGGCGACCTCTTGGTCCTTGGGTGGGGCAACACGTGGGGCGCGATCCGCTCCGCGGTCACCCGCGCGCAAAAGCTCGGCCGGCCAATTGCCTGCGCCTGCCTCCGACATCTGTGCCCGCTGCCTAAGAACACGGAGGAGGTGCTGCGGCGCTACCGCCGTGTTTTGGTTCCGGAACTCAACACCGGCCAGTTGCTCATGGTTCTTCGAGCCCGATTTCTCATTGACGCCGTCGGCCTCAGCAAAGTCCAAGGTCGTCCCTTCTTAATTCGAGAGATCGAAGCGAAGATCGAGGAGTTATTGACGGTAGAATAACCGCAGAGGCGCAGAGAGCCGCAGAGTCAAAGAACGAACTGTAACACTCTTCATGTTGGTTCCGTTTTCTCTGCGTTCCTCTGCGACTCCGCGGTTAAGAAGCCATGTACAAACGCGAATCCGCCGCCGACCTCAACGCCAAAGGCCTCGCTTTGCAAAAGCAAGGTAAGCGGCAAGAGGCGATCGAGATGTACCTGCAAGCCGCCGCCAAACTTCCGAGTTGGGCGACGCCCTACTACCATCTCGGACTTCTCTACAAGTTCGAAGCAAATTGGGAAAAGTCGTTGGACTACAATCTACGAGCGACCGCGCTCGATGCGAGGAATGAGGCAGCCTGGTGGAATCTGGGCATTGCCGCGACCGCGCTGGCGCGCTGGGACGTGGCCCGCGCGGCTTGGCGCGGCTTCGGCATCCAAGTTCTTGACGGCGACGGACCCGTCGATCTTCCCTGCGGCCTTGGCCCCATTCGACTTAACCCGGACGGCGACGCGGAAGTCGTCTGGGCCTACCGATTGGACCCGGCGCGGGCGGAAATCGTCAGCATTCCATTCCCTCAGTCCAAGCACCGCTGGGGCGACGTGGTGCTCAATGACGGGGCTCCGGTCGGCTATCGGAAGCACGACGGCAAGGACGTGCCTGTTTTCAACGCGCTCCAACTGCTGACGGCAAGCGCCTTCGGCACCTTCGTGGCGCGCGTGGCCATGCCCAATCGCAGTGACTTCGTCGCCGAATTGGCAAAGATCGCCACCGACAAGGATGGGGCGGCGGAAGACTGGAGCACGTCGACACGCATCCTGTGCAAGGCATGCAGCGAAAGCCGGGCGCACACGGTGCACGACACCAAAGCAAAGCCGCCCGATGGAGTGCACGTGATCGGCGTGGCTGCGAAATGCCGCGCGCATGCCTCATCCATCTTGCACGCGTGG
>JAKEHV010000072.1 GCA_022614915.1 Gemmataceae bacterium | reverse complement strand
TGCCCACGCACCGCGACATGAGCGTGCACGATTATCTCGACTTTTTCGGCCGAGCCTATGGTTTGAAGAGCGGACATCGCCGGCAAGTCATCGAGCGCATCGAAGAGTTCACGAACCTGACCGGCATCCGCGAGAAGAACCTGGTGGCGCTTTCCAAAGGCATGAAGCAGCGGGTGAGCGTGGCTCGGTCGCTGTTGCACGATCCGCCGGTGCTCATCATGGACGAGCCGGCGGCGGGCCTCGATCCGCGCGCCCGCATCGAGTTGCGCGAGTTGCTCAAGCTATTGACCTGGCAGGGCAAAGCGATCCTCATCAGCTCGCACATCCTCACGGAATTGGCGGAGATTTGCGACGGCGTGGTCATCATCGAGCACGGCAAGATCCTGCGCGCGGGCAAGCTCGACCAGATCCTGGCCGGGGACGCGCCGCGCCGCACCGTACATATCAAGAGCATCGAGCGTCATGAGGAAATGTACAAGCACCTTTTGGAAAGCCCGCACGTCAATGTCGCGAGCATGCTCGTGGACAACTCGGTCGAAGCGGAGGTGAACGGCACAGAGGAAGCCTGCTTCCAGCTCTTGGCAGCCCTCGTGCAAGGCGGTTTTCGCGTGATCGAGTTCCGCCAACGCCGCGTCGGCTTGGAGGAGATCTTCATGAATGTAACCAGGGGCGAGGTGCAGTAGCGTGGAGCGCGGAGAGTGGCAGTAGGAGCCCAGAAAATGGCTGTGCGCGAGTGGGTAACGAAGATTGACGACGCCTTGAATCCAATCGTGGTGAAAGAGCTGCGCCAGGCGGTGCAAAGTCGCTTCGTGGTCGCGGTATTGCTTTTGTTCCTAGTATTGCAGCTTTTGATACTCGGCCTGAGTCTCTTGTTCATCGGCATGGGGGGGCGGCTCGAGTCCATTGAGTTTCAAGCGGGCCGCAACGTCTTCAGTTGGTTTCAGGGGATTCTGCTGACCACCTGCATGCTGTTTCTTCCCGCCTACACGGGCATTCGATTGGCCGCGGAGCGCTCCGAAGTCAACACCGACCTTTTGTTCATCACTACGCTCAAGCCGCGCTCCATCATCTCCGGAAAAATCATTTCCGCGACGGTGCTGGCTCTATTGATCTTTAGCGCATGCGCGCCCTTCATGTTGTTCACCTATTTCTTGCGCGGCATCGATTGGCCTTCGATTTTTTTCGTTGTCCTTTGGGACTTCGCCGTCGTCATCGTCAGCGTGCATTTAGTTGTGTTCTTGGCGGTCGTCCCTGGCAATCGCGTTCTTAAGGCAGTTCTGGGCATGTTGGGTTTCGCCACGCTCCTAATTGTTTTCATCTATAACCTCTTGGGCTCCGTCATCTTCGTGCAAGAAGGCGGCAACGTTGTCTTTCAAGATCCGCGCTTTTGGGTCATTTTCATCATCGTGCTCGCGGCGATCGTCGGCGGCTGCGGGTTGTTCTTCCAGTGGTCGGTGGCGCTCATCAGCCCGCCGTCGTCTAATCGTGCGCTGCCCGTGCGCATCTATATGTTGGCACTTTGGCTCGTTTTTGGCGGCGCTGCCTTCGTCGCCGCCGGCATTGGACGAGATGCCATGCCCATCGGCGTGTGGATTGCCGCCATGAGCGCAATCTGCGCCTTGAGCTTGGTCATCTCCATCACCGAGCGCGTGCACTGGTCGCCGCGCGTGGCCCGGGCGATTCCCAAGCGCTGGTGGCTGCGCTGGCCGGCGTTCTTGTTGTACGGCGGCGCTGCCGGCGGCGTGCTCTTCTCCGCCTCGCTCATGGGACTGACCATCCTGGCCTACTTAGCTGCTTTCCGATGGAATTGGCTGCCGCCCTACAACGTCACCGCCTTCAGCCACGCCAACGACGTCACGCGCGAAATCTTTCCCGCCACCGCCGTGGGCGCGCTCTATGTGTATTGCTACGCGATGACTGCGGTGTTCGTCCGCAACGTCCTTTTTCGCCACGTCGAGGCAATTTTCAACTGGGTGATTTTTATTTTTCTGCTGGCCATCGGCAGCCTCGTGCCTTTTCTCATTTTCTTCTTGCTGCTGTTTCGAGAATGGAATTACCAGGAGCATTTTTATGCGCTCTTGACCAATCCCTTCGTGGCCATCTGGGAGTTTGCCGAAGGCCGCTTTTTCCGAAACCAAAACGTCTACCTGACGTTTGCGGTGAGTTGGGCGGCACTGGCAACGCTGCTGAATCTGCCCTGGTTTTTCAGGCAATTCTTGCGGTTTCGGCCGCTCGAATTCGGCGCCGGGCCGCAGATTGCCGTGGCCTCCACGGGCAGCGTCACCGCGCCGTTGGAAGCCCCGTCCGGTTCTGTGCGGGAACAAAGAGAAGAAGACACTGCTCCTCCACTCACGCCCACGGGAAGAGAAGAAGGGGCAACCGGCGAAGCAACCTTATGAGCTCCTCTCGTCGCAAGGCCCTGCTCGAAGGTGAGCGCGCCGGCTCGCGCTACGTCTTGGCCGTGCCGCGCGGTCTGCCGCTGGGCACAGTGGGTCCGCACCAAGGTGCGCGCACCGGCAGCTCCTTGGAATTTCGCGAACACCGCAACTACCAGCCGGGCGATGATCTGCGCTACGTCGACTGGAATGTCTATGCCCGCAGCGATCAACTCGTCGTGAAGCTCTATCACGAAGAAGTGACGCCGCATTTGGACATCGTCGTGGACGGCTCGCGCTCGATGGCGCTGGCGGGCACAAGCAAGGTGGAAGCGGCAGCAGGGCTCGCGGCATTCTTCGCCGTCGCGGCGGAAAACGCCGGCATGACGCAAAAACTGTGGTGGGCCGGCGACGGCTGCGCGCAACCCCCGGCGTGCCAGGGCAGGGCGCATACCTGGGACCTGCCCGCATTCGACTTCGCCGCCTCCTGCGCCGAATCGTTCGCGCGCCGCCCGCCCCTCTTCCGACCGCGCGGACTGCGCATGCTCTTAAGCGACCTCCTATGGCTCGGCGATCCAATGCAAGTATTGGCGCCTTGCGCCGATCGCGCCACGGCCACCATTGTCTTGCAAGTACTGGCCGACGCCGACGCCCGGCCGCCCGAGCGCGGCAACCTGCGGCTTCTTGATGTCGAATCGGAACAAACGCTGGAACTCTTGGTAGACGATGCCGCCGCGCGGCGTTACTGCGCCACCTTGGAGCGCCACGAAAACAATTGGCGCGAAGCCTGCCGCCGTGTCGGCGCGATGATGGCAGTCGTTGTTGCCGAAGAGTGGCTCGAGGAGCGCCGCTTGGATGATCTGGTGGCGGCTGAAGTGCTGCAAGTGATGTAGCCGAATTCACGTGAGGCAAACATTCCTGTTTGCCCGGACGAGGGCAAACAAGATGTTCGCCCCACCTGAATTCGCAAGAATTCGGTCTGGCCGGAACTCTTGCGAGTTCCGCTACAAAAGATGCTTCCTCTGTTCACTACACCCTGGGCCTTTGCCGCGCTCTTGGCCATTCCCGCGCTGGCCGGGCTTTACTGGCTGCGCAACAGCTTTCGACTCGTGCCCGTGTCGAGCCTGCTCTTGTGGCTCGATCAGGCTGAAGCGCGCACGAGCGGGCTGCGCGTGCGCCGCGTGCAGACGCCGCTTTTGTTTTTCCTGGAGTTGACAATCCTCTTCCTCTTGGCCGTGGCTGCAACCGGCCCACGCCTGGAAAACTCGCAAGGGCACTGGCCGCTGGTCGTGGTGCTGGACGATTCCTACTCCATGTCGGCGGGCGGCGACGAGTCGCCCAAGGCCCTCGCTTTGGAGATGTTGGCCGACGAGCTGCGTTGGGGCGACGAGTATCCGGTGCGTTTCGTGCTCGCCGGCACGAGTCCGCAGGTTCTGGGTGAAACTGTGCACGGTTGGAGCGCGGGGCGGGAACTTCTTCGCGGCTGGCGCTGCTTGTCGCCGGCCGCGCGTCTTTCGGAAGCGCTGGCGTTCGCGGCGGAATTGGGCGGCGACAAGTCGCGCATCCTTGTCGTGACCGATCAGAAACCGCCCGACGATTTGCCCGCCGGTCGCATCGTTTGGCGCGCATTTGGACGTCATCAGTCAAACCTGGCCCTGGTGCGCGCGGCCCGAGCAGGGCAGGGGGGCCAAGAGCGCTGTTTTTTCGAAATCGCGAACTTCTCCGCGGCCGAGCAAACGGCAAACTTCCAATTGAAAGCGGCCGGTGCGGATCGGTTGATTCTAAGCGAGCGACTCACGCTGAAGGCCAATGAAGTGCGCCGCCTTGCGCTTCAGATTAAAGGGGTTGACGGCGCGCTTGGGGCCAGCCTTCCCGACGATGCCTTAACCCTCGACAACCAGGTGGTCTTGCTTCCGGAAGAACTGCCCAAAGCTGCCGTGGAAGTTCGCATCAAGGACGAAGGCTTGCGAGCACTTGTGGAAAAGACGCTCGACGCCACAGGGCTGACAAAAAAGTCCGTCGGAAGAGCCGACCTCTTATTCACCGACGACATGGATTTTGCGAGCGTCGAGGCGGAAACCTGGGTGGTGCAGCTCTTGCGCGAAAAGGACGCGGACGCGTTCACCGGTCCGTTTGTCGTCGACCGCACGCATCCCTTGGCGGAGGGATTGAGTTTGCAAGGAGTCGTATGGGGCGGCGGCAAAACCGAGGACTTGCCGGGCAGGCCCGTCATCTTGGCCGGAAACGTGCCGCTTTTGACCGAAGTCGAAAACGCCGCCGGACAGCGTCTACTGCGCTGGCGGCTGCGGACCGACCTGTCCACGCTCACCGAATTGCCCGCTTGGCCGGTCCTCGTTTGGAACCTGGTGCATTGGCGGGCTACCGAGTTGCCGGGACTGCGCGCGACCAATCTGCGGCTTGGCGAATCGGCAGTGTTGAAAGTAGCAGGCACGCTGCGTATGCCATCGCCGCCGCCGGACGGCACACCGAGTGTGCCTAGTACAATGGACTCGATTGTGGTGCGTAAGCCCAGCGGCGCGTCGCAGGTTCTTAACGTCTATAGCAGACGCGCAGCGATTCCAGCGGACGACGTGGGCGTGTACGAGGTCAGGTCCGGCGACAAGTTATACTCGTTCGCGGTCAATGCACTCTCCGCTGAGGAATCGGATTTATCCTCCTGTGTTTCCGGACGCTGGGGCGAATGGACCGAAGACGGCGTGCCCGAATCGGCGCTGCGCAATATCGCTTGGGTGCTGTTGCTTTTGGCGCTCGGAGTGCTGACCTGGCACCTGGCGCTTGCGAGCCGCAGCGGCAGATGAGCCCAGTTGGACGGATTGATAATCCGTCCTACTAACATGCGGAGACAATGATGGCACTATTCTCAATCTTCGGCATCGGCTGGATGGAATGGATCCTGGTCGTGCTCGTGCTCGGCGGCGTGTTCTTCTTGATCTACTGGCTGTCAAGCGGCGGCAAGCAAGAATAGGAGAAAGTGAGTCGTCATGGATAGCAAATTGTTATTGTACATTGTCGCGGGCGTCGTGGGCCTGGGAGCACTCGTCTTCGTCGTGATTTACTGGTTGACAGGCTCTTCCAGAGACGAATGACCATGGCGTTTTTGCATCCCATCTATCTGCTCTTGGCTTTGCCCCTGGCTGTATCGCTCTGGGTGTGGGGCTTTCGTTCGCGCTGGTTGCTCGGTCTGCGTTTGGTAACGATGACATTGGTCCTCATGGCCCTGGCCGGTTTTTCACTCTTCCTTTCCAGCCAGGCGGGCACGGTCGTAGTCCTTGCCGATCGCAGCTTGTCCATGCCGGTTGACGCCGACGGCGCGCAACGGCAAACCATCGACCTCGTGCACGATGCCATGGGTCCCAGCGAAAGGCTAGCCATCGTGGCCTTTGGCCGCGGCGTCGCCCTTGAGCGTTCACCGGCGCACGCCAAGTTCGGCGGCTTCCTGCACGACGTAGGCGGCGACGCCTCGAACCTGGCCGAGGCGTTGGAGATGGGGCTGGGGCTCATTCCGCGCGGCGCTGCCGGTCGCATTCTGGTTTTGTCCGACGGGCGCTGGACGGGCCGCGATCCCGCCGCGCTGGCTGTGCGCGCCGCCGAGCGCGGCATCGCCCTCGACTACCGGCCCATCGAACGCGCGACCGGCAACGACGTCGCCATTGTTCGCATCGACGCTCCGTCCGCGGTGAACCCCGGCGAATCGTTCCTCCTCACTGCCTGGATCCACGCCACCGCTCGCCAAGAGATCGCCTTTGAGCTGCGCCGCGGCAACGTCCGCCTCGCCGCGGGCACGCGCGTCCTGGACGCGGGCCTCAACTGGCTCACGTTTCGCGATCGCGCAGGCGAGCCGGGCGTTCAGGCCTATGCGTTTTCGATAGTTCCCAAAGACACAGACACGATTCCAGAAAACAATAACGCTCGGCTGCTGGTCGGCGTGCACGGGCCGCGGCCGATTCTCGTCGTCATTTCCTCCGCCCAGTCCGCATTCCCGGATTTTCTCGAAAACGGCGGCCTCAACATCAAAGCATCACTGCCCGAGAATTGCATTTGGAGCCTTGAAGAACTTTCCAAGTACTCCGGCGTCATTTTGGAAAACGTGGCCGCGGACAAGATCGGCGTCTCCGGCTTGGAAAACCTCGCCGCCTGGGTGCAGCAAACCGGCTCGGGGCTTATGGTCACCGGCGGCCGCGCGTCGTACGGTCCAGGCGGTTACTTCAAATCCGCACTCGATCCAGTCCTGCCTGTGTCCATGGAGCTGCGCCAGGAACATCGCAAACTGTCCCTGGCGATCGTCGTCGCCCTCGACCGCTCCGGCAGCATGGCCGCTACGGTGGGCGGCGGCCGCGTTAAGATGGACCTTGCCAATCTCGGCGCGGCGGAAGTCGTCAATCTGCTAGGCCCGACCGATGAGTTGGGCGTATTGGCGGTGGACAGCGCACCGCACGTGATCCAAGACCTCGCACTGGTAGAGAACAAGTCGTCCATTCGCGCCCGCATCCTCAGCATCAATTCGCAAGGCGGCGGCATCTTCGTCTATGAAGCGCTCGAAGCCTCGTACCGGATGCTGATGCGGGCCAAGGCGGGCACGCGGCATATCATCCTGTTCGCCGACGCCGGCGACGCCGAGGAGCCCAAGGAATACGTCAAGCTCTTGGAAAAATGCCGGGACAGCAACATCACGGTAAGCGTCATTGGCTTGGGTAAGGATTCGGACAAAGACGGCGACTTGCTCAAAGACGTGGCGGCCAAAGGCGGCGGCCGCTGCTTCTTCTCCGAGCGGCCCGACGACTTGCCGCGCCTCTTTGCCCAGGACACCTTCGTCGTCGCCCGCAGCGCGTTCCTCGACGAGCCAACGCCGATCCAGACGACACCCAGCTTATTGACATTGACCAGCAAGGAATTCGCGCCCCCCGCACTGGGCGGCTACAACCTGTGCTACTTGCGGCCGGGCGCGCAACTCGCCGCCGTCACACTCGATGAGTATCAAGCGCCCGTGGTCGCCGCCTGGCACGCCGGCGCGGGCCGCGTCCTCTGCTATACCGGGGAAGTGGACGGCAAGTACACAGGCGCGATCGCACAGTGGAAAGACGTGGGCGAATTCTTCACCAGTCTTGCGCGTTGGACCGGCGGTCGCCAGTCCCCCCTCGCCGGGGGGAGAGGGGGCGGGGGTGAGGGGGCAGGAGTGATGGTGACGCAAGACCTGCGCAAGGGAATCGCGCACGTGCAACTTCACCTCGATCCCGAGCGCAAACTGGATCCATTCGCCGCGTTGCCCGAAGTCGCCACGCTCCGTTCGACGGCTGGCAAGAAACCGAAGGTGGAAAAGACGCGGCTGCAGTGGACCGGACCGGACACGCTGGCGGCCGAGATTCCGCTGCATGGCGTCGAAGTGGTGCTTGCGACCGTGCATCTGCCAGACGCGGGTCCGGTATCGCTGCCGCCCGTGTGTTTGCCCTACTCGCCGGAGTTCGAGCCAATGCACACCCCTCGCCCCTCGGGGGAGTCTGGGATGAGTGGCGCCAAAGCCTCCCCTCTCCCTCAGAGAGAGGGGCTGGGGGTGAGCGGGGCCGATGCACTCGAGCGCCTCGCGCGGCTCAGCGGCGGCAAGCATCGCATCGAGCTCGCGAGCATTTGGAGCGACATCGAACGGCAGCCGCGCCTGGTGTCGCTATCCGCCTGGCTTCTGTTTGCCGCCATAGCCGTGTTTCTCCTGGAAGTGCTGGAACGCTTGACCGGCATCTTGTCGCGCGGCGGCCGCTTGATCTGGAACGTCGATCGCGCCGCCGCGCCATCAGCCCAACCTCAGCCGGCCGTCGCTGCGCCTGTGCCAAAGAAAGGCAAGGCCGCCCTGACGCCGGCACAGACGCAGCCGCAAGACGTTTCGGGGGTGCTGAAGGCGCTCGAACAATATGACAAACGCGGCCGCAAACGTGGTGGCACCTAACTGGCGCCGATGTCTCCCGGAACAATCTGACTGCCCCGACTTGAATCGGATTGGTATTATGAAAATAAACTAAACTGGAAAAACCCCATGACAGTCACCGTTCACCTTCTGCCGGATACGGAGCAAAAACTCCGGGAGCAAGCAGCGCACTACGGCAAGTCGCTGGAAGAGTATCTGTCGCACTTAGCACATGACTGGGCTGCTGCAAATGGTGTTATTCAGCCGGAATCCTTCGACAAAAGGTCAGCACCGGAAAGGGCGGCGGCTTGGCGTGAGTGGGTGGCTAGCCATGATTCGGTGACGAGAGTCGCCGACGATTCCAGAGAAAGCATCTACGCGGGGCGAGGCGAATGAGCTTTCTCGTACACCGCTGTTCAGGCCGCAACTTCACGAGGATTCGATGCCCCTTTCGCGCCGCCGCTTTGTCCAATCCAATGCCGCCGGTCTCTTGGCCGCGAGCCAGGCCTCCGCGCAGGAACCAGCTGCCCCTCGGCCCGGCCCGCGCAGCCGCCCGCCCGAGCGCGAAGGCAAGCCGCGCCGCCTGCTCGCCGTCGTCACCACCGCCTACCATTACCTCTCCCACGCCTACCACATCACGGGCCGCTTTCTGCACGGCTATCTCCGCAACGGCCGCATGTACTATCCCGACTGGAATGTCGCCGGCATGCACGTCGAGCAGCAAAAGCACCGCGGCGACCTGAGCCGCGATCTCGCCAAGGAATACGGTTTCACGTTGTTCGACACCGTTGCCGGCGCTCTCACCCTCGGCGGCCAACGACTGGCGGTGGACGGCGTCCTCCTTATCGGCGAGCACGGCGACTACCCGTACAACGACAAGGGCCAAAAACTCTACCCGCGCTATGAGCTGTTTCAGCGCATCGTTGAAGTATTCGAGAAATCGGGGCGGAGCGTGCCCGTTTTCTGCGACAAACACCTTTACTACGACCGCAAGCGCGCCCGCGAAATGTACGGCGCCGCGCGGAAAATGGGTTTTCCGCTCATGGCCGGCTCCAGCTTGCCCATCACCTGGCGTCGGCCGGAACTCGAACTCCCCCTTAACTGCCGGATCCGCGAAGCCCTGGTCGCCTCGCGCGGCGAATTGGAAATCTACGGCATCCACGCGCTCGAAGCCCTGCAATGCATGGTCGAGCGGCGCACGCGCGGCCAGCAGGGCGTGCGCGCTGTGCGCTGCCTGGAAGATGACGCGGTCTGGAAAGCGGGCGACGCCGGCGAATGGTCGTGGGAACTCTTGGAGCACGCTCTCGGCCGCAGCCCGTCGCTCAACGTCGGCGACATTCGCCGCAATTGCCGGCACTTCGAGCTGATCCCGGGCCGGCCGACGATGCTGCGCGGGCCCATCGCCTTCCTCATCGAGTATCGCGACGGCCTGCGCGCGACCGCGATCAACCTGAACGGCCACGTGGACGACACGACCTTCGCGGCGCGGCTCGAGGGCGAAAAGCGCCCCGTCTCGACGCTGTTCTACTTGCCGCCGCCGCCAGGCGCGTCGTTCCTGCAAGCCCTAACGATGAAGATCGAAGAGTTTCTAGAAACCGGCCGGCCCCAAGTCCCGGTGGAACGCACGCTCCTGACCGGCGGCATTCTGGATTGCGTGCTCGACGCGCGCGTCCGCCAGCATCGCCGCCTGGACACGCCGGACCTTGATGTCTCTTATGACCCGCCCCGCGACTCGGGTTTCATCCGCGGCGACTACACGCATCCGGCTTAGTCGAGATTCGTGACAACTCCGCGCGACCAAAACGTTGCCATAACTCCTTGCCGCCAAAGAGAATTACAGGATAGGTCGCGCCACACACACTCCCGTTCCAGCTTTGCAACGTAAATGCTGTGCAAAATGCTGTGCAAATGCGTCACACCCCCCCTCACTGCGGGAGCCCTGTAGATTGCGGCTCTTAAGGTCAACAACAGCATGGCGTTACGTATTGAATTGGGAAGCAGACAACCCACGGGAACCGCAAAGCTGCACAGCATTGGATCGAAACCCGTTAGCGTTGCAAAGCCCCTCGGTTCCAGGCATGAATCCACGCGGCGCGGCAGGCGATTGTCGCCGCACTCCAAGTTAATAAAGTTCGCGGCCTTTGGGCGTATCGGGAATCAACTTGCGCAGCGTGGCCAACGTATCCGCCTCTTCCGGTTTTTTGTCTTTGCGCCAACGGGCGATGCGTGGAAAACGAACGGCGACGCCCGACTTGTGCCGCGTGGAAAACCCGATGCCTTCAAAGGCAAGCTCGAAGACGTGGACCGGCGGCACAGCGCGGACCGGGCCGAATTTCTCGAGCGAATTCTGCCGAACGAAGCGATCGACTTGGCGGATCTCCTCGTCGGTCAGTCCGGAATAAGCCTTGGCGACCGGCACCAGCTTGCCTTCGTCCCAGACGCCGAAGGTGTAGTCGGTGTAGATGCTGGCGCGTTTGCCGCTGCCGCGCTGGGCATAGATGAGGACAGCGTCCATCGTGAACGGATTGATTTTCCATTTCCACCAGGCGCCGCGCTGGCGGCCGACGCCATACGCCGAATCCAGTCTCTTGAGCATGAGCCCTTCAACGCCACGCGCGCGGCTTTCCTCACGCAGGCGTGCGAGTTCCTCCCAGGATGACGCCGAAGAAGTAGGATGGACATTCTTGTCCGTCTGGTCGGACAGGAATGTCCGACCTACAGTCAGTTTCGGCGCGAGTATCAACCGGTCCACGTGCGCGGCTTGGATCAATTCCTCGAGCCAGGCGCGGCGCTCGTGCAGCGGCATAGCACGCACGTCTTCACCCGTGCGTTCAAGGATGTCAAAAGCCAGAAACACCACCGGCACCGCGGCGAGCATGCGCGCACTTAGATTCTTGCGGCCGATGCGGCGTTGCAGTTGGGCGAAGGGCAACACATGGCCGTCTTTCCAGGGAAGGATTTCGCCGTCGAGTACTGTGCCGTCGGGCAGCCACAGCGCGGATTCGGCGATTTCCGGAAAGCGCTCAGTGACCAGCTCTTCGCCGCGCGACCAGAGAAAAACTTGTCCCTGGCGGCGGATGAACTGGGCGCGAATGCCGTCCCATTTCCATTCCGCCTGCCATAATGCGACGTCGCCCAATGACTCAACCGGATCTTCTAACGGATGAGCGAGAAAGAACGGGAACGGCCTGCTGAGAGCGGTATCGGCTGTCTCGGGTTCGATGAGCGATTGGTAGAAAGCGGCAGTGGGCTGCCAGTGGCCCATAAGCCGGTGCGCCACGACGCCGGCAGGCAGGTTGGCAACCTGGGCCAGAGCGCGGGTCACGAGCTGGTGCGAAACTCCGACGCGGAACGCCCCCGTGATCAGCTTGTTCCAGACAAAGCGCTCCATCTGATTTAGACCAGCCCAGGCTTGTTCCAGCACTTCGCGTTGACCGCTGTCGTCGAGCTTGGCCAGCGACAACAGCTGGGTCTCAATCCAATGGTGCAACGGCTCGACGTCCGTCGATCTATGTTCCGGCAGAACCAGAGCGATGGTTTCGGCGAGGTCGCCGACGGCGTGATAGCATTCGTCGAACAGCCAATCGGGAATGGCCGCCGCCTTGCACGCCCAGGCGCGCAGCTTGGGCCAAGACAGCGCCAGCCGGGGCCGCCTCCCCAAGAGAAAGAAGACGGCCCATGCCGCATCCTGCGGCGGCGACTGTTGGAAGTATGAAACCAATGCCCGCAGTTTTTCCTTTGTCTTGGTCGTGGCATCCAGGGCCTGATACAGTTCCGCGAACAGCTTCATGAGGCGCGCACTTGATTCGTGCGCATTCGAACGTTAGCATACCACTATGTCAATGATTCTCATTCGGTTTCCAGATGAAGAGGCCAAGCGCAAAGCACTCGGCTTCCTGATTGGGCGTTTTTCATTCAAGTCTTTCGCCACAGGCGAGTTGATTGTGCCGGAGTACGCATTGTCGTCAATGGCTTTGGAAGGGATCTCATTTACGGTCGAGGGGCCGGCAAGTTATGAGCGTCTCGTCCCGGCGATGTGAACCTAGAGAAAGTCTCACTCCTCCACTGTATCGCGGCTCGTCTCCAATCTCTCTCCTTCGAATCGGGTCGGCAATACCTCTGCAGACAAGCCTTGCCCGCCCAAATAGCGCGCCAATGCGGCCGAATAGCCATGCGTCACGAGCACGCGCTCGGCGCCGGTTTCGTGAATCGTCTGCAAGAGCCCTGGCCAATCCGCGTGATCGGACAATACGAAACCGCGATCCACGGCCTGGCGTCGGCGCGTGCCGCGGATTTGCATCCAGCCGGAGGCCATTGCCATCGAGAGGTCGCCGAACTTGCGCAGCCACGGCGAGCCGACAACGGACGGCGGCGCGACGATAAGGGCCTTGTCCCACGGCGTGCGGCGCGGTTGGTCGCTGGCGATGGGCGTAGAAGGCAGCGACACTCCCGCCTGGCGATACGCTTCATTGATTCGCTCGACCGCGCCGTGAACGTAGATCGGACCCAGGGAGGCATCCACGCCTGCAAGCAAGCGTTGCGCTTTGCCCAAAGTGTAGCCCAAAAGAATGCTGGTCCGGCCCGCCTCCTGATTATCGCGCCACCAAGAGTTGATGTCGCTGAACACCTCGTCGGGATTCGGCCAACGGTAGATGGGCAAGCCGAAGGTCGATTCGGTGACAAAGGTATGGCAGCGCACTGGTTCGAATGCACTGCACGTCGCATCGTGTTGGCGCTTGTAATCGCCGGAAACGACCCAGACTTCGCCGTCGGATTCCAAGCGCACCTGGGCCGATCCAAGGATGTGTCCGGCGGGATGCAGCGATAGCCGGACTCGATCTAATGCAACGGTTTCGCCATACGGCAGTGATTGAATGGACGCATCGGGCCCAAGGCGCACGCGCAAAATGAGAATGCCGGGCGCCGCGGCCAGATACGAACCGCAACCGGGCCGCGCGTGATCCGCGTGGGCATGAGTGATGACGGCGCGCGGTGTCGGCTGCCAGGGATCGATGTGAAAGTCGCCGGCGGGACAGTATAGCCCCGCTTCGGTGAGTTCGAGAAGTGCCATGTTGCGTAGCCGAATTCCTAGCAATTCAACCGCGGAGATGCAGAGGAACGCGGAGAAAAAAACAGAACAATGCAATGAAGAGATGTTCTGTTTTTCTTTCTCTTCTTTGCTCTGCGATTCTCCGCGCCTCCGCGGTTAATCTAAAGTCAACCGCTTACTACGTGCGCGGCTCCGAATTCGGCAGCTCTATTTGCCGGCAAAGACCTCGTTGAACAGACCTTGCATGTGTTGCCAGGAGCGGCGGTCGGCGTCGGCATTGTAGCCGATGCCCTTCAGGCCGCGTTGATCCGCGCCGGGCACCGTGAAGCTGTGGACCGCGTTCGAGTAATAGATGATCTGATAGTTCGCGTTGGCTTCCTCCAGACCGGTGCGGAACTTCACGATCGCTTCGTCGGGGATGAACGTATCCAAAGCGCCGTGGCAGACCATGATCTTGGCCTTGATCGACTTGGCTTGTTCGGGCGTGGGCGGTTGCAGCGAGCCATGGAAGCTGACAACCGCGGCCACGTCCGCGCCCGTGAACGCCAGTTGCAGCACCGTCGAGCCGCCGAAGCAGTAGCCGATGCCGGCGACCTTCTTGGCGTCCACCTTTTCGTTGTCTTGCAGGATCTTCAACGCCGCCAATGCACGGCCCTGCCACACCTTGGCGTCCTTGCGGACGTCGCCCGCCATCTGCCCCGCGTCCTTGGGATGCTCGACGACCTTGCCCTCGCCGTACATGTCCGCCGCGAACGCGACATAGCCCATGCCGGCAAGTTGCTCGGCACGCTTCTTGGCATAGTCGTTGAGGCCCCACCATTCGTGGACGACCAAGACGCCGGGCCGCTTGCCCTTTTGCGCGTCGTCCCAGGCGAGATGGCCCTTGAGGGTGACGCCGCCGAATTCGTAGGTGACGGCTTTGGTTTTGACGGCGGCTTGGGCCAGCCCGGTGTGCACGGCGAGGACAAGTGACGCGAGCAGCAGTCGATTCATCGGCAACCTCCACGGTTCATGATAGGATCACTCCAAACCTGCACTCCGCAGCTTGCTCCGCGCGGCCTGGCCGATCTTCGATTTCGCCGAGCGCTTGAGCACCAATCGCAGCACTTCGCCCGCGAAACGGCGATATTGGTTTTCCTTTTCGGCGAAGTGGAAGCCCAGGTAGAACAAGTCCTCGGGATCGAGCCAGGTCGCCTTGCTCAAAAACTGCACCAACTCCTTTTCGTAATTGCGGCACAAGCCGGCGAAATGGTCGAGGCAGTGGTCGTTGGCGCGGGCCTCGTGCGTCAATTCTTTGCTGGACAATTTCAAGCCGCATGCCGCGGCTTCCGCCTTGATGGCAAAGGCGCAGGCCGGATCGCGGGTCAGGTTGCGGAGGTAGAGCAGTGCCGTTGGGTAGTTTTTCTTCTTGCGAAACGCCAGAGCTTTATCCTCCAGGCGGTCGCGCAAGTCGGCGGCGTCGGTGTGACGGAGCAAGTACAAGAGCGGATCGCCGAGACGGTTTTCCGCCTCGAGCAATTCACACGCTTTCTGGAACACCTTGGTGCGCCAAGCGGCGGGATACTTTTTGCCCGCTTCCACCTGCGCTTTCGCCAGGTACCACGCCTGCTCGGCGTCGGTCGCTTCAAAAAGGGCCTTGGTCAGCCAGTCGCGGCCATGCTTGAGGCGGGTTAGCGCCGCCAGAGCCTTGTCGCGCAAAGGCCGTTCCGGATGGTCGAGTTGCTCGGCGAGGGCGGCCGCGACAGGAGCGGTGTCAATGCCGGCCAGCTTCTCCAAAGCCACCACGCGAATCGCGGCGTCCGGCGCGTGCAATAGCGTTAGCCATTCGCCCGCCGACTTGCCTTTCAAGTCGAGGTGTTTCAGAAACATGAGCGCCGGAGCGGCCACGCGAAAGTCCGAGTCGTTGGCGCAAGTGAACAGGCGGTGCAAATGCTCCTTTTTCGGCTCGTGGGACCATTGCGCCAGCGCTTGCAGGGCGAGGGCGCGGACTTCGGGTGGGTGCCTGGATTGGGTATGATCCCAGAACACCGCTGCCGCGCGCGCGTCGTTCAAAGCGGCCAGCAAGCGGATGGCCGCGGCACGCGTCGCCGCGGGCGGCGCCGGCTTGCTCTTTTGCAAGAGATGAACCAGTTCTTCTGTCCAAGCCTTGCGCTGTCCGGACGACATGGACGGGATCTGCTCGCTCAGCGATTTGGCGGCCGCCTCGACAACGCCGCGGTCGTTGTCACGCAGTACATGCAAACCGGCGGCGTGATCGCTGACCGGGCCGCCGGACGCCAAGGCGGCGCCGATATAGCGGCGGACGCCCGGCGCGACCTTGTGCATCAGATCTTGCAGGGCGCGCGTGCCCTTGACGCCTAGCTTCGCCGCCGCGTGGGCCGCCAATTCGCCTTCCGTTCCCCCATCTTCGATCTTGCCCAAGAGCGTCGTCAGCGCCTTGTCCACGCGCAACTGGCCCGCGGCTTGAATGGCCTCTTGCCGTACGCCGCCGTCCGCGTCCTGCAAACAGTCGTAAACCGCCTGCGTCAGTTCGCCGTCGCGTTCGCCCAAAGACCGGAGCACGACCAGGGCGGCGCGGCGCACCTGGGCCGGCCGCTCCGGCGCAAGAAGCGCCAGGATTTTTTTTGATGACAACTGCATGGCACGCCTTCCCATGCGAGAATACGAGGGATGCGTATGTTCTATTCCTCACCAGTCATTTGTCTTTTGACATTTGACCGGATGTCAGAATGCCGCCAACACCCTGGCCAATGCGTCCAAGTCGTCCGCGCCAAACGGATTGGCGACCATCAATTCGAAAGCAGTATCCACTTGCGGGACGCCGTTGAGGAAGTACGCTTGCGGCGTGCCCACGGCATTCAGACTCGCGCTCGGCTTGGTCCCCACAAAACCCGTGTGCGTGAAGCCGGCGCCGTCTTGGAACAGATGCGCGACGTGGTTGCCGTCCGTGAACAAGACCAATCCACCTCGGCCGGCCGCCAACTCCAGGCCGAAGCCGCCGGTGTTCGTGGCCACGCCGTTCTGCATCCGCCAGAGCTGATTGCTGCTGTTGAAGAAGAAGAATACGTCGTTGCCGGCCTCGTCCAGTCCGGCACTTATTTGTTTGACAGAGTTGCCGACGAATGTAAAACCGCCCTGATCCCGGAAGAGCCAAAGTTGTCCCAAACCGTCGCTGAAGGCGACTTCGCCCTGCCGCCCGGCGGTGAGCGTTAGGGCAAAGCCGCCGGTATCGCTGAAAACGCCTTGCCGCCAGCGCCACAGCCGGTTGTCGCCATCCGTGAAATAGAGTTCGTCCTGGCCGGTGGAGTCCCGGCCCAAACTGAATTGCTTGGCAAAGCCGCCGGTGTTGGTGAAGCCCTGATTGTCGCGATAAATCCAGATCCGATTGTCGCCGTCCAGAAAGAAAACTTCCGCCTGGCCGGCGGCAAGTGCCTTGGCGAAGCCTCCGGTCGACGTAAAGACCCCTTGATTGTAGCGCCACAGGCGATTGTCGCCGTCCGTGAAGTAAACCTGCGGATTGCCGTTGACATCGACGCCCGCGCTGAGCCGCGTTCCGAAGCCGCCGGTGTTGGAAACCTGGTTGTTGTTGCTGTTGAACACCATAAGACG
>JAKEHV010000507.1 GCA_022614915.1 Gemmataceae bacterium | reverse complement strand
GCCGGCTACCCTCCGTATGGCCTCGAATGCGACATCTTGCTCGAGACCGCAAAGCCGTGCGATCTGGAAGAGCTCGGCCGGCGACAGGAGCGTAAGGAATGGCGCATCCTCCACGTTAAGGTCTCGCGCGCGTCGCCGATCACTTCCATGCCGAAAATGCCCAGTTGACCCGCGCAGCGGGGGCAAGCGAGGCTGCTTGCTCAACGGGCCGCGCTTCCATATCCTCACTAACGATTGCACGCTGCCGCTTCTGGGGAGGTTGACCGTGGCGAGCGCGAACCTGTCCGGCTTAGAGGCCAAAGCAAGACTCATTCGCCGGCACATTATCGCGAGCACGACTGCCGCCGGCTCCGGGCACCCGACCAGCTCGATGTCGGCCGTCGAAATCGCCGTCGCCCTTTACTTCGGCAGCGTGCTCCGCTACGATCCAAAAAATCCCGCCTGGCCCCAGCGCGATCGATTTTTGCTCAGCAAGGGCCACGCCGCTCCCCTTTTGTATGCCGTCCTCGCCGAGGCCGGCTACTTTTCGCGGGACATGATTCCGACGCTGCGGCAGATCGGCAGCCCTTTGGAAGGGCATCCCAATATGCGCCGTCTCCCGGGCGTCGAAGCGTCCACCGGCTCGCTCGGCCAGGGTTTGTCCATAGGCGTCGGCATCGCCCTCGCGGCGAAACTGGACGCCGCAAAATTCCCCTCGCCCCCCGGGGGAGAGGGGTCGGGGGTGAGGGGCGCGCCGGCGCGCGTCTATGTGGTCACGGGCGACGGCGAGATGGGCGAAGGCCAGGTTTGGGAAGCAGCGATGTCCGCCGCCAAGTATAAGTTGGACAACCTGACGGCAGTCGTCGACCAGAATGGCTACCAGCAAACCGGCCCCACTGCCGAGGTGCTTGACCTAAGGCCGCTCGTTCCGCGCTTCGAGGCGTTCGGCTGGTCGGCCCAGGAAATCAATGGCCACGACCTTGGGGAAGTGCTCGCCGCGTTGAAGAAAGCGCAGGAGACGAAGAGCCGCCCCAGCGCCATCATTGCCCGGACCGTTAAGGGGTATCCGATTCAGAATCTATTGACGAGCGATCCGAATCATCACGGCAAGCCCCTGACCAAGGAAGAAGCTGCCCAAGCCCTGGAGCAAATAGGATGATCTGATTCATCGCTTCGCGCTCGCTCGAACGCGAAACGATGAATCAGACCAAAGAGATGCTGCCATGAATCGAATGAATTGCCCAAGCTGCCGCTCGGTGCTCGGGATCAAGCCGGAATATGAGGGCAAGAAGATCAAGTGTCCGAAGTGCCAGACGGTGATGCAGGTGCCAATGATGTCGGCGGTGGAAGCGACGCCGGCGCCCAAGCCGCCCCCGGTGCCGCCGGCGCTGCCCAAGGCCGAAGCCATCCAGGAACGGCCCGCGGCCAGGCGCGAGCGCCTGATCGATGAGGAAGACGACGACCGGCCGCGCCCCAAAAGACGCGACCGCGACGACGACGAGGACGATCGGCCCAAGCGACGCCGCGACCGCGAGGAGGACGACGACGATCGGCCGAGACGGCGACGCGAGCGCGACGACGAGGACGACGACGACCGCCCGCGCAAGCGCGACCGGGACCGCGACGACGAAGAAGACTGGGATGACGATCGGCCGCGGAAGAAAGGCAACCTGCGGG
Source organism: Gemmataceae bacterium (assembly GCA_022614915.1). GTDB lineage: Bacteria > Planctomycetota > Planctomycetia > Gemmatales > Gemmataceae > JAKEFD01. The sequence goes on along the minus strand of JAKEHV010000507.1, from coordinate 18,587 downwards.
CGCAGTTGAAGGCGATCAACACTGGAATGGCGCTGTACTATGCACGCTTTTTGTGCATGGGCGTGGGAACGTCGATTGGTGCAGTTTGCGTATTGATGATCCTAATCGGTGGCTTGGCAAGGTCAATCGAACTAATTCAAGGCGTTGCTATTCCGAGCATCTTTGCCTCAATTCTGATGGGAGTTGCAGCTCCAATCTTGGGAGTGATCGGCGGGGCGTTCTCTATTCGCTGCCCTTCAAGAACGGGCGCTAAGGGATTGGCCATCGCTGCTACAGCACTTGATGCTGTACTTCTTTTCTCTATTGTCGTGCATTATGTTTCGGTCGGCATGGTGATCGCAAATCCGTTTCAAGGGCGGCAAGCCGGCGCCATTGTTTTCATAAACGTAATCATCTTGTTCTTGGCTTGGGTCGCGTCGTTCGTGCTGACCATGGTCCTGCTACGTTTCCTCGCACAGTACGTCAAAGACAGAGGATCTACATCCGATTCCATTACATTGATGATAGTGTTCTTGGCGGTCTCGATTGGCGGGGCTGTCCTCGTGTTTGTGCTAGGCGTGACCCTCGGCCGTGCAGGAATCGCTGGCGGAATCATCCTGTTGCTTATCACAATTGGTTGGCTGGCTGTCCTCGCCATTGTGTTGTTCCGCATCGCCGCCCTGTGCCAGACCTTGCGGGCACAGTATTAACCATGCTCACGGACGACATCACCATCCGCGTTCGCTATGCCGAAACCGATCGCATGGGCTTTCTGCACCATGCGAATTACCTTGTCTATTTCGAGCAAGGCCGGACGGAGTTGTTGCGCGCGCAGGGGCTCTCCTATCGCGATTTGGAAGATCAAGGTTTCTTGCTGGTGCTGACGCGCTTGCAGGTGCGCTATCGCAGCCCGGCGCGCTACGACGACGTGCTCACCTTGCGCACGACGTTGGCGCGCACCACCTTTGTAAAAATCGAGCACAAATACGAAGTGCTCCGCGACGGCGTCTTGCTCGCCGAGGGCGAAAGCACGCTCGCCTGCATCGACAAAAACGGCAAGGTGCAAGCGCTGCCGGACTTCTTGCGGCTACCCAAGGGTCGCCACGAGTAGAGGGCCGCGTGCTCGCTTAGCCCTTCTTGCGCTTGTAGGTCACTTCGAGCACCTTGCGTTCCTTCGCGCTGCCGTCGGAAGGCTGCGAGTGCATTTCCATCACGTCTTCATCGTCGCTTACGAGGCGAATGACCGTGCGCGTCTTTGTCTTTTGACCGGAGAATGGATCGATGTCTTCGCTTTGGAAAGTGAAAGCATTCTTGGCGGAGTCGTAGGAGCCGGTCGAGTGCATGATGCCCGTGCCCATATTATCCACCCAGATGGACACGTAGATCTTTTTCATGCGGTCATACGCCGTGAGGCCGCCGCCTTCGAACGGCATGCCCATGACTTTTCCCTCAAACTTTTCTTGAAGATAGCGCCCGCCCAAGATCATTTTGCGATTCATGACGCCGGTCGATTCTTCGGCTTCCTTCTTGGTGGGATCGAACCATGACTTGGAATGAGCCGAGAACGTGCCGGCCATTTTCTCCAAGACCTTGTGCTCCGGTCCAGGCTTCAGCATTTCGAAAGGATCCTTCTTGTCGCCCGCGCTGGAAGAAGCAACAAGCGCCAACACAACTCCCAACACGATGCCGCCGCACAGATGCCGTTTCATGAAGAGACTCCTTGAAAAGAGTGAAAGACGGGTCGCTTGCCAAAGTGTACACATGTATAAACGCCTGGCAAGATCATTTTGCAAACACACTATGATTTTTTTTCACTTCATCCAGACATGTGCGTCTTCCACCCAATGTGCGCGGCGGTGCGCATGGAAGTGCATGGAAATGCCGTGTGGATATTCCTTTGGCGTGCTGGTTGGTTCTTTTACAATCGTCAAACGTCCGAGCTAGTGTCGCATCCCCCTTCAACTTCGTTGGCATCGAGTCATAACCTTCATTTATCGCAACACGTTACGGCGTCCAATTGCCCTGGAGGCAGCGTCATCGAAAGCGCCGCCAAAATCCTTTTTCTTCGGCCTCAATTTTGCACTAACTTGTTTTGTCGCTCGCATTTGCAATGCCCACCTTGAACGCGGAGGGTCAACAATGGCTACCACCATTCGCATGACCGTGTTGACTGGGCCTCACATGGGTCGGAAGTTCTGTTTTTGCGGGCCGGCTCGTTGCCTCGTGGGACGTGCTTCCGATTGCTGCATCCAGCTCGCGGGCACGACCAAAGACCAGCTAATTTCGCGCCGCCATTGCCAAATGCTTTTCGATCCGCCGGTGTTGCGCGTGCAGGATCTGGGCAGCCGCAACGGCACCTTCGTGAACGGCAAACCGGTGACGCCCGTGGCGAGCGACGGATCGGGCGACCATGACGCCGTCGTCCATAACGGCGACCTCCTGACCATCGGCGGCACGACGGTGCGCGTGGACTTCATCGATTGCGCGCCGGAAGGACGACCCATCGGCCGCGGGGCGTACTTCTGGCAGGAAACAGACTCCACGCGCATCGAGATTCCGGTGCGCTGCTAATGACCTTGTGTATTTGCCGGCGCCGACGTATTCCCGGTCCGCCCCTTCGTTCTGTCCGCCTCCGCGGACCTGGGCTTTGTCGGCAATGCCGCGGTCGCGCATTTCCGTGGCTCGGCCGGCGTCCTTTGGCAGAGCTGGGAATTCTTGGGCGGCTATGACTTCTTGCGCATCGGCCACGTGGAGCTGCATGGGCCGATGGTCGGGATTCGTCTTTGGTTTTAGGCCGTCGGACAGGTTCTCAATCTGTCCGGACAGGTTGACAACCTGTCCTACGAAAGCGCCCCCACAACCAAGCAACAATTGTGTCCGCCGAAGCCGAAGCTGTTGGAGATAGCGCGGCGCACGCGCGTTTCGCGCGCGCTTTTCGGCACATAATCGAGGTCGCAGGCGGGATCGGCATTGTCGAGGTTGATCGTCGGGTGGATGACGCCGTGCTTGATCGACAGGATGGCGGCAATCAATTCAACGCCGCCGGAAGCGCCGAGCAAGTGACCGACCATGCTCTTGGTGCTGCTGATGGCGAGCTTTTTGACGTGGTCGCCGAAAACGAGCTTGAGCGCGCGGGTTTCGGCGACGTCGCCCAATTCCGTGCTGGTGCCGTGGGCATTGACATATTGGATGTCGCCGGGGGCGAGGCGCGCTTCTTTGAGCGCGAGCTGCATGGCGCGAATGGCGCCGGTGCCTTCGGGATGCGGCGCGGTGATGTTGTAGGCGTCGGCGCTGCTGCCCGCGCCGAGGAACTCACAGTAAATCGGAGCGCCGCGTCTCTTGGCGTGCTCGAAATCCTCAAGGATCACCAGGCCCGCCCCCTCGGACAGAACGAAGCCGTCGCGATCGCGATCGAAGGGCCGGCTGGCCGCCGGCGGGTTGTCGCTGCGGCTCGAAAGTGCTCTGGCCGAAATGAAGCCGCCCAGACCCATGTGTGTGATGGCCGCCTCCGTGCCGCCGGTGATCATGACGTCGGCTTCCTCACGCTGAATGGTGTGAAAAGCGTCGGCGATGGCGTTGGCCGCGGAAGCGCAAGCGGTGGAGACGGCGGTGTTGGTGCCGCACAAGCCAAAGTGGATGGAAATGTTGGCCGGCGCGGAATTCGGCATCATCTTGGGGATAACGAAAGGGCTGATGCGTCCGGGGCCGCCGCCGAGCAGGTACTTCGAATGTTGTTCTTCGTATTCGGTGAGTCCGCCGATGCCGCTGCCCAGGATGGCGCCCGAGCGGAAGGGGTCGAGCTTGGAAAAGTCCAGGCCGGCGTCGTGGACGGCTTCAATGGCGGCGGCCAATGCGAATTGCGCGAAGCGGTCGATCCGCCGCGCCGTCCGCGCATCCAGGACCTTCTCGGGCACCCAGTCCTTGACTTCGCCGCCGAAGCGGACCTTGAATGCGCTCGTGTCGAAGGCTTTCAACAGATCGATGCCGCTGTGCCCGGCGAGCAACCCGGACCAGTAGGTCTTTACGTCGCGCGCGAGCGGGTTGACCGTGCCCAGGCCGGTGACGACGACGCGCCGCGTCATTTCTTCTCCAGTTCCTTGACGATATAGTCAATGGCCTCGCCGACGGTTTTGATCTTCTCCGCTTCTTCGTCGGGAATCGTGATCTCGAATTCCTCTTCCAACTCCATGACCAGCTCGACGATATCGAGTGAATCGGCGCCGACATCCTCGGTGAAGGAGGTCGATTCGCTGACCTGCTCCTTGTTCACCCCGAGATTGTCGCAAACGATTTGTATGACACGCTCTTTTATCTTTTCCCGATCGACCATTGGCTCCTCCTCAACTCGGCCAGTTCCCCGTTCCGCGGCGGCCGCAAGCTGAAGCCCGCGGCTACATACCCGGGCCACCTGTCGCCGCAGGCTTTAGCCTGCTTTTGTCTAAAGTAGGACAGGTTTACAACCTGTCCGTTTGGCGGACAGATTGAAAATCTGTCCTACGGTCTAAAGCAGGCTTCAGCCTCTCGAGCGGCCGTGAACTCAACAAAAGGCCCCACAACTGCTTAGGGTTATGTACCACACCGCGCGGGGCCGGGGCAAGCGATTTTGCAGGCTGCCTAAACCGCGCGGTTACACCCTCCTCACAGTTTCGACACAGAAGAGAAAAATTATGCCGCAAACCCCTAAAAGAAAAGGGGGATTTGGAGATTTTAGCGAATCGTTTCGTTACACATTTCGGCACTCTATTTGACGGTCTACCCGTTTCAGCAAGCCCGCCAGCACGCGGCCCGGACCGATCTCGTAAAACCGCTCGACGCCTTGCGCCAAGAGGTTACGCGCCGTCTGTTCCCACTGGACCGGCTGGAGCACTTGCCGAACGAGCAAACTGCGAATCTCCTCCGGTTCGGTGTGCGGCTGTGCATCCACATTGGACCAAACCGGAATGCGCGGCGGCTCGAGCGTCATGCCGGCCAGGGCCGCCGCCAGGGCCTGGTCCGCGGGCTTCATGATGTCGGTATGGAAGGCGCCGGCAACCGGCAGCCGGATCGTTTTCATCGCGCCGAATTCCGGGGCCAGCCTTTCAACTTCGTCGCAAGCCGCCTTCGCTCCCGAGACGACGATGTTGCCCGGACACAACAAGTTGGCGATCTGCACCAAGCCCGCGGCGCTCGCTTTCGCGCACAATTCGACAACTTTGTCGTGCTCGAGGCCCAGAACGCTGACCATGCCGCTCGGCGTGGCGTCGGCGGCCGCTTGCATCGCCTCGCCGCGCTTGTGCACCAGCCGAAGACCGTCCACGAAACTCATGGCGCCGGCAAAGACCAGGGCGGTGTATTCACCCAGGCTGAGGCCCGCCGCCGCCACGCACTGGCTTTCCGCGTCCGGCTCCTCTTTGCGCAGTTTTTCCAGCGCGGCCAGGCTGGCGACATAGATCGCGGGCTGGCTCACCGCCGTGCTATTGAGTTTTTCCGCCGGGCCTTGCGTGCACACGTCGATCAGGCTGTAGCCAAGGACGTCATAGGCCACGTCGAAGAGTCGTTTGGCGGCGGGCAGTCCGGTGTAGAGTTCCTGGCCCATGCCGACGGTTTGAGCGCCTTGGCCAGGAAAGAGGAAAGCGAATCGGGGCACGAAGGTGTCCTTTGCAAAGAGAATTCAAGGAATAAGCCAGTGGGCATTCTATCGAAATGGCCGCGCGCTTTCCGCCCGTTGCGAGTCGTGAGGATCGCTTAAGGACGATTATGTTGACAAGCCCGTCGCTGAAGATCGCGGAGTAAGTTTTGCCTTCCCACGTGCGGCACGGCTACAATGGCATTGCTTGGCGCCGCTACTTCAGGCGGCCGTGGCTCAAGGAGCATTCAAAATGACGCCGAGGCAGGCAGTGGCATTTGTGACGGCGCATGGAGTTGTCCTGGAATCGGCACGCGGTCCCGTTCCCAGCCTGGCCGAGGCGGTCGCCGGGGAGCCGATCCGCGGCAGCTACTGGGCGCACCCCAAGGGCAAAAACATCTACCGTTGTTCGCGCGCCATCCGCGAGTCCGCCGACGTGCTCGTGTGTCGTCTCTAGGGCCTGTGGGGCACGTTTGCAACGTGCCACGCCGTTGCCGACCAGAATAGTCGGGCACGTTCAAAACGTGCCCCACAGAATCGAGGAGTCTGCAATGCGCGAAGTGGAGTCGTTCACGAGGCGTCGGCTGCCGCATTGGGACATGCCGGACGCGGCTTACTTCATGACCACCTGTCTTGAAGGCAGCATTCCCGCCGAAGGATTGCTCGATATCAAACGCTACCGGTTGGAATTGGAACAGCGCCCGCAGCCCGAAAACGTCGACGAGCATGAATGGCGGCGCATGCTCGCGAAACCTGGCTTCGCACGCATGGACTCCTGGCTCGACCATAAATCGGCCGTGCGCCATCTGGCGGACCCACGGCTTGCACGCATCGTCGTGGACGCGATGTATTGGTTCGCGGGACATCGCTACGACCTTCTGGCCTTTGTCGTCATACCCAGCCACATTCATTGGGTCTTTCAGCCTTTGGCCGCCTGGGTGGCGACCCTGCCAGACCCTGATTCTGTCGGGCACGTTTTGAACGTGCCGGACGACGCGCGGCGCGTTTCAAACGTGCCCCACAGAGACGGACGCCACCGACGCAGGCAACCGCGCGAGCGGATCCAGCATAGCGTCAATCGCTTCACGGCCCGGCGCTGCAACGAAGCTCTGGGAACTCGCGGTGAGTTTTGGCAAAAGGAGTCCTATGACCATTGGGTGCGCGACGTGGACGAATTAGAGCGAATCATGCGTTATGTCGAGGCAAACCCAGTCAATTCCGGGCTGGTGGCTGCACCCGAGGAATGGCCATTCTCCTCGGCCTACTACCGAAAGCAACTAAACAAACAGTTCGGAGAGCCTCTATTACATTGATCTAGGGCATGCCTGTGGGGCTTGTTTGCAACATGTCTGTGGGGCACGTTTGAAACCTGCCACGCGTCGTCCGGCACGTTCAAAACGTGCCCCACAGAATCAGTATCCAGCGCGACGGAAAATCTAGTAAACACTAACAAACAAGAACGGCACCGAATGCCGACCACTTTTCACTTAGCTGCCTATCACGCAATCTGAAAAGTGGTGGGGTACGGATTGACGTAACCCTTTTCACAACAACAAGGTACGAGATAACCACCCACTTTTCACTTTTTGCGATTTGAAAGGTGCTCTCGCCCGAACAGACGCAGCACCAGAATCCATTCTCCCTGGCAGCTTGATGGTTAGTGAGCGATAACAAATTGCTGAATTCGATGCACCCCTCCCCGTCGAGTTGGCCAAATCGTGCCTGTTATTGCGTCATGCAACATCCCTCACGTCTTCTGCATTGGGACGGGGTGCGCAGGCTACTGCTTGTCCAGCGTATCGATCCACCGGGCCAGCTCGCGCAGTTGCTCGGCGTCCAGGTATTCGCGGCCGCGGTTTTTCACTTCGCGGTAGAGCACCGAGAAGCGTTTGCTTTGAAGCTGGGTGCGGCTTTCGGCGATTCCTTTCACCAGTGGGTCGAGGTCGCCGGCGGCGAGGTAGAAGGCGAGCCTCTGGCCGAGGAGATTGTCCTTGAGCGCGGTGACGACGGCGCCGGTGGTGGCGACGCCGCGGATGAGGTCGCGGTCGTTGAAGCCGAGATAGAGGGCCATCTGCCCGCCGACGCCCAGGCCGTGCGCGACCACGCGCTGGCGGTCGATGGTGTAGCGCTTGAGCGTGTCGTGGATGGCGGCGACGACCATGTCCGACTCGCCCGCCAGCCAAGTTTCACTGTCCGAGACCGGGCCGAGGATGATGAGCCGGTTTTCCTCGCAGAAGTCGAGCCAGAGGTCGGCGAACGAATCAAAGTCCGCTTCCTTGTTCTTGCCGGGCGGATGCAGCCAGACGACGAGGCCGTGCGCGATGTCCGGATCGTAATTCTCCGGCACCCAAAGATAGAACTTGTGCTCGCCGTCGGGCGTGTTGCGCTTGACGAGGCCCGTTTCGGCTTTGTCCGCGGGCGGATCGACCTTGGCCGGCTTGATATTCTTGTTATTTGTTTCCAGCGGCGCTCGGGCCTTCTTGTGCGACGCTTCCTCGGGCAGCTTGTCGGGCACGGCGTAGTCTTGCCCCACAGTGCTGCCGGGCATGGCGTCGAGGGTGGCCGTGAGCGTTTCGGTTTTGCCGTCCTTGCGCTTGACGTCAAGCTTGATTTCCGTGCCCGGCCCTTGGCCGTTAAGCCAGGTCGTAAACTGCTGCCGGCCCGGGACCTGGCCGGTGAAGTCCTGGTCCGTCTTGGCGAGGCCGAATTTGACGATGCGGTCGCCGGCTTTCAGGCCCGCTTTTTCCGCCGGGCTTTTCGCGAAGACGTAGCGGACGTCGACGCCGAGCTTGGGATCGTCGCGCATGGGCAGGATGCCCAGGAACGGATGGGCCAGCACAGTCAGTTGCCCGACCAGCTCGAGGTTATTGACATCGAAGGTCTTGTCGTCGCGCTTGTACTTGAGCGCGATCTTGTCGCCTTCGTACTTGGGGCCCAGAAGGTGCTGAATCTCGGCCATGCGGGCAACGGGCTTGCCATCGATTTCGAGCACGACGTCGCCAGGCTTGAGACCGGCCCGGGCAGCGGCGGTGTCCTTGAGCACTTCGCCGATTTCGGGCACGGCGCCGTAAATGTCGCCCGTTTTCATGCGGATGCCCAGGAGGCCTTTCTTCAAATCCTTGCCTTCCTTCAATCGGGGCAGCACGCTTTGCACGTCTTCCATCGGGATGGCGAACCCGATGCCGGAGTCGTACCACTCGAAGCCTGCGGTTTCGTCGTCGCCCTTGGGTGATGCGGGGACGAGGATGCCTTGCACACGGCCGACAATGTCCACGATCGGGCCGCCGTAGTTGATGGGCGAGATTTTGGCGTCGGTCTGGATCGCCTTGCTCCAGATGCGGTTTAAGGCGCTGATAACGCCGACCGACACCGCGGGCGGCTGCTCGCGCTTGGCGTCGAGCGTGCGGCCCAAGGCGATCGACCATTGCCCTTCGACAATTTCCTTTTTCGGCACATAGCCGGGCACGGGCAGATTGTTCGCATCGATCTTGAGGAGCGTCAACAGCCGCGACCGGTCGGTGGCGATCTTGCGGGCGACATAGGGTTCCTTGTGGCCCGGCACTGCAACCAAGATCGCGGTCGGGTTGTTGATGAAGTTGAACGCGCTCGAGATGATGAAGCCATCGGTGGAGACGACGACGCCAGTGGTAGGACCGAGCGCCTTGCGGAAGACAGCCCCCTTGGCGCTCGTGACGACCATGTCGATGCCGCCCTGCGTGACGATCTGCACGACGCTGGGGCCGACCTTGCGCATGGCCTCTTTGGTCATTTTTTCGAGCTCGTCGTTGAGATCCTGCGCGCGAATGGTTGCAGGTAGGAGCAACATCAACGTCGCCAGTAAGAATCGTCGCATGTAGAAGTCCTCTGATTCATCGTTTCGCGTTCGCCTAGGCGCTGCGAGCGCGAAACCGCAAGCGAGACACATACTATTTCGATGCCTGGACTTTGGGCTGCTCGGTCAGTTTCATTTTCACGCTGTGCAACCGGTTGGCGCGTTGGACTTCCATGCGTACCTCGGCGCCGGGGCCGATTTGCCGCATCAGCTCACGGAACATTTTGATGCTGGGGATGATTTCGCCGTCCACGTAGACGATGAGGTCGTCGGGGCGGAGTCCGGCTTGGGCGGCGGGAGAGCTGGGAACAACTTCCTCGATATAGGGCGGCGTGGCGCCGATGACGTTGGGCACGAGCACGATGCCGTGGTAGCCGCCGCGGTCCTCTTTCTTGCGCTTCTCGCTTTGCTTATAAGTGCCGGCGATCGCTTCGCGGACGAATGACGCCATGCTGACCTTCTCCGCTTTTTCTTCGCGCTGGATGTCGACCGCGGCCTGGATGGGGATGGCGTAGTTGATCCAGGTGTCGGTAAGGGTGTTCTTAAGCTCGCGGCCAAGGATGCCCAAGAGGTCGCCCTTGCGGTTGGCGAGCACGCCGCCGGCCGCGCCCGGATTGCAGGCGATGGCGTCCAGGAAATAGACGTCGCCATGGAACGCGGCGTCGAAGATGCCGCGCCGGCCACGCAGCTCGGCGTACGCCAAGATGACGCCGCGCTGCACGGTCATCGGCTCGTCGCGCGTGGCGATCTGGAAACAGTTGCTCATGGCCAGCACCCAGTCGCCCGGCTCGGCCAGGGGACGCGCGGCCTCCTTCTCGAAGTCAAAGTGCGGCAACAAATCCACATCGTCGTCGATTTTCGCGACGGCCACGTCCAGCTCGGGCTCGCGGAAAATCACCTTGGCGCGATAGAACCGGCCGTCGTAAACGTGGACGCGCAAATCCGACGTGGACAGGATGTGGTTGTTGCAGGTGAGGATGTGGCCCTTGGCGGAAACCATGATGCCCGTGCCGTAGGAAGCCAAACCCTTGAAGCCGCCGGCGCCGAACAGCTTTACCATCTTTTTGTTGACTTCGTTGGCCGTTGCCGTGAACGATTGCTGCGCGTGGGCAGTTGCCATGCCTGCGAGCAAAGTCGCCAGAGCAATGACGAGGACGCGTCGGTTCCGCATAGAGCATCTCTTCCTATTTCGCCAGGCTGAAATTCGTGAAGTTGAACGTGCCGTAGTGGCCGTCGCCGTACATCACTTGCAGGCGGTGCGGCAATAGGCGGCCGTCCACAGGGCGATAGTCGGACAAGAACACTTCGCAAGGATCCTCGTTGTCGGTGAGCCGCACTTCGAAGCCGAGCAGTTTTTGATCGACACGCGAAAAGAACCACTTGGTGAGATACGGACCATGGCGGGTGTTGAGCACTTCGCAATCGACGCGCAGGGCCGCGACCGAGGTGGGCGTTTTGCCGTCCGCCGAGGGGGGATAGAACGGCTCGAAGCCGCCGTGATAGCATTCGGTGAAGGCTTTGTCGCCTTGGGTGAGCAGCAGGCGATAGAGATAGACGGCGGACAAGAGGCCGCCGCTTGTCTCCGGCGCTTTCAGGGCGGCCGGCTCCAAGCCCGACTTCAATGGCTCCAGCAAATAGGGGAACTCGTCGATCTTCAGCTTGACTATGGACTTGGTGCTTGCTCCGGCCTTTTCGCTGATCACGTCGAGCTTGACCCGGCTCTCGCTGCGCAGTTTCTTGAGCCGCACGCCGCCTTCGAACGCCCAGTCGCCGTCGAGCCCGGAGAAATCGCCGTGCTTTTGGTGCGACTTCAGCAGCCGGTCGCGCTCCAAGCGGTTGAAGTAGTAGTTGGCGAAACCGGCTTTGGCTTCGTAGTATTTCGCGGCGGGCGAAGGCGGCCCCTTGGGCGCGATAGGTTGCTTCTTGTCCGGCAGCTTCGGCTTTTGCCGGTCCCCTGGTTGCGGGAAGGGTTCATCCGGTTTGGGTTGCGGCATCGGCACCGGCCGCGGCGCGTCGTCCTGAGGACGTCCTTGTTCGTCCAGAGTTTTGCGCTGGGCGCCCATGAGCCGAACGAGGATCTCTTTGCGGTTCTGCTCGCGGCGAAACTCCACAGGCAGACGCCAGCCGCGTGGGTAAAGGCCGAGCACGTTCTTGAAATGATTCACGCTGGTCATGTGCCGGCCGGCGAACGAGAGCAACTCGTCCTCCAGATCCATGCCGCGCCGGAACACGTCGGAATCTTCGAGGATCGAAGTCACGGACATTTTGCCAAAGCCCGTCTTTTCGGTCTGCGTCGCCACGAGGGCGCCCAGGCTGGCGTGGTCCGCGTCCAGGCCGGCGTGCAAATGGCCCATGAAATTCTTGATCTGGTTGATCGAGATCGCATAGCCGACGCCGGAATTGACCCGGCCGCGCTTGTCGAACGAGCCGCGGCCGTTAATGCCGATGAGCTCGCCCTTCATGTTGAAAAGCGGGCCGCCCGAGTTGCCCGGGTTGATCGACGTGTCGATCTGGATGCAGTCGGTGTATTCGAGGATGGTGCCTGCGGGATACTGATAGCGGTGCACGCCGGAGACCAGGCCGAACGTCACCGTCGGCGTGAAGTCGGTGGCCAACAGGAACGGGTTGCCCATGGCGATCGACCAATCGCCTTCGCGCACCAGGTCGGAGTCGCCCAGGACGGCAAAGGGGAACTTGCCGCCTTCTTTCTTAGGCAGGAGCTTGATGAGTGCGACGTCGCCGACCTTGTCCTGGCCGACGAGCACGGCGTCATAGAGCACGCCGTCCGCCAGACCGCACTGCATGGTGGGGCCGGCGGGCTGGACGACGTGGAAATTGGTGAGGGCGTAGCCCTCGTCGGAGACAAGGACGCCGGTGCCGCCGCCCTGGCCGCCGCGGGCAAAGACGGCCACCACCGCGGGCTTAACTTTCTGAATGGCGGCGACGCGCTCGGCTTGTTGCTTGAGCGCGTTTTCTTGGGCGGCAGCCGTGCCGAGGAGGACAACCAAGAATCCCGAACAGAGCAGGATCTTTTTCATGATAGCATTCCGCTAAAGGACTGATTCGCTCTAAGGCGGCGCGAGCGCGAAACCGCCAAGCGAAGGACAATCACTGGCTGACGCGGGCCTCGGCCAAGGTGGCGTGGTCGTGCAGGCCGAGCATCGTCCCCAGGAGGTTGCGCGAGGTCACTGTAATGCGCAGCGTTTGCGCGTCCTTGACGCTCAGCGAAATCGCTTTCGGCTCCTTGGCCGACACTTGATGGGAAAACACCTTCTCGCCGTCGCAGTAAACTGTCACCACGGCATTAGACTGCACTTTGGTGGCGTCGAGCTGCGAGATGGCGCTAACGCCCAAGATCGCCTTGAACTCCTTATACTTGCCGCCCAGGTTGAATTGCACCTCGCTGTTGGAAGGCAGCGATACGCCTTTGTCATATTTCTTATCTTGAATGACGATCGGCTCGCCGTCGATGTTGGTGTTCTTGGCCAAAAGCGGGATGTAGCCAGGCCGATACCCTTTTACGGTGTACGTGAGCTTGGCCGGCTCGAGGTCGGAAAGAAACGTGAGCCGGCCAAGGTTGAAATCGAGCTTGGCAAGAGCTGGATAGCCGAGCGTCACCTTGGCGCCGAAGGTGGTGCTTACCGTCAGGCTGCCGCTTTCGAAGCTGAGCTTGGTCGCCACCAGCACATTGCCAAACTCGTCATATACCCGGCAAATGGGCTGCGCGGCGACACCCTCGTTGCGGTAGAAGATAAGGCCATGCAAGCGCTCGAACAGGACGCCGATAGCTTCAGCGCCGTCACGCTTGAACTGGATGGTCGCGCCCTTGGCATCGACCTCGCCGAGCGTGCCCTCGAGCGAGTTTAAGACGCCGTCGCGCAGAATCACAATGCGGTCGCGACGCACTTTTTCCGCAAGCATTTCGGCGAAGCGTTTCTTGATCGCCGTGTCTTGGGCGTCGTGCAGCATCCAGACGACGTTGTGCAGCGGCAGTTTGAGCGCGACGCCGGAGAATAGCGACAGTGCGACGTCGTTGCCAAGGAACGTCACCGATTGGCAGTAAAGGACCGTATCGTCGAGAAGCCGGACCGCGCTGACTTTCGCATCGGTCGGGATGTCCTTGGTTTTGCGCACATCGAGGGCGAGGATCTGCGCAATCGGCGTCTTCACTTCGCCGTCCGCGGTTTTGAGGATTACTTCGGTGTCGGTGATGGAAGTCAGCGTGCCGGAGATTTGCTTGCCGCCCAATGTGCGCAGGTCATCTGCGCGGACGATCACGCCCGACACGAGCAAGAACGTCAAGACGGCTAGAACTTGATGCCGCATGGTTTTTTCAACTTGCAATTTGCAATTTACAAATCAATTTCAAATTGAAAATTGCAAATTGCAAATTTGGAAGAATGAAAAAGGGCTGTGACCACCATGGGTCACAGTGGCCACAGCCCTGGCTTAGGGCAAGCTAGGTGCTTGCCGCCAAAATCAATCACGTTACTTCCGCGCGCCTTGGGCAAGGTTGCGGAGGTAGTTTTCGATAGCCTCGCGGTGGCGCAGGGATAAGCCGTTCGTGAGTTCCTGCAAAGCGCGGGCCTGGTCACGCGGAGGCATCCGTCCCCACTCTTCCACGAGTTTTTTCAATTTGGCCTGATCGACACGGCCCGGACCGCCGTTGTTGGCGATTTGGCTATCTTGCATAGGAGCGGAAGGATTGGCCCCACCCGACGAACCGCCGGGTTGGTTGCCCCCATCGGGGCAACCGCCGCCGTTGGGTCAGGACCCGCCTCCGCCGCCTTTTTTCTTGGCTTTGTTCTCCAATTCTTTGATGAGCTCGTCGAGGCGAGCGATGATTTCTTTCTGGAGCTTTTGGGTTTGCGGTCCGCCGCGGGCCAACTCGAGCCGGCGCTCGACATTCTCCATCTTGCGGGCCACGGCGCCCAGGTCCTTGTCCTTCCAGGTCTGCATGTCGAGCAGCATCAGGGCGGACACGGTCTTGTAGCGCTCCGGCGAAAAGGCGGCGTCTTCCAGCAAGCGATTGATCGTCCGGTTCGCTTCGGTCTTTTGGAGCAAAGCGTGTTCGGCGACAGCGCGATGGAACAAGTAAGCCGACGGATCGACCACTTGCTCGGCGTGCACGGTCTTCAAAACTTCCAGCGCTTCCTCATGGACCCTGCGATTGGACAGCGCCCGGGCATAGGCCAACGCAAGATTGGCCTTATAGAAGGAAGGCGCCTTGGCGTCTTTCACGGCGTCCGGCACTTTTATGGGCGCCGGAGCGGCCGGGTCGCGGGCTTCGGCCAACAGTTTGGCCGCAGTCGCGTCGCCCAGAGCCAGCGTGTCGGCCACGCGGTCCAATAGCGTGCGGTCGTCTTGCTTCCAGATGGCTTCGAACCGCTGTTGAGTCGCGGCGTCGGTCTTGCCGACATCTTTCAGCCAGGCTTGCGCCTGGGTTTTGGCTTTTTCAGCACTGGATGCCTCCAGTGCTCCAAAAGCCGCCGGCTTCTTGTCTTCACTCTGCGCCCGCACGGTCCCCGCAAGGAGGACGGCAAGGGCCAGACTGGACAGCCACATACGTTTCACTTGTTGTCCCCCTTTGCGATACGGGTTGCTACATCGGTAATTCGTTCTTGACGCTCGGAAAGATTGTTAAGCTCGCGGCGGATCATTGGGTCCGCGGTCTGCTCGCCTTCCCTGGGCACATACAGCTTGCCATAGGTCTCTGTGCGGGCGTTGACCCTTAGCTGCATCGACCTAATCATTTTAAGCTCTGCGATCTGATCTAGCAACTTCTGATCCGCATTAGGCGGCGGTTGGCCTTCTTTCGGCTGGCTCGGGTTCTTTTTGTCGTCGAGCTCTTTTTTCGCCTTCTTGAGCGCCTCGATCATTTCTTTCAGGGATTCGATGATGTCGCGCTCGATGGCTTGAGTGACCACGCCCACATCGGTGATTTCGAGCCGTTTCTGCACGTGAATCATATCTTCGCGCACTTGCTGGAAGACCTCCGGGAAGGCGACTGCCGAGCCCTCCGCTTCCAGCATTTCGATGGCTTTGGTCGCCTCCAGGACGATGTCTTTCTCCTGGTCGGAAAGCTTGATCGAATCTTGCTGGTTCTGGCGGGTCGGCTTCTTGTCGTCGTTGTTTTCGACGTCGCGGAAAACGCGCTCGGTGCCGGCCAGCACTTGAAGCTGCATGGCCAGCATCTTTTGGCAGCGGTTCTCCAGGGCGGCGAGCAGCCGTTCCAGCTCTTCCTCGCGCAGCTGGCGCAGCAGCTCTTCGAGCTTCTTTTTCGCTTGCTCGAGCTTGTTGATCGCGTCGCCCTGATCGTTGCTGGCGGGCTTGTTGTCTTTCTTGGCAATCTTATCTTCGGCCTGTTGCATCTTTTCCTGCGCGTCTTGCACTTGCTTCTTGCTGTTGGCGATGTTGTCCTTGGGGTCCTGGTTGCCCTGCTTGGGATCGCCCTTTTGGCCGGGCGGCTGATCGCCGCTCTGTTTGCCGGACTTCGCCTGGCTCTGGCCTTGGCTTTGGCTGCCGGGCTTGGCCTCGGCTTGCTGGCCTTCGGAGCCCTTGCCGCCCGATTTGGCATCGCTCTTTTCGCCTTGGGCGCTGGGGCTGCCCTTGGCGCCGGCTTCCTTGCTGTCGCCGCCGGACTTGCTGGCGGACTTTTCGCCGCCCGGCTTCTGGTCGCCCTGCTTATCCTCGCCTTTGGCGGTCGCTTCCTTCAGGCTGGATTTCTCGCCGGCGTTCTTTGTGCCGGGATCCTTTTTGTCGCCGGGGTTCTCCTTGGAGTCGCCCTGGCCGTCGCCCTTGCTGCCCTTGGCGCCGCCCTCTTTGCTGTCCCCTCCCTTGGCGCCGGACTTGGGATCGCCGCCGCCCTCTTTACCTTTGCCGGCTTCCCCCTTGGCGTCGGCGGGCTTGCCGCTTTTGTCAGCACCGGCTTCCTTGGATTGGGCTTTGTTGGCGTCATCTCCGATGTCTTTGGTTTTGCCTTTGTCGTCGCCAGGCTTGCCGCCGCCTTTGGGGTCGCCCTTGGCCTGCTCGCCCTGGCCGCTCATGGCTTTGGCGATTTGGGCGGTGGCGTTGGTCACGCGTTCCTGGTTGCCGCGCAGCTCTTTGGGATCGGTCTTGCCGAGGTCCGTTTGGGCCTGCACGATTTGCTGCTGCAGAATGGCGGCTTCGATTTTCTTGATGAGTCCCTTCAACAAATCGATTTCATCACGCAGCTTGGCGTGTTTGGTGTCTTCGCGCAAGCGGTTGAGAATCTCGCGCAGGTCGTCGGCCAGCTTATTGCTCTTGTCGAGCGCGATCTTCATGTCGCCGACGGCTTTGAATTGATTGTCTTTCAAGAACTGCACGAGCTGCTCGAACTGCACGCCGATGCCCGAGTCCTTGGAGAATTCCAGCACCTTGGCGAGGACGGCGGCGCGGTCGCGATCTTCCTGCTTGGAGCTGCGCTCGAGGCGCTGTTTGAGCTTCAAAAGCGAAGATTCAAACTCCGCGTATTGGCTGCGCAGGATTTGCTCGCGCAGGCGAATGTCGTCCCTGATCTTGGCGATCTCGTCGGCCGCCGATTTGGCGCCGGGGGTTAACTGCGGCAAGAGATTTCGCGGCGGCGGCTGCTCTTGGGCGCGAAGAGCCAGGGCCATCCCCAGCACTCCAACCACCATGGCGGCCAATGTCAGGCGGGCTTTCATTGTTCAGACTCCCAAACCAGATTCATGCAAGTTCGGTTGAAGCGAACGCTAAACGAAGCACGCGACAATAGGACGAACAAATCGCCTAACCTCAACTGAATTAAACCTTTTTCTGGGGTGTTTGTCACGGTTATTAAAGGTTATTTACCCAAATTCCGCGGGCGTGGAAACGCGGATCATGTCGCCGCGCGAGACGCTGTCCTCGCTCCTCAGTCGGCCGCGACTAAACGAATGACACAACTTGCTATTACTTCTTGGGTTGTGTCAGATCCTGAAGAAGCATACGAACTCGTTCATCGTGCAGGAAGCGAATGCGCTCCGCGTCTTGGCGAACGCCGCGCTCGATGTTCACGATCAACTCTAAAAGCTTGCTATCCGCGATTCCCTCGCTCATGGCAATCAGAATCGCGTTGAGTTGCTCCAAGAGACGCTCCAGAAGGTCGCGTGCGATCTTGGCGCTATCCAGGTGCAACAGCCGGTTTTCGTCGCCGCGCTTGGCGGCCAGATCTTCTTCCAAGCCGGAATAGAGCTTGTCCACGGCTTGTTCGGTGACGGCGAAGTTGCCGGCGCTGGGTTCGACGATCTCGCCCAAGGGAAATACGATCTTTTCGCGCACGTCCTTCAGCTTGTCGCGGCGGACGCGGTTCACTTCCAATTCGCGCAGGATGCGGCGATAGTCGTTAAAAACTTCGCGCGACGCGGTGCCGCCGTCCAGAAGCGCCTTGCGGATTTCGTCCACCCGGATGGAGATCAGACTATACTCCGGTCCCACGAGATTCAGTTTGCTGATTTGCTCGTCGATGCTGGTCTTGCCGGCGCTGATCTTGCTATATGCTTTCTCCAAACGCTCGCGCAGCGCTTCTTCCTCGATGGCGACTTGCGTCAAGAGCTCGTTCTCCGACACGACCAGGAAAGCGAACGGCGCTTTGTTGCGGCCCTGGTTGGGACCGGTCTCGACGTTGTTGTCCGTGGCGACGACGGACAGCTTGACGAGATAGTGGAGCTGCGCCTCTTTCTGCGGATCGGCGGCCCGGAGCTTGGGCAGATACTTCTTCAGGTCAAATTCGTCTTGGTCCTTTAGCTGATGCTCGCGCAGCAGCGCGCGCGTGGGCGGCTTGGCGTGCAGCTTTTGCTCCAAGGCGTTCAGCGTCAATTCCTCGACCGAGCGCGCTTCGAGATTGCGCTGGAACATTTCGAGCACCGTTTGCTCCTCGCCCTCAGAGCGCTTTTTCGCCAGGTCGATCTGCATGAGGCGATTGACGAAATGCCAATAGAACGGCCCGCCCACCTGCATCGCGGGATTGGTGGGCAGAAACTGGAAGCCGCTGGCGACCAAGGCGCCGCGCCTTAGATTCGTGGAGCCTTGCAGCACCAGAGTGGGCAGCTTTTCCTTGGGATCGACCGTGACGCCCCCCACGAGCTCGAACTCGACTTGCTCGACCTCGTAGACCCAGGCCGCGTGCGTGAGGCCATAGTCGTCGCGCAG
>JAKEHV010000506.1 GCA_022614915.1 Gemmataceae bacterium | reverse complement strand
GGCGCGGTCAACATCGAAACCGCGTCCGAGCAACTCCTGTACGAAGTGGGCGACCCGGCGGCTTATCTCACGCCCGACGTCGTCGCCGATTTCACCAGTGTCGCATTGGCGCAAATCGGCCCGGACGCGGTACGTGTGATGACAACGCGGGGCAAACCTGCAACGGATTCGTACAAAGTGTCCATTGCTTTTCGCCAGGGATACGCAGCCAGCGGAACCCTGGTCGTTTTCGGCGCCAAGGCCGCGGCCAAAGCCCGTTTGTGCGGCGACATGATCGGCGCGCGTTTGCAACGCGCCGGCATGCTGTCGGGGCGGTTTCTTATCGAAACGATCGGCGCCGGCGCGTGCGTGCCGGGTGTGATTACCGCAGCGAACGATCCTAAGGAAGTTGTGCTGCGCGTCACGGCGCAAGACGAGCGGAAGGACATCATCGAACGCTTTTCGAAAGAGTTCGCACCGCTCGTAACCTCTGGACCGCCCGGCGTCAGCGGCTACTCAACCGGCCGGCCGCAGGTTCGTGAAGTGATTGCGTATTGGCCGGCGCTTATCGACAAAAACGTGGTAACGCCCGAAGTGCAACTACTCAATAACTAGGACGGATTGTCAATCCGTCCTACCAATGAGCCGATGGACCAAGGACATCCAATTCTCCTGAGCGACATCGCCCATGGCCGCAGCGGCGATAAGGGCAATCACGCCAACGTTGCAGTGCTGGCTTACACCGACGCCGGCTATGTGTGGCTGCGTGAGAATCTGACGGTCGATGTTGTCAGAAAATACTTCGAGCCCCTCGGCGCATCCCAAGTCGAGCGCTTTGAAGCGCCAAACGTTTTCGGCCTGAACTTCTTGCTCTATGATGTGCTGGCGGGCGGCGCGAGCCGGTCGCTGCGCATCGACACGCAGGGCAAGACGCTGGCGTTGGCGCTCTTGCAAATGCCGATCGCACGACCGGCCAACTTTGAGAAAATGACTCGAAAGGTAATGGCATGAGCAACTTGGTATTTTACGAAGTCCGCTCTGGGACCGCGGTCCTGACGCTGAACCGTGCTGACAAGCGTAATGCTCTGAGCCGGGGATTGATCGACGCCCTGGCCGCTGCATTCGCGCGGGCGCGCGCCGACGCGGCAGCGCGCTCTGTCATCCTCACCGGCGCGGGACCGGTATTCTGTGCGGGCATGGATTTGGCGGAGCTGCAGGAATCGCTGAACGTGCCGCCCGAGAGCACGCCCGTCTGGGAAGACGCGCTGCGGCTGGCCAGGCTCTACGATCTCATTTACGCGCTGCCCAAGCCCACCATTGCCGCGGTGCAAGGTTCCGCGGTCGCGGGGGGCGCGGGCCTGGTCACTGTCTGCGATCTCGCCGTCGCCGTGCCCGACGCGAAATTCGGCTATCCCGAAGTGCGGCGCGGGCTGGTGGCGGCCATGGTCATGCCCCATCTTCTGCGTCAGGTCGGCGAAAGGGTCGCGCGCTATCTACTGCTCACCGGCGAAGTCCTCGACGCCGTCGCTGCGCTGCGCGCCGGACTTCTGAACGAAGTGGTTTCCGCCGAACTGTTGCTGGAGAGGGCCCTGGCGCTTGCGCGGAGCTGCGCGGAGGGAGGCCCGGCCGCACTGGCAAAAACAAAAGACTTTCTCAAGCAGTTTTCGACGCAAGCATTATCCATCGAGCAAGCCGCACAGGCTAGCGCGGCGCCGCGCTTGTCAGACGAGTGCCAGCAGGGACTCAAAGCGTTTTTCGCCAAGCAGCCCGCGCCATGGACAGCAATGTAAAATGGTTTGCATTGCAACCCCCCTTGGGAGCCCTGCAAACCATTTTGGCCAGTTTTGGTCGCAACTCCTTGTCCGTTCGTCACTTGATTCTCTGCAACCAAGCCTTGCAAGGCATTTCTCGATCATGCCCCCCCCACCCTCGTCGAGTTGGCCAAATCGTGGCGCCGACTCATTACAAGTCTCTTAATAGCAATAGGTTGTGGCCGGGGCACGATTTGACCAACTGGTTAATCGAGTTGGTCAAATCGTAGCGGTCCGAGGGACCGCTTTTTGAGGCTGCTTAAATCCGTGTTGCCGCCGCTTCATCAATTGCGACTTGCGGTGCGGGTTCGCTGCAGGGCAAAGTCAAAAGGAACTCGGTGCCGCCGCGAGTGCGGTTTCGCGCTTCGATCTTGCCGCCATGTGCTTCCAGGATGCTCCGGCAGATGGCCAGTCCAAGGCCGACGCCGCGGCGCTGATCGGGAGTGCGGTCGCTCGCGCCGCGAAAGAATTTCTCGAAGACGCGGCTTTCCGTCCCTGGCGGCAATCCAGGTCCGTTGTCGGCAACGCGAATGCAAATGCCGCGTGCTTCCTCGCGCCCTTGGGGGGAAGCGGAGGTCAGGGTCTGCGCCGTGATCTCGATCGCGCTTCCTTTGGGAGTGTAGCGGGCAGCGTTCTCCAGCAGGTTGACGAAGGCCTGCTCCAAGAGCAAGCCGTCCACCAGCACCAAGGGGAAATCGTGCGGCAGAGAAACGACTACCTCGTGGTCGGCCAGTTCCCGGCGCAGGCGGGCGCGAGCCGAGCCGACGATTTCTTCGAGCACGTGCCATTGCTTATTGAGCTCGATGTTACCGGATTGCAGCCGGGTCATGTCCAGAAGATTGTCCACGAGACGCGTCATGCGGTGGGTTTCGTCCACGATGGAATGCACGAGCTCGCGTTTCGAGTCGTCCGAAAGAGAGCTTTGCAGCAAGCTCGACCCCGCGCCGGCGATGGCGGCCAGCGGCGTGCGCAGGTCGTGCGAGACGGAGCTTAACAGGGAGTTGCGCAGTTGCTCGGTTTGCACCTGCAACTGCGCCTGGTGTGATTCCAGCACCGACTGATCGCGCTCCAAAGACAGGGCGATGAGGCTGGCGCAGGTTTCCAAAAGACGGCGCTGATCCGGGTCGAGCATTTGCTGTGGGTCCTTGGGCCGCACGCCCAGCGCGCCGATCGTGCGCTGCGAACCGGTGAGCGGCACGAACAAGGCGGTGGCGTTGGGCAGCGTCGCTGTGCCCAGCCCCGCCATCTGATCGTGATCGGCGACCCAATGGGCGACGACGGCGTTGATCGGTTGCTGGGCGATGCTGGTCGCGCCGCCAAAGCGCAGGTCGAGTTTTTCGGAATGATCGCGCAGGCTCGAAGACGCGCCTGCGGGTTCGGATGCAGCGCGCAAGTAGATGACCACTTCGGCGTCAAAGATCTCCCGCAACTGTTGGCCGGCGTGGTTGACGAGAAACTCCGGGCCGGCCACCTCGCTCAATTGTTTGGTGAGGCGATACAACGCCGCGGTCCGGCGCTCCTGCTCCTGGGACGCACGAAGTTGCGCGCGGACGCGCGCCGTCAGCGTACTGATCAACAGGCCAAGTCCGAGCATGACGCCGAACGTGAGCACGTACTGCGAATCGTGTACGGTGAACGCCAGATGGGGCGGCACGAAGAAAAAGTCGAAGACCAGCACGCTGGCGACGGCGGCAGCAATGGAAGGGCCGCGCCCATAGCGGCTTGCGCTAAAAACGACACCGAGCAAAAAGACCATGACGATGTTGGCGTCGGACAGGCCCCAACGGTGCATCAGGCCGCTCAGGATCCCGCACAGACCGACCACGGCCGCGGTGGTCGCGTAGTTGGACCACGGCGCGAGGCCGTGCCGCCGCGGCAGCGCCGGCAGGCGCGGCTGCGGTTCCGAGTCGCCGCGGATCACGTAGACGTCGATTTCGCCGCTGCGTTCGAGAAGCTGATCGACGACTGTGCCGCCGAGCAGCCGTTTCCACCAGGGCTGCGCTGTTTTGCCGACAACGATCTTGGTGACGTTGCGCGAACGGGCGCAATCCAGCACCGCGGCGGCAACGCTGTTGCCGACCAGGATGTGCGTTTCCGCGCCGAGCTGCTCCGCCAAATGTAGATGACGGGCGATTTGTTCGCGCGCTGCCGACGCGCCTTGTGCCTGGGTTTCCACGGCCACGGCAATCCAGTCGCCGCCGAAGGCAGCCGCCATGCGCTTGGCGGTGCGCAGGAGCTTGGCGGATGTCGGGCTGGGGCCGACGCAAACCAGCAGGCGTTCGTTGGTAGCCCAAGGAGCGGTGACGGCTTTCTCCCGCCGGGCCGAATCCACATCGCGGCGCAGACGTTGGGCGGTCTGGCGCAGCGACAATTCGCGCAACGCCACCAGGTTGGACTTTTGAAAGAAGCTCTGGAGGGCGCGCTCTGCTTGCTGCGGAACGTAGACCTTGCCTTCTTTGAGCCGCTCCATCAGTTCCTCGGGCGTCAGGTCGATCAATTCGAATTCGTCCGCCCGTTCCAATACCGAATCGGGCAGTGTCTCGCGCACAATGACCCCGGTGATTTGCGCGATCACGTCGTTCAAGCTTTCGATGTGTTGCACGTTGAGCGTGCTGTACACGTCGATGCCCGCTTCGAGCAGCTCTTCGACGTCTTGCCAGCGCTTGGCGTGACGTGAGCCTTCCGCGTTGGTGTGGGCCAATTCATCCACCAGAATCAACTTTGGCCGCCGCGCCAAGGCGCCATCCAAGTCGAATTCACGCAATGTGACGCCTCGGTAGGGAATGCGTCGAACTGGAAGAACCTCTAATCCTTCGAGTAAGGCTTCCGTTTCCGCGCGGCCATGCGGCTCGACGTAACCGGCCACGACCTCCACGCCGTCAGCCTTTTCGCGGCGGGCGGCTTCGAGCATGGCGTATGTCTTGCCGACGCCGGCGACGTAGCCGAAGAAGATTTTCAGCTTGCCGCGCGCGGCCTGGCTTTCGGCGGCCTGCACGCGCGCCAACAACTGATCGGGGCTCGGCCGTTGATCATTCACCGTGGTTATTCTAACGCGGATTGGTGCTCTCGGCGTCGAGCGCCAAGTTCAAGCGCAGCACGTTGACGCGGGGTTCGCCCAGAAGTCCAAGCGTTCGTCCGTCCGTGTGTTTCGCCACCAGTTGGCGAACGCGTTCTTCACTCAGGCCGCGCGCCTTGGCGACGCGCGTGACCTGATACTCCGCCGCGGCCGGGCTGATGTGCGGATCGAGGCCGCTTGCCGACGCCGTCACCAGGTCTGCGGGCACCGGGCCGGATTGGTCGGGATGGGCTTTGCGAAGGGATTCCACGCGTTGCTTGACCGCGTCGAGCTGGAACGGATTTGTCGGCCCAAAGTTCGAGCCGGTGGACGACGCTGCATTGTAGCCAACAGGACTGGTAGCGGATGGCCGGCTCCAGAAATAGCGCTCGTCGTCGAAAGATTGGCCAATAAGCTCCGAGCCGACGACCTTGCCGTCTTTTTCAATGAGGCTGCCGTTGGCGCGGTGCGGGAAAACCACTTGCGCCACGGCGGTCACCAAAAGCGGATAGACCAAGCCCGTGACCAGCATGAGCACGCCGAATACCGAGGCCAATGCACGTAATTGAGATGTCATTTTCAATTCTCCAATGCCAGTCCCAGCCAGACCAGCATCCAATCGATTCCCCAAATCCCAAGGAACGGGACAATCAAGCCGCCGAGGCCATAAACAAGCAGGTTGTCGCGCAACAGCTTCGCGGCGCCAGCGGCGCGGTACTTGACGCCGCGCAGCGCCAGTGGAATCAAGGCGATGATGACCAAGGCGTTGAAGATCACCGCCGACAGGATCGCGCTCGACGGCGTCCTGAGCCCCATGATGTTCAATGCGTTCAGCACGGGGTACGTGCTGGCGAACGCGGCGGGGATGATCGCAAAGTACTTGGCGACGTCGTTGGCAATGCCGAAAGTCGTCAACGAGCCGCGGGTGATGAGTAGTTGCTTGCCGATTTCGACCACTTCGATCAGCTTCGTCGGGTTGGAATCGAGATCGACCATGTTGCCGGCTTCCTTGGCGGCTTGGGTGCCCGAGTTCATGGCGACAGCCACGTCCGCCTGTGCGAGAGCGGGGGCATCGTTGGTACCGTCGCCGGTCATGGCCACCAGCCGGCCGCCCGCCTGGTGCTCACGGATCATGCGCAGTTTCGCTTCCGGAGTTGCCTGCGCGAGAAAGTCATCGACGCCCGCTTCGGCGGCAATCGCCGCAGCCGTGAGGGGATTGTCGCCGGTGATCATGACGGTCTTGATGCCCATCTGCCGCAGTTCGCCAAAGCGCTCTTTGATGCCGCCTTTGACGATGTCCTTGAGGTGAATCACGCCTAAAGCACGACCGCCTTCCGCGACGACCAGCGGCGTGCCGCCGCGCTTGGCGATGTC
>JAKEHV010000505.1 GCA_022614915.1 Gemmataceae bacterium | reverse complement strand
GCCTTTGACTACACGTGTTCGCCGATTCGGCGGCGGCGGAATGGGCAGCAGAGGCTGCGTATGAGGCAGCGGGACTTAGCAGGGAATAAGGTGTCAGAAACTATGAAATAAGGTAAGGGGCGCTGCAAGCTAAGCTCCAAAAGGACAATTCAAACCTTTTTTGGAGGCTTACCATGACAGCGGCCCGTAACAGCAATCCTACTACAGCGCACGAGGTCTTGCACGTCGCGTTCGAACTTGGCTGCAACGAATGGAAACTGGCGTTCACCACGGGGCCGGCGCAAAGCCACCGCTCAAGACGATCGCGGCTCGACATCTGGAAGCGCTCGCAGGGCACTCCGACAAACATGACCTGTATCGGGTTCACGCAGTTCACCACGCTGGGCTACAGTTCGAAACCATCATCGACCCCTGGAACGCATGGGCGAAACAAAAATAGACCACACCGACGACCAAGGAGGGCACCGAATACCGTCCATTTTTCACTTAGCGGCCTATCACGCAATCTGAAAATGGTGGGGTACGGATTGACATAAGCCTTTTCACAACAACAAGGTACGAGATCACCACCCACTTTTCACATTTTTGCGATTTGAAGAGTGCCCTCGCCCGAACAGGCGCAGCACCAGAATCCATGCTCCTTGGCAGCTGAACAATTAGTGAGCGATAACAATTGCTGATTCACATGCGCGGCTCCGAATTCGACGACCCCCCTCCCCCGTCGAGTCGGTCAAATCGTGCCGATTACTGATTGCAACTTACTTGTGAATAATGACTTGTGCTGCGCGAACGATTTGACCAACTGACCCGTTGCGAGTTGGCCAAATCGTGCCTGACTGAGTCGATTTTTTTTTCGCTCCGGAAACCTGTGACGCTCCGGAAAGCCTCCTTGCGGTTGTTCCTCCATAAAGCGGCCCATCTTCTCCCCTTTTCCCAAACCGCAGTCCCCATACATCGCTTGCCGCCCTCAAAGCCTGCGGCCCGGTAATCTTCACAAAAGGCGTTGGGGGTGTTGGATGAGGGAAAACCCATCCGATAAAGGAGGTTGAACGGGTTGAGGGCGTTCTGCGATGAGGGTCAAGGAACGCTGTTTCACCAAGGGAGTCAAACGGGGTCAAGCCCGCACCCATCTCGGCAAACGACCGGGAACGGGCCCTGCAGCTATTCAGGAGGCTTTGTCATGAGGATGCGCAAGGTAGCGCTGCTGGTGGTCGCCCTGGCCGGCCTGTGGGCCGTCCAGCCGGTGTCCGCGTCGCACTGCGGCGCCGCCAGGTTCTCGATTTTCGGCGGGTCGAACGGCGTCGACGCACAGTGCTGTTTCTCGTCCAGCCATCAACAAAACCAAGCTTGCCACAAGGTCGTGTACGACACCGTCACCGAAAAGCGGTGGACCACGACCTACAAGACTGTCCGCGAAACCGTCATGCGGCCGGTCACCAAGACTTGCTTCCGGGAAGAAGTCAAGACGGTGCAACGGCCGGTGACCCGGACGACTTATACCAGCCACATGGAAGAAGTGGTCCGCCCGGTGCACAAGTGCGTCATGCAGCAACAGACCGTCACGGTGCAAAAGCCCGTGTGTGAGACGCAGTACAAGCAAACCGAAGTCATGGTCTGCAAGCGCGTGCCGCGCCAGGTCGAGAAGGAAGGCGTGGAAACTGTCTGCCGTCCGGTCTACGAACAGCAGACCCATGTCACTTCCCACCAGGTCACACGGCAAGTGTGCGAGCAGCAAGTTCGTGAGGTCGGCCGGACCGCGTGCAAGCCGGTGACGGAAACGCACTATCGCGATATCTGCGCCCAGGTGTCCAAGTGCGTGCAGGAACAGCACGTGCGCGAATGCTGCCGTCCGGTGACGCGCGACGTTTGCGAAACGGTTATGCAGAACGTGTGCAAGCGCGTCTGCAAGCCCGTGACAACGACACGGATGGTGAGCAAGCGCTGCGGCGGCGAGTGGGTCAACGAGCAATATACCCAGCCGGGCCGCTGCTACACCACGTGGCAAACGGTAAACGACGGCGGCCACGGCGGCCACGGTGCGAATGGGTGCAACGACGGCTGCGGACACGGCTGCGGCAAGCGCGTGCGCGTCACCTGCCGCACGCCCGATAAAGTTTGCTGCCGCAAGGTTTGGAAAGAGAAGATCGTCCAAGAACCGGTGACCTGCACGACCAACGTCTGTGAAACCGTGGTCGAGAGAGTGCCGGTTACGGTTCGCCGGCGCGTCACCCAGAACGTGTGCGAAAAGGTCCCGTACACGGTGAATCGCCAGGTGCGCGGCGCTTATGTCGATGAGAAAGGCGTAGCGCACGAAACGCCCGGCGCTGGCCGCGAGTTCAAGGAAGGCGCCGTGGTCCGCAAGAAATGCCCGTACACGACCACGCGCATGGTCAGCGAACCGGTCAAGGAGACCGTCACGGTCTCACGTTGCCAAAAGGGCGCGTGGGTCGATGAGAAGGGCACTGCCCACGCCGCCGAAGCCCCCGGCCGCACCTTTAAGGAAGGCGCCGTGATCAAGGGCACGCACACGACCACTACCTGCCGCATGGTGCAGGAACAACGGCCGACGAAGGTGAAGTGCATGGTGTACGATACCGTGCAGGAAAAGGTTGTCCAGAACGTCCCGCACCAGGTGTGCAAGATGGTGCCGACGCAAGTGACGCGCATGGTGCCGCACATGGTTTGCGAAATGCAGAAGCAACAAGTGTGCAAGAAAGTGGCCCATACGACGACCCAAATGGAAACCCAAACGGTCCGCTGCCGTATTCCGTACACGGTGACCGAAAACGCGCCGACGGTCGTCTGCAAAGTGGTATGCGAACGCGTTCCGGTGGACGTGTGCGTGAAGGTCGCCCGCACGGTGCAAGTCGCTTGCCCGCCGCAGCGCCAACCGGCATGCGCCCCGGCTTGCAACAACGGTTGCCGCGACCACTGCTTGCTCAGTCGCTTCCGCGACGACTGCCGCAACCTGTGCACCCCGGCTTGCGAGCCTGCTTGCAAGACGAGCTGCGGCCATGGCTGCCGTGAAGGCCTGTTGCAACGGCTGTGCGGCAGTCGGCTCGGCTGCAACCCGTGCGACTCCGGCTGCACTTCGCATGGCAGCACCTCGCACGGCAGCAGCACCTCGCAGGCCGCGCCGCGCTCGTCAGCGGGAGAGCCGATCGCGCTGCCCTCGACGCGTCCGACGGCCGCGGAGCCGGTGACGTTGCCGAAGAACTGATGGCCCCGCCGGATCGGGGACGGGCTCGCCTCGCCCCGGTCCGGAAACTCAAACGCCGCAGGCCAGGGCGACCTGGCCTGCGGCGTTTTTTATGTCCCGGTGAGCGGGGGGCATGAGCCCCCTGATAACGACGCCGTTGGAGAGGGGCTTCACGCCTCCAAGTGAATTGCAAATTGAAAATTGCAAATTTCAAATTGCAAATTGAAGTGCCGCTTCGAGCGGGTAATGGATCAGTTTGGCAAATCCGTGGGGCAGACATTCCTGTCTGCCGGCAGACAGGAATGTCTGCCCCACCACCCACTACCTGTGAGCGAGTTGCCTTGACCGCATTTGCGCAAGTGAAGTATAAGATTTATTCTCCACGGTTTCACGAGCGCAGAGCATGGAAGCAAGCAAGCCGGTCGCTGTTGAAGTTCGCGGTCTAGGCAAGATGTATAAGGTCTATCGCAAGCCGATCGACCTCTTGAAAGAACTCATCACACGCAAGACGTATCACCAGCCCGTCTGGGCGCTTCGGGACGTATCTTTTGACATCTACAAAGGCGAGGTAGTCGGCATCATCGGCCGCAATGGCGCCGGCAAGAGCACGCTCCTAAAAATCATCGCCGGCACGCTGAACGCCACGGCCGGGCGCCTCGCGGTCCACGGCAAGATTTCCGCCATTCTGGAATTAGGCACCGGCTTTCATCCCGAATATACCGGCCGCGACAACATCATGATGGGCGGCTTGTGCATGGGCATGTCGCGCGAGGAGATCGACCGCAAAACCGACTCGATCATTGCCTTCAGCGAGCTGGGCCACGCCATCGACCAGCCCTTTAAGACGTATTCGAGCGGCATGCAGGCGCGGCTGACGTTTTCGACGGCGATCAGCGTCGAGCCGGACATCTTCATCGTGGACGAGGCGTTGGCGGCCGGCGACGCGTATTTCGTCAACAAATGCATCCAGCGCATCCAGGAGATTTGCGCCTCGGGGGCGACGGTGCTGTTCGTGTCGCATTCGCCGGCGCTTGTTGCGCAACTGTGCAGCCGAGCCTTGTGGATCGACCAGGCCACGATTCGGGCCGACGGCGACGCGCAGGGGGTTGTGAAGGCGTACGAGCATGATGTGTGGAAGCGCATCGAAGAAAAGAACGTCGAAGAAAACCGGCAACGACAACAGAACTCCATTCACACCATCGTGGAATCCAGACAATATACGCTCGGCGGCGATACACTGCGCATCGCTCGGGTCGCCCTTTTTGACAGCAACGATCAAGAAAAGGCTGTGTTTCGCAACGGCGAGAAGTTACGAATTCGCATTTGGTGGGAAGGCGAGACCAAGGAAGCGAAGGTGTTTCCCAATTACCGCATTGACAATCACCTGGGAATGGTCGTACACGCCCACGAGGGTTGGGAAAGCAGTTGCTATTTGAGTGACGGGAGACCTTTGTCGGGCGCAGGTTGTTGCGAATTCGAGATTGCCGATTTGCAAATGGGAAAAGGCGACTATCTGGTAAGTGTTTCGCTGCGCTACTTCGCGCCTATCGGGCACAAGGAAACGATTTTGCATTATGTCGAGAAGATGGTGCGCTTCTCCGTGCGCCGCCGCGGCCTTGGCGATTTTTCCATGCCGTATGAACCGCCGGTTATTTTCCGGGACTTGTCCTGCCGAAGCGAGCATCGGGCCGCCTGATCAAGCCGCTTCTTTGCCGTCCACCGCAATCACCGTCAGCGACGGCCATTTGCCTTCCTTGAAGTGCGGCGGCACGGGCAGATCGTTGAATTCGAAGAATTTGCGCTGGTCCGGATAGATCGAATGCGGATCAAAGCGATCGATTGTGCGGCACAAGGCACAGACTGGATTGACGCGCCGGCCGTTGGCGGTGCGGCGATAGGCCTGCATAGTCGGCGAATTCCACGTCTTGAACAAGCCGTCTTTGGTCATGATCTCGTGCCAGTCGAAGTAAATGCCGGTGTCAGAGGCCAGGCCGCAGCACATGGTGATTTCCTCGCGGCGGCTCTTCCACCCCCAGAGCATAAACATGTGCGTCCACGGATAAGCGCACGCGCTGGGCGGCGGCGTCGATGTCCGCGCTCCCCACGTGATGTGCGTGTCCGCGCCGGCAAAAGGCGGCGGCGTTTCCACGTCCACGCCCAACTCCTTGCCGCGCTCGCGCACCCTCGCAAACACGTCGTCCGCTTTTTCCTTGTCGAAGTACAGCGACTGCTGCGGGCCAAACTTCTCTGCCAACACCCGGCTGTCGCCGCTGTGCAAGTCTTGGATGTAATGCGGATAAAAATGATGGAACAAGACTTTGGTTGCCCCATGTTCGAACGCGAATTCCAGATCGGCCACGGCGCGATCGAGATTCCAGCGCATCTTCACGAAGCTGGCCTGCACCCACGGCTTTTTGGTCCGCCGCGCCAGCGCTTGCACGTGTTTCATGTTGCGCGCAAATAAGCTCCAACTTCCGTTGGCGATGATCTCGTTGTAATCCTGCTCGTTGCTGGCGTTCATGGAAACATGCAATTCATGCAAGCGGCCTTCGAGCGCGTTTAAGATTTTCTCGCTCAGCGTGCGCCCGTTGGTCAGCAATCCGAAGATGAGATGCGGATACTTCTTGTAGATGTAATCGAAGATGGGAATGAACTGCGGGTTGGAGAGCGCCTCGGCAGTGCCGGCAGTGAAGTTCAGATAGAGCGCGTATTGCAGCCATTCAAAGCGCTGCATTTCTTCGAGCGACAGCCAGCGCTTGTCTTGAAAGTCGTGCGTGTATTTGCAGAACTTGCACTCGACCGTGCAAATGTTGCTGATGTCCATGAGCACGTACGTGGGATAGGCGGTCATTTCCGCTGCGCCGCGCTGAAACTCCTCCTGGGCAAGGAGATAGTTCACTTGATGTGGCTGGGCGACTCGTGCATGGAGCGTTCGAAGCGCTTGGTAGCGGCCAAAGTCCGGACTTTCGCGCTCTAGCTGCAAAAGATGCGGGGTGATCGTTGCCGGGGATTCGCCTCGGGCAATCAGGTCTTGCCACAGCTGCTGAGTCGTGCCATGCGTCAATGGGCAATCGTCGACTGCATGCGGCGTTCGGGCAAAGAGCGGCCTTGTCAGTTTGTTCACGACTGTCTTGGCAAGTCTAAGTAAGCCCGTTGTCATGACTGCCTCGCAATTGCGTTTGAAGTGCAGAATCGACCAGACTTTGTCGTCGCCGATGCCTGGCCGGCGTGGACGTAAGGGAAGTATCGAACGCCAGTCTGGGTTATCTTGAATCGGAAGGACGAAGCGTCGGGAACTGGTTATTTGCAGAATATACGAAGGCAGACTCGTTTCATGGAGCGAATCCCAATGGAACAGGATCTTGTGGAAATAGGGCTTTATCCGAGATTTCGGACCGATTCAGCGGTTATCTCTAACGAATTCTCGACTCGCTAGATTCCTTCGCCGTCCATTCCAAAGGTCTCCGGAAAGTACGGCCGCGGCCCAAATGGGTCCGTCATCGCGTAGACATGCATTTTGGTCAACGGCGGCGCATAAATGTGCAGCGTGATGAGGTCCGTGTCTTTGGGTTGCAGATTCAGGATCTGATGAATGCCCTGTTCGTTGCGAGAATCGACTGCGCCGGGTCCCGCCTCGTAGGATCCCACGGGACAGACGTAGCCGGAAGATTTCACCGCGTAATCGATGTTCGTCATGGTGCCGTGGAGCACGCGCACCGCGCAATGGCTTTGGAAATGATCGTGAATCGGGCTGCGCTGGCCGCTTTTCCAGCACAGACACAGCATCTCCAAGCGCGCGTCGCGACAAATCAGATTGCGGGCATAGGTGCGCTCGTTGAAGAATACAAACGGCTCGACATCGGCGGCGGCAATTTCATGCCGCAGCAAGAGCTGCGCGAGCTGCTGTTCTTCCAGCGGTCCGCGGAACTGGTTCAATTCGTCCACGAGCGCTTGCAGTAGAGCGGGCAGCCGTCTGACTTCGCTCAAGGGCGCGGGAACAAGAACTGGCATAACACACCTTTAGGAAACACGAATGGTTTCGGGCCCGAATTCAACAACGTGGGGCAAACATTCCTGTTTGCCCGGACGGCGCGCAGCTGGGCAAACAAGAATGTTTGCCCCACGTGAATTCGGAAAACTCGACGCCATCCAGGTCAAGTCCGTCATATTGCCACACGATGTTGCTGTGGCTTCTCAGGTAGTCGCGTAGTTGCCGCCAAGGAACCGGCTGCAGCGTGCTGAAGCCTGTCGCCGTGTCCTGGAAGAGCCCCGGCAGCGAACGGTCGCGCAGTTTGCGATAACCGTTCATCTCGCCGGCGTGCGAAAGACCGGCCTCTAGAAAGAGCAGCCCTTCGAGCCAGCAGCCGATTGGTCCCTGCACGCCGTTGCCGAGAATCACTTGCAGTCCAAGAGTGTGAGCGCGCCGGATCAGGTCCATCACCTGGGCGGGACATACGTTCTTTGCGAGCTTGAGTTTCACATAATTCGCACAGCTCGCAGCCCGTTCGACGCTGTTCGCGTCCACAATCGATTCGTCCAGCATGAGCGGAACGGGACATTCGGCATGCAATTCCTTCATGTCCTCCCAGGCCGAGACTGCAAATGGCTGCTCCAAGAGTTCGGTCGAAGGATGATGCAGCGACCGAGCCAGTTTCCGCGCCGTCGGCAAGTCGAGGGCCTGGTTGGCGTCATAGCGAAACCTCACGCCGTACCGCTCGCCCGCCGCAATAGTCCGAGCGATGATCCATTGATTGGATGTCAGATCACCGTCCAGTTTGACCTTAATCACTCGATTGCCTTGCCGCGCCAGCTTCGCGATGGTTGGGGTAAAGTCCTCCAGAGCGCGCCCTTGCAGAATCGGACACAAGGGGACTTCACCCGCATGATCTAGTCGCAGTGAGAAATCCAAACTGGTCCAAAGCGGCGCCAACACAAACGGATTGCTTTTGTTTCGCTCGAGGAAGGCTCCGAAGTCGCGCTGATGCTGCAAGCCCTGGTACTCGCGACAGAGGAGTTCCGCTGTCTCGTGGCTGTATCCGGGCAACGGCGTGCTTTCTCCGACGCGGCAGACGCCGTCCTCCCACTCCGCCAAGGCGACGAACGAATGGAATTCGCGAACTGAGCCGAACGACAGAACATAAGGTCTGGTTAGCGGAGTCACCAGGTAATACAGCGTCAAGCGTTCAAGCCGCATCGTCGCACCAGTCTTCCACAGGACATTCACGGAAGCCCACGACAAAGTTGCGCCGCGGCGCTTCCGGCCGTAGACGCAAAAACTCGGTGCGCTGCTTTTGAAGCAGATCCACGACTGCCGCCGGAAAATTCAGTCCGTTCATCGTGTAGACGTAGCTGTAGCCGTTTAGCCGGCAGTTGACTTCCAGTAGATAGAATCGGCGGTTTTGTTGGTGGCGCTTGAATTCAAGATTGACCGGTCCGCGCCATCCTCCCAGAGCGGCAATAATGCGTTTGGCTTGATCCAGCAGCTCGGGCTCCTCGACAACGGCGCCCGCGTTGCCGCCGCCGCCCCAAGTCATGAACGTCAGGTGCGAGTGCGACGCCGCCTCGCCGTAGAGTTCGCCGTCTTGGCCAAAAAGCAACAGAACGACGTAAATACTGCCGGTGTCGCCAGGAATGTACTGCTGCAGGACGACATCGCCCTGAAAACTATGGTGCACTTGGTTGAGTCGATCGTGTAATTCTGCGCGGTCGTGAACGATCCAGACCCCCTTGGAACCACCCTCGCGGCACGGCTTCACGATGGCGGGGAACTCGACCTCGTCCGGACTGGAATACACGCGCGGCGTTTCGAAACCTTTTTCACCAAGCGCTTGCATCAAGAGTGCCTTGTGCGTCAGCGTGCGGTAGACGTCGTAGTCTGGGCGAAACATGGACACGGGCGGCGTCCAGCCGCGCCGCTCTAGTTCCATGACTCCTTCCATATCGTGATCGGACGTGGAGATCAAAAGGTCGATGCCATGGCGCTTGATCGCGGCATCCAGCGCTTCTTGATAACGGTCGAGGCTGCGCGCCCGCGGCAAAAGCAGCGGCGTGACGCCGGCGCCGTACAAGCCGCCGGCATAGCGGCTGGCATCCGCGAAGAACAAGCGCAAATCGCGGCGGCCGGCCAGGGCCTTCTGATAATTAATCGCCGACGCCGTCGCGGACAGGATCAAGACGTTCATGTTTATTTGGAGTGCGGCGCTTTAACGCCGCTTTGTTTTGTTTGGAGTGCGGCGCTTTTCCGCCGCGTCCAAGGGATGGTATGAGGAATAGTGAATGTCCACTGCAAACTTCAATCCGGGGCGGGCCAGTTGCACGCCCGCGCTTTCGGGTTCCAAGACTTCGAGTCCGGCACGGCGCAGCGTGCGAAACACGGCGCGCGGCGCAGGTCGAATCGAAGACAGCCGAAACGCTTCCTCGCGCACCAGCCAGTTCAACGTGAAGAAGCCGCAATGCTGAAGTGTCTCCAACATGGCGAGAGTGAGCTGGGTTAAGGCGGCGTGCGCGAAGGTCTCCCCGGCGGCGAGCACATCGTCGCGGGCACAGGCTTCAGAATGGACCAGAACAAGGGCCAGTGTGATCGCGCCATTCTGCCAGCGCCGGCCGATAGCCAGTACGTGCTGCGACTTGGGCCAGGCCTCTTGATAGACAATGCCGCAGCCATACGGGTCGTGGATTTCGGCCAAGGATTTAACGGGGCCGAACAAGGGAGCATCGGGCCGGCGCCAATGGTTGCCTTTGACGAAGCACTCGCCCCTTTCCGGGCGGCGCAACTGCACCGGCAGCACTGCCTCCGGGAAGCTTTCCGCCAAGTAGTTCAGCACGGCGTGAAGTGAGCAATCCGCAAGACGATTATGCGGCTCGCCGAGCGCGGGCGACAACCAGCGTGGACAGAGCGGTATCCAATAAGCGGAATTCTGGGCGACAAGCTCGTCGGTCTTTGTCGGCGCGGCCCAGCGAAACTCCACATTCGACAAGTCCCAGCCATCGAGAACCGGCTGGTCGGAAACCAGCAAGAAACGCCGTTCGGGCCAGGCCAACGCGGCGGAGACAGCCGATTGCTTTTCCGCCCCCAACAGGCCAATGACGGGCTGCTTCATAGGGAGGGCCCCTTTCCAGGCGCTGATGTCAGGCGCTGGCGCGATGAGGCGGCTGAGCTGCGTCCGGCAGCAAGCGCAGCGCGACCAGCTTCCGGGCGTGCTCCATGCGGCTTTCGATCATGTCGCGGCGGCGCTGCATCTTCTGGTCTTCCGCGTCCTTCAAAGCGCTTAAGACGTAGCCGACCGGATTGTATTTCAGATGTTCGACCTTGGAGGCATAAGTCACAAGCCTGCCGGCCGTGGTGCGCCGCGCTTGGGCGACGACTTCGTCGAGTTCCGCAAGCACTTGGTCTTCGTTCAAGAGCGCGCCGTGACGCAGATAGCCGGTGATCGGTTTCAGAATGATCGTATGATGGCGGATCATCGAGGTGAGCATGCGGATTTGCATGTTCTCGAACGTGCCCAGTTCCTCCAAAACAAGTGGGGCACACAAGATGTCGCTGAAGATATAATCGCCCCGGCGCAGGTAGCGGGTGCGTTCGATAAACTCTTGGTACTGGCTTATCATGCCGTCGCGCTGTGTGGAGCAATACGTGACAGGCACAATCGCATCGACATCGATTAATTGCTCGTGCATGCCGGGGAAGGCGTCGCTCTTCGACTTGATGATGCAGCGATAGACATTGTCCAAATCGACATTCGTCGGGCAGACGTCGCAAGCCAAACAGCGGACGATTTTCTTGTCTGCGAGGAAGTGAATGTGCGGTTCGATGGCGAACCGGCCTGATTCCACGAGCTTCTCCACGTAGCGGCGCGCGCGATTGTCCTTGTCCTGGAGAATCCAGAACGCGATTTTGGGGCGATCGGCGAGGGTTTGGCCCTGCGCCATTTGCAGGATCGCCGCCACGCGGGTAACCCGGCGGCCCGTGCCCATCGACGTGTCCAAACCGTAATCGTCCTTGGGCATGGAGCCGATGTCGCCGGCCCAGCCCGTGCCGCCGTATTGCGAAGTTGTTTCGGAATCGTTGCCGACTCCGAGATAGCCGCACTGGACCATGTCGAGCAGCTGGTAGATGAGCGTGGTTTCTTGGCCGCCGTTGCGTTTGGCGCCGACCGCGAGGCCGCCGTACACCTTGCCGCGCACGGCGCGCAACACATCGATGTCTTGCCGGAGCCAGTCCGTGAAGGATTGCGACAGCGAGCCTCGGTCGCCGAAGTAAACCGGACTGGAAAGGAGCAAACCGTCCGCTGACAGCAGTGCTTCCTTGAGCTTATCGAGGTCTTTGGCCTTGCCGTTCTCAGGAAAAAACTCGCTCAGTGAATGGTGTTCGATGTCGGCGCCCAGTTGAGCGGCGGACCAAAGCGCCGCGGCCAGCACGATTTCCGAATTGCTCAGGCCGCGGTCGCCCTTGAGTTTCTTGAGATTCTTGTAGAGTTCATCAAACGGGAGCATTTGGCTTCGGCCGGCTTCGACGAACTGCGACAGGTGAATGGACGCTTGCTGCTTGAGATAGTTGACAAGGTCGTCTTTGCTCGGTTGAGCCAGTAATTCCGCGACGAGTTGATGGTTGCCGCCCCCGCGCCGGGCATTGCGCAAACTTGCCGACAAGCCCACGACTTTAAGCCGCATGCATGCACTCCTTTGCGTTCAGCGGGCAGACGAGGGACAACATCTATTGTCAATTCCCTCGCTCGCGCGTCGGGCTAGTGTAACTATGACCGGATGGTATCCCTGCCGTAAAAAGGGGTCAATATGGAGTATTTGATGCGCTTCGCCGATCAAGGATTGATTCCATTTCAGAGCCGCGCACGCAGTAAGCGGTAAACTCGCCGGAAGCCGGACAATCTGTTTTGAATTGAAAATTCTGGGCCAACAGACTATCAATGGATCCGATCCATATCGATTACCAAGGAAGGATCTCCTATGCCGGCCGCGCAAACCGCCTGGCGCAAAGCGTCCAAACAATTCTTCAACGAACGCGCCGAGGAACTGCCAGCGCAAGTCAATGTCGCCACGCTCTGTTACGTCAGCGGCCGCGAGCAACGGCTGTGGACGAATCCGGCGCTGTATCGGGACATGATGGAGAGCATACGGGAACAGCTCAAACTGGCGAAGTCGCACAGTTTGCTCGAAGTAGGCTGCGCCGCCGGCTTTCTCGCCTCGGGCCTAGCGGCCATGGTGGCCAACTACACCGGCGTGGACGTGGCGGCCAAGGCGCTCGCGGTGGCGCGGACGCTCCGCATCGCCAATGCCACGTTTGACGTGGGGGACGGCACGCGCTTACCTTATGGCGACGGGCAGTTCGACCGCGTCGTCTGCTATGACGTCTTTACCAATTTCCCGCAGTTTGAGTCGGTCGCCAAAGTTCTCCAGGATATGGCGCGCGTCTGCCGGCCGGGCGGAAAAATCATGGCGGGGTCGATTCCGGACGACGCGCATGCGTCGGAATATCAGAAGCGCGTGTTGGAAGTCACTCAAGAACTCGAAAACAAGCATGGTCCGGTCGAAACCCCCGCGCCTTCGATTACTTTCTTTCAAAGATTGCGGCGCTGGTTCACGCGCAAGGTGGTCCACGTCCAGCCCAATATCGTCTGCTACTACTTCCGCCGCGAGGATTTCCTTCAATTTGGCCGGGACCACGGGCTCGAAACGCAGTTCCACGACATCCATCGGGCCAATCCGTATTTCGGTTATCGCTTTAACGTCGTGTACACGAAGCCGGAGCGTGCATGAAGGTCGTTCCGTATGCCGCTGTCACAAGCGCCGCTTGGGACGAAGTCGCCGACCGCTCCGGCACGGCCTGGCTGTTTCATCGCGCGGCTTGGATCGACATCGAAAGCCGCTTTTTCGCCAATGCCAATAGGTCTTTCGCCGTTGCGGATGACGCGGGCCGGCTGGTGGGCATTCAGCCGCTGTATCGGCGCTCGGTGGACCGCGGATGGCGCGAGCGGGTGATCGATTGCGGCGTGCACCGGCACACCGGCTTGGCGGTGCGCGACGACGTGTCGCCCGAAACGCTGCAGGCAGCCCGCAAGATCGCCATGCGGCAAGTTCTCGAGGAAGCGGAACTTTATCTGGCCGAG
Organism: Gemmataceae bacterium; assembly: GCA_022614915.1. Taxonomy (GTDB): domain Bacteria; phylum Planctomycetota; class Planctomycetia; order Gemmatales; family Gemmataceae; genus JAKEFD01. The sequence continues at coordinate 8,874 of JAKEHV010000505.1, read as the reverse complement.
CGGGTGCTTCTCAACGAACAAGACCTGGCGCCCGCGTTGATCGATCGTAGGACAGGATCGAAATCCTGTCCTACGATGCCGTTTTGGGTGCAGGATTACGGCTTTGAGCTCGGCATGCATGTGACGCCCGTCGGCGATCTGGCTGTGCCCGGCATGTCCACGGTATTCGCAGATCAGGTGGTTTTTCTCGATAAGGACGAAGACGAGTTGTTTCGCGGGCTGGATTCAGCGTGTCAGCGCGCCATTCGCAAGGCTCAAAAGAGCGGTCTGTCGTTCGATCCCCTCACCCCCAACCCCTCTCCCCAAGGGCGAGGGGAGACTTTGGCCCTCACCCCCAACCCTCCCCTGGGGAGAGGGGAGACTTTGGGACTCCTCACCCCCGGTGAGGGGCGCCGGCTCGATCGCATCGCGGAGTATTACGAGCTGGCTCGCGTTTCCGCCGAGCGCACAGGCGAGCCGTTGCCTCCCATCGATTACTACCAGGCCATTGGGGATAACCTCGGCCCGTCGCGCGCGCACGTGCTCTTTGCCCGCAAGGACGGACAGACGGCGGCAGCGCTTTTGCTGGTCGTGGACAAACAAGCCGCCAGTTATCTCGCCGGCGTCTCGCACCACGAATTCCTGGCGCTACGTGTCAACGATTACGTACACTGGCAGGTGATGCTTTGGCTTAAAAACCAGGGGGTGCGCTATTACCGCTTGGGCCCGATTTTTCCGCAATTGCCCGACGATTGGCCCGTGAGCCGTGTGTCGCGCTTCAAAGGCAAGTTCGGCGGCCAATCCATCCCGGTCATCCAAGGCAACTATTTCCGCAATCCCGAGCGCTATCGCGACGACGCGGTCCGTGAGGCGGCGCGCGTCTGCGACCTCCGCATCGAGCAGGAAACCGCCCGGCGAAAGGCCGAAAGTCAGCGCCACGCCGACCCGGCCCGCGACTTGGTTGTACTCTTACGCCGCTATGGCTTCCTGGGCTTCGATCCGCGCGCCAAAGAAAAAGATCTCGTGGAAGGCCACGGCTGTTGGTGGCCGGGCTGTGCGACGCCGTTGGCGGAAGCACTGCCGAGCTGTGCGCTGGTGTTGGCGGAGTGTAGTCCCCACGCTCCGCGTGGGGAGCCTTCCCACGCTGACTTAGCGAAGCTCGGCATCCATTGCAGACTGGAATCGGGCCGTGCTCATTTGTACGAGTTTGCCAAGCGCTCCTGGTGGAAGAAAAAGACACCGGTTTTTCACGCGCTTTTGCAGCACTGCAGCTTTCATGGACCTAACCTGGAGCCAATCTGGCACAACGCCGAGGGCAGGGCCGTGCTGGCATTGTGGCATCACGACGGGCGGCGGATCTTGCTCGTGGGACTGAACCTTGTGGAGGAAATCCTGCGCCATACGCAGGGCGACCCGAAGCAAGCGCGCAAAGGGCAAGGCGCGGCCTGTCATGGCTATGCGCATGAACGCGCCGAATACCTGTTTGAGCCGCAACTCTTGCCCGAATTCCGAAGCACGCCTTGGGCGGACCGGTTGGGCTTCGCGATTGTCCGCGCTTTGGCCCGCGCGACGGGTTGGCCATTGGTGGAGCCGTTGCCAGGCGGAGCGCGGGGTCTGGTGCTCTTGAGCGGCGATGACGATCAAGCGGCGCTGGCGTGTTATCGCGAGCAACTGGAGCTGGTCGGCGATTTTCCGATCACCTATTTCTTGCTGCCCTTCACCAAACACACGCCCCAATCGCTGGCCGCCCTGCCCTCCACAGTGGAATTCGGACTGCATGTGGATGCCCTGGACCATCCGGACCGTTATGAGGAAATCTGCGCCCGGCAAGCCGACGCCGTGCGCGACCTCACAGGCAAAGAAGTGCGCACCGTTCGCAATCACGGCTTCCTCAACCGAGGCTATCTCGGCCATGTGCGCGCCTGGCAGGACAATGGCTTAGCGTTGGACGTCAATTACTCGGGCTTGGACGGCACGGCATTGTGCGGATCGTTTTTGCCGTTTCGAGTGCGCTTAAGCGACGGGTCGTGGTCGAGCCATCTTTCTCTTTTGAGTGCATTCGGCGACGGCATGTTGTTCATCAAGAAATGGACGCAGGAGCAGGCGTGCCGGCGGATCGAAGCAGTAGCCAAACAGGTAGAGACGACCGATCCGGGCGTACTGGTGTTCAACATGCACCCGGAGAACATTGGACTGACGCGCAAGATTCACAAAGCCATCATGAGCCTGGGGCGGCGGCCGGGCTGGTTGGCTCAGGGTGTGGAAAGCTACTTGCGCTGGCACGAAGCCTGGCAAAATCTGACGTTGCGCCGCGACGGCGCGCACTTCGTCCTCTCTTCGAAGACTGCCTTGGAAAACGTGGCGATTTGTTGTTTGTCGGGCAGTAATCATTCACCTCAAATTGTTGCCGTCCGAGAAGGGGAATGCTCCGTGCGATTTGGGGAAGCCGCCTGAGCGAAAAGCTTGTGTGTGCTCTCTGCGTGCCTCTGCGCCTCAGCGGTTGATTATTTCCGCGTCCTTAGCCGGCGAGATCAAACCATCCGGGCGAGAATTCGGTGGCGTCGTCTGGGTGAAACAGTTCCAGTCCCATCTCGGCGCGCTGCGTGAGGACGGCGATCTTCTCGGCTGACCCGGGCAGGGCAGTAGTGGGAAACGGCGGAAGTCTGCGTGGAAGATGCCCTTGACCTGGGCCGCGCCGCGAAAAGCTGGTCAGCATGGGACCGTGTTTTTCGCGGACTCCGCTTTTGTAATAACAACGCCAACACAATCGGCGCGGGCGGTTGCTGCGCCGCCGCCGGCAGTTTCGACAGAGCATGGGCGATACCTCAGAATCAAATCCGAAATTCGAATTTCGAAATCCGAAACAAATTCGAAATGGAAAGAAGAAAACTCCAAGTCTGTTTGGAGATTTCTGCATTGGATTTGGCATTTGTTTCGGATTTCGTGTTTCGGATTTCGGATTTAGGTTTCGGTTGTGGACATTGCTCAGGCGGCGACGGTTTGCCGGCGGCGCAGCGCGCGGTTGACTTCCGCGAGCAATAGCCGGCGCATGAGGGGCCGCGGCGTATCGTCGAACCAGTTCAAGAAGAAACGGCAGGCGGCCGGCTCGCCCAGCGCTTGATCCGCTGCCAGACAAACTCTTTCAAAAAAGTCCGACACTTCGCCAACGGTCTTGAGGCCGTCCCCTTGCCAGGCGCAGAATCCAAGCGCACAGGCCGCTTCGATTTCCTCCTGGTAATAAAGCGCCCACGGACTGGGACACGTCGTCGCCTTCTGAATCAGCCGGCGGTCGTTGTGCAACAGTGCTTGCCGCAGCGCCGCCAATCCGGACGCGGACAACCGCGGCGACAACCCGTGCCGCCATGCCTTTTTCCAAAGTTCCATGATGCTCCTCCTCGTTGCATTCCTCACTCTTGCTCAACCTACTATTAGTGTACAAAAGTATATATCACCCTGTCAAGGGGGATTGCAGAGAATGATTTGAGTTCAGAGCCGCGCCCGTGAGGAAGCGGGGAGCAGTCGGAGGCGCTATCCGCTTCCTAACGGGCGCGGCTCTGCATTCAACCAACAGGGCAACCGAGATCGGAGAATTGAGAATTGGGAACGGCAAGCCGGCGACGCTTAGCATTCCCAATTCTCGGTTCTCCATTGGTCGGTTGCAATTTTCACCGTTCTGCTTTGAACTTGGACAAATGGTGCAACGATGAATCGTCGACTCAGCATCGTGGCGTGTGTACTCTTGTCGGCATTCTTGGCGCTGGGGGGCGAGAATCCACCCGCGAACAAAGCGGGCCGGCCCGCCGCGGACCTCGTGCCCGGCGACGCCCAGCTGACGCCCGCCTCCATTGTCTGTTTTTTGGAAGGGCCCGCCGTCGACAAAGACGGCAGCGTTTTTTTCAGCGACATCGCCGGCAATCGCATCCTCAAACGCGATTCCAAAGGAGCCATCAGCGTCTTTCGCGCCGACAGCGGCCGCACCAACGGCAACACCTTCGACGCACAGGGCCGCCTCCTCAGTTGCGAGGGCAACGAGCAAGGCCCCGGACGACGCCGTGTCGTCCGCACCGATCTTGCCACCGGGCAAGTCGAAGTCCTGACCGACAAGTTCGAAGGCAAGCGCTACAACAGCCCCAACGATGTGGTCGCCGATAAGCTTGGACGCATTTGGTTCACCGATCCCTATTACTCACAGGATCGCTCGAGCATGGAAATGGATGTGGAAGGCGTGTATCGGATCGACTCCGACGGCAAAGTGACCAGGGCACTGTCGCAAAAGGAGATTCACCGGCCCAACGGCATCGCCGTCACGCCCGACGCGAAGACGTTATATGTGGTGGACAGCCATCCCAAGCCAGGCGGCAATCGCAAAATCTGGTCGTTCGACATTGCCGCGGACGGTGCGCTGTCGAAGCAGCAACTCGTATTCGACTTCGGCACGGGCCGCGGCGGCGACGGCTTGCGCCTCGACGCCAAGGGCAACCTGTGGATCGCGGGCGGCATCTCGTACCGCCGTTCCGACGGCGAAGACACTTCCGTGCCGCCCGGCGTGTACGTCGTCACGCCATCCGGGAAACTGCTCGGTCGCATTCCCATCGGCGAAGACCTGGTGACGAACCTGGCGTTCGGCGGGCCCGACAAGAAGACGCTGTACGTGACCGCGGGCAAGACGCTGTATCAGTTACCCGTGAACGTGCCTGGGCATTCGTTGTATCCCTGAGCTACAGTTGAAGAACCGGTTTACGTTTCGCGTTCCTTAGCGCTTGCTATGGCAGCACGCGGCGAGCGCGAAACGTAAACGGGATTGCTCTACGCCCTGCAACTTGATTAACCTGGACAAGCTCGTTTGGACTTCGGATCCTGGAAATGAATTCCCTGCGGCAATCCAAGCTGTTTCGCGCGTGTTTGTGGACGCTGCTCTTCTGGCTGCTCTGGGCATGTGCGGCAAGCTGGGCGCTGGCGGACCCTCCTGCAGGCAACCCCCTCACCCCCGGCCCCTCTCCCGGCCAAGGGAGAGGGGAGCACGTCGAAGTGGCTGCCGACGGGGAAGGCAACTTCTTCGTCGAGGTCCTGCGCAATCTTTTCAATAGCCGCAAGCTGTTGGAAACGCTTGAGAAGAAGGAATTCGCCGTCACCGCCTTCGTCATGCTCAACTTGATTGTGTTCGTGGAGACCGGTCTCTTGATCGGATTCTTCTTGCCGGGGGATTCACTTCTAGTAACCGCCGGCGTTGCCGCGTACTTCGCGGAATGGAACATGCCGCTCTTGCTCACTTCGCTGTGCTTATCCGCGATCATCGGCGACAGCGTAGGTTATTCCATCGGCTACAAGTCCGGTCCCAAGATCTTCAACCGCGAAAAATCGTGGTTCTTCAACAAAGATCATCTCTTAAAAGCCCAAGCGTTTTACGAAAAGCACGGCGGCAAGACGATCATTCTGGCGCGCTTCATGCCGATTATCCGCACGTTCGCGCCGGTGATCGCCGGCGTCGGCAGAATGCGCTATCCGCGCTTCCTCTTCTTCAACATCTTCGGCGGCGTCGGCTGGGTGCTCAGCATGGTGCTCATCGGCTTTCATCTCACGGGAATGATCAATCCGTTCTTCCAAGAGTTGCTCGGCAATCCAGCTTTCGACGTCAAGGATCACATCGAGAAAGTGGTCATCATCGTCGTGCTCTTATCACTTTCGCCCGCCATCTACCTGTGGCTGCGCAAGAAACTCAAAGGCAAACCGGCGCCCGCGCCGGAGTCCACGAAAATCTCCGTTTCGTGAATCATTTGGCGAGCCGAGCCGCGTAAGCGGCCGGTCTAGGGCAGGCGACGCAGCCGACGCCTTACGGCGTTCGGCTCGCCAAGCCTTACGGCGTTCGGCTCGCCAAGTTCAAAACAGGCGCTTTGGGAAGAATCTACCAATTGTGAGGAAAGCAAGGAATATAGCGAAAAGTTCAAGGTTGCCGGCAAAATGGCCGATTTCTCCATTGAGGCTAGGCGCAGGTCTCGGAGTTGGAGCTATTAGGCATGCCGGAGGCAACCATGATACGAGGGCTGAAAAAGCTGGGCGCGATCGCAAGTGGGTTGTTGGCGCTGGGACAGTGGGCAGCGGACGGCCAGGCGCAGGACTTCTTGCCGCCGGGCATGCCGGGCGGCTGGCAGACGTCCGCCCCATACGCCGAGCCCATGGGATTGCCAATGTACCAGCCCGGCATGCCGCAGCATGTCATGCCTCAGCCGGTAAGCGCGGCTGCTTACGGCCAACAGGCGCCGCGCTACCAAATCGGCGGCGACCCGAACGCCTTTAACGACGGCGTTTACAACGCCGCGCCGCAACCCTATCGCGTTAAGTTGAGCGGCGAATACCTCTGGTGGCGCATCGGCCAGGCCAACATCAATACCATCCTTGTCACCACGACCAATACGCCCGTATTCGACACCAACGCCGGCCAGCTCGATCAGCCGGACACCATCGTGCTCTTTGGCCCGCAGGAGTATTCTTACGGTCTCCTGAACGGGGGCCGGGTGACAGGCGGCGTGGCTCTGGGTTTCTTGCCCCCCTTGGAAGTCTCCGGCATGTGGATCAATCAATCGCCGACGCTGCGGCTGTTTGCGGCCTCCTCGGACGGATCGGCGGGTTCGCCCGTTCTGTCGCGGCCGTTTCTCGACGTCAGCCAACCCGGTCCGGTCGGCACCGGACAGGAGCAGGTCTTAAGCTCGGGATTCCCCGGACTGCTCGCCGGCGACATCGGCGCAACCGCCAGCGGCAGCTTGTGGGGCATTGAAGCGAACTTCGTTTGCAATCTCCTCGGTTCGGACACCCTGTCGATCGACTTGATCCTGGGCTATCGTCACGCCAATCTCAGCGAAGATTTCAACATGTTCAGCCGCACGGCCCCCGTGGCCGCCGGCGTCAACATCCCCTTCAATGCGGTCAATCAGGTCGGTTTTGGGCAAGGCTTTTCGACGCTGGTGTTCGACAATTTCAGCACGCGCAATCAATTTAACGGCGGCACCATCGGCGTGCGCGGTTTCGTGGGCGGCCGCTGGCTGCAGGGCGAGATCGATCTCAAATTGGCGATCGGCTCCACCAGCGCGCAGCTCAATGTGAGCGGTGAGTCCATTCTCTTGGATCCTTCGTTCCCGGTGCGGGCGCCGGTTACGGAGCCGGGCGGCATGTTGGCCGTCAAGTCGAACAGCGGCACCTTTGAGCGCAATGAATTCTCGGTCATCCCGGAGGTCACCGGCAAGGTGGCGTTGCAGATAACGCGCAACCTGAGGATCTTCAGCACCTACAACGTCTTCTACTGGAGCGATGTGGCGCGGCCCGGCGACCAACTGAGCAACATTATTGATGCGCGGCAGATCCCGACACACGTCGCCTATGATCCGCGCGTCAAGAACGGCGGGCCGAACGTTACCGTGCCGCCGCAGCCTGCGATCAATTTCCGCGATTTTTGGGGCTACGGCTTCGGCTTCGGCGTTGAGATCGGATTCTAAGTGGTCCATCAATCTTCGATCGACGGTAGCCGAAGTCGTAAGACTTCGGCTGGAGTCGCTGTGGCCGAAGTCTCACGACTTCGGCGACGAAACAAAAAAAGCCGTGGCGATACGCCACGGCTTATTCGTTTGCAATGAGGCTTACTGAGAAGCCGTCCCCGGTTTCCCCCCTGCCCCGCCGACAGGATTGGTGGGCACAAGGCCTTTCAGCTTGGGATCGTCCGGGTTTGCGAGTTTGGGCCCGTCTTCCGGGTCACTGCCGGACTTGCTGCATCCGGTTGATGCGCCGAGAGCGACAAAAAGGAAGAGGCAAGCCAGCAAGAGTCGCATCATCATAGTCCTTTCTTTTAGAATTCGTTCTGGAACTGCACCCCGTCATTAAAACCGCTCAGGGCCAGGAAGACGGCGAAAGCGAGCGAGTTCCGGAACTGGCGCACCGAGCCGTCGGCATATGCCGCCTGGATGATGCCGCCCGGGTGGAAGCTGCCGTACGACCACCAGCCGTGGCGGCCGTCGTTGGTATTGATGCTGGTGTCCAAACCAAAGCAGGAGTAGTTGAAACCGCACGTCCAGCAGACGCCGTTCCAGCCGTTCGGTATGCCGCCGGAGCCATTCCAGTTGATGTGTCCGCCGGCCATTTCCGCGAACATGAGCGTGTTGCTCGTGCCGTCCGGAACGCGCGCGATGCTGTTCTGGGATTGATAGCGCAGCAGACCCTTGTACGGTGCGAACGCACCTTTATCGCGGCATTCACCGGCGATGCCGACATAGTTCGAGCGGCCCATCGTCAGGCGGCCCGGCGCCGAAGAAAAGACGTGTCCATAAGGAGCGCCCTTAAAGCAGTTCTTGCCGGTGCAAGCGCCAATGTCGGCTTCATAGTTGACCGTCAAAAGGCAGCTGACGGATTCCGTTTTAGTGTTAAAAGCGGACGGGCAGGTGTAGGAAGCGACGTCCGGTTCCGCCGCGTACAGGGTCGGCGGACGCGGAATCGTGTCGGTGCCGGTTGACGGCGGACGAATCAGCGGGTTCTGATAGTAGAAGGTGAAGGCGCCCGCCAAGGGCCCACCCTGCGTCGCGCCCGGCCACAATTTGTACACGTTGTCTTGCTCCATGTAAGGGAGCAAGTACACGAGCACACCTGTGTGCTGGATGTCCATACCCGGGGGGATCTTTTTGTGGGTGGATTGGTAGTTGTGAGCGGCAATCACGAGGTTGTGGAGGTTGTTCCCACACTGCGTGCGCGCCGCGGCCTCCCGCACTTTTTGCACTGCGGGAAGCAATAGGCCAATCAAGATCGCGATAATCGCGATCACGACCAGGAGTTCAATGAGTGTGAACCCGGTCTTACGGAGTCTGATACGCATAGGTCCTTCCCCTCAAAAAAAGTAAAGGGATAAATTGACGAGGC
>JAKEHV010000504.1 GCA_022614915.1 Gemmataceae bacterium | reverse complement strand
GCGCCCAAGCTGGCCACGTCTTCAAAAGGTATTGGGGAAACAGTGCCCCTTGCCCCACTTGGCGGGGGGGCGAAGAAATCGAATGTCAAAGACGTTTTTGAAGATGTTGAGGACAAAGAACTGGGCCGGGACATTCGCCGCAAGCCGTCGCGCGAGGAAATCGAGTACGAAGACAACGACCGCCCGCGGCGTCGCCGCCGCCGTGAGGAAAGCGGCCTGTCGAGCGGCGCGAAGGTCGGCATCATCCTGGGAGGCGCCGCCACGCTGATTGCCGTGGTGGTGATCGTCGTCATTGTGATCTCTAACTCCGGGGGCGGCGGCAACGTCAATGCCGGCGCGGCGGGCGGCGGCGGCGCTGCAAAGCCCGGTGCGGGCAACATCCTCGCCTCCTACACGGTCGAAAACATTCAGCCCGACGGCAGCGACCGCCGCACTTTTCAGTTTCAGGCCAACATGCGCTATCGCTTCGAAAGCAAGGCCAAGAATCGCGGCGGCGATATGGATCTTTACTTGATGGATAACCAGAACACCGATCTCATCTGGGACGACAGCGACCTGCCCGATTCCCAATTTGAATGGGTAGCGCCCTATACCGGTCGCTTCAAGGTCGAAGTCTACAATTTCCCCGAGCCGCCGGTCCCGAACTCCGCCACGGTAACGATCACTGAGATTGGACCGGGGAACCCCAACCAAAACCCTGTCATGCAGGTCCCGCAGAAAAAGGGCAAGAAGGGCTTCCAACCGCCGAACATCCCTCAGCCGAAGTTTAAGCCGCCTGTCATTGCTCCGCCGGTCGGGCCGGGAGGTGTTAATACCCATCCGCCCGTGAACTCGGGGCCGCACGAGGTCGGACCTAATGGCTTGCAGATCAACGGACAGTTGCTGGCCACCGACGCCCGCGTCTTTTGGAAACCGTTTCACAATCCCTGCAAGGTCTATACTGTCAACCTTAAGGCCAACACAACGTATGTTTTCCGAATGGATGCGCTGAATAACGATCAGTTCCCGTGGGACCCACATTTGTATCTGGAGACTTCCAACAACGCATTGCTCGCCCAAAACGACGACTTCAACAGTCTCAATTCGTTGATCACATACCGCACTACTGCGGCCGGGACATACCGGGTGGTCGCGGGATCGCACAACGGCAGCGTGGGCAGCTTCACGCTGCGCGTGGACGAACAAAAGTAAATGCGAGCAATTCCCGCGGCGACCCAAATGCGGAACGCGAAACAATTCAAGGAGACAACAACCATGGCCCAATGGTATTACACGACCAACAAGCAGCAAATGGGCCCGGTGTCCTTCGACGAGCTAAAGCAGCTTGCCGGCCGGGGATTGCTCAAGCCGACGGACCTGGTTTGGTCGGAAGGCATGTCGGATTGGGTGCGCGCCAGCTCGCAGGGCACCTTGTTCGCGAGCAAAGCGAGCGCGGTCGACGTGGGCGACGTGCTTTCGGGCGGGACGAAGCGCGCCACGCGCGGCGACGAGGCGGGCCGCGATTTGGCGAGCCGGGAGCGTCAGCGACCCCAGGACGAGGACCGGCCGCGCCGGTCGCGCCGCGACGAAGATTACGATGACGAAGAGGACGACGACGAAAGACCGCGCCGCCGCTCGCGCCGCGACTCGGGCATGCCGGTCGGGCTCAAAGTCGGCCTGATCGTCGGTGGCGTGGTCGTGCTGCTCATCGTCGTCGGCGTGGTTATCTATTTTGTCACGCGCGGCGGCGGCGGCGGGCCCGTGGGCGGCGTCATCACCGTCGGTCCGGGCGGCTTCCACACGAACGGCCGGTTGACCAATAGCGACCGGCGCGACACGGTCCGGCGCAATTCTCCGTGCCACATCTACACGGTTAAGATGTTTGCCAACAAGACATATGTCATCGACCACATGAGCCAACAGTTCGACGCTTTCCTGCGCGTGGAATCTCCGGGCGGCATCAACCTCATGATGGACGACGACGGTGGCGACGGCCTCAACTCGCGCATCGTCTTTCGTCCGGCCCAAGACGGGGAATACCGGGTCATCGCTACGATTCTGACGGGAGGGCAAGGCCCGTACTCGCTGTCAATTCGCGAAAACTAAGTGCCCGCGCCTTGGTGAGCCGATCGCCGTAAGGCGTCGGGTACGTCGCCGTCCAAATCCGGGCGCTTACTCGGCTGGGTTCGTGAGAAAGTGTCCAAGCAGACTCATCGCATGTTTTCGTGGCGGAAAGATTCCAGCAATTGCCGATGTTGGAAGTGGCAAGAACGGCTCGTTCTTGCCACATTTTACCGCCTGTTGGCAAGAACGAGAGAATTGTCATAAACTATTTATCAAAAACAGCTTGCAAATCACGAAAACACTCGTTCTTGCCACTTTGTGCATAGGCATACCCCCTCCATTGTTACCAATTGCTAACAAGTCTTTTCCTCGAGATTACAGGAGTTTGAGAAAGTGCCCGCGCTGGTCTGTCATGAATCTTGTCAATCGACTGGGACCCAGCCAATCCAAAAAGTGCCCAAACTGTGAATTCGCCCGAGTCTCTCGCTCGATAAGGCCGTTTTGCCGTTAGAACCGTCAATTTCCGAATAATCGTCACGCTCGGTAAACTTTTCCTACATTCCCGTAAACTCCATGCCGATGAAAGGTGCATCCCTCTCGGAATGCGCATGGGGATTGTGTCTGTTGTGGGGCGCGTTTGCAACGCGCCGCTCGGACCGCAAGCACGTTGTCAACGTGCTCCACAAGTGGGGTGCAAAGATGATGCGATGGAGCGCGAGGATTCTCGGTTTCGTGGCGCTGTGCGGCCTGGCGGGCTGCACACGGCAGTGCTTTTTGGCAGAAAAGGACTTTCAAGACGCGCACTTGCTGCCGCGCAATCTCGAAGCGGGCGACCAGTCCATTCTGCACGGCCCTCTCTTGGGAAAAGTCCACGCACCGCCCGACGTGAACGATCCAAACCGTCCGCCGCGCTACTTGAGCTTGCAGGAGGCGATCGCCATCTCGCTCGAAAACGGCACCGCCAGCGGCCGAGGCGGTCCAGGCTTCGGCATCGTCGATGACAACTTGTTGCAGTTTCAGCTCGGCGCCGGGACGCTCAACGGACAGACCGACCGCATTCGCGTACTGGCGCTTCAACCCGCCGTTGCCGCCGCCAACCTTGAAGCCAATATCGCGCGCTTCGACGCCATCTGGGTCAACAGCATGAACTGGAGCGCGACCGACAACCTGCAACAAGGTCTAACGTCGTTCCAAAACGGCTCGCGCGCGCAGTTCTCCAGCACGCTGGCAAAACTGCTCCCCACGGGCGGCGTCGCCAATTTGTCGTTTCAGACCGATTACACCCTGTTGCAGAATCCGCCCGCCGGCATCTTTGGCGTTCTCAATCCCAACTATACGACTCGGTTTACACTTGGTTTCGAGCAGCCGCTTTTGCGAAACTACGGCGTGGAAATCAATCAGCTCCTCAGCCGGGCGCCCGGCATAACCGGGGCGACCATGCCGCAAGCCGCGGCCGCCGCCTTCAACAATCAGCAAGTGGGTCTGGGCAATCTCGGCGTTATCAACGAAGGCATCCTCATCGCGCGACTGCGTTTCGACCAGCAGCGCGCCGAGTTCGAGCGCAACTTGACCAACCTCGTCCTCAACGTGGAAGTGGCCTATTGGAAGCTCTATCAGGCCTATGGCCGGCTCTACGCCTTCGAAGAAGTCATGCGGCTTGCGCACAAGTCCTGGATGAACGCCCAGAACAAGTTTGAAGTCGGCGCTCTCAAACCCGAGGAATTCCATCCCGTCCGCGCCCAATATGAAGAGTTCCGCGGCGAGCGCATGGCTTCCGTTGGGGCGGTGCTCGAGGCCGAGCGCAATCTGCGCGGCATTATGGGACTGCCCGTGGAAGACGGCGTGCGTCTTGTGCCCATTACTCCGCCGACGCTCGCGCCTTATCGGCCGGAATGGTCCGCGTCTCTGACCGACGCGCTCAACCTGCGGCCCGAATTGGTGCTGGCCCGCGAGAATGTGCGCGCCCACCAACTCAGGCTCATTACCCAAAAGAACTTCTTGAAGCCCGACCTGCGTTTCGTAGCCCAGTACTCGCCCGTCGGCTTCGGCACCGAGCTCGACGGCGACGGAAACTTCATTGACGGCAACGGCGTGCTGCGCCCGGCCAACGCCTTGGAATCACTGTCCAATATGCATTTCAACGATTGGAGCCTGGGCCTGACGCTGTCTGTGCCGCTGGGTTACCGCGCGGAGCACGCCGCCGTCCGGTCCGCCCGCCTGGAGTTGGCGCAGAGTTATTACGTGTTAAAGGACCAAGAGGATAAGGTCCAGCGTATTCTCGCGCAACAATACCAAAAGTTGTCCGAGTGGTACGGACTGATCCAGGCGCGCCGGGCAGAGCGTGACTATTACGGGAAAGCCGTACAAGTGCGCTATACCTTGGTCGGCGCCGGCACGGGGGTCGCGGACATTAACCTCCTCGACGCGCAGCGCCGTCTGGCGTTGGCCCAAGTGAAAGAATACGAGGCGATTTCCGAATACAACAATTCGCTGGCCCGCTTCGAATGGGCCAAGGGGACGATCCTGCAACACAACAACGTGACCATTGCGGAAGGCGCGTTGCCGCCATGCGCCCAGGTGCGCGCGGTCGAACACGAGCGCGAGCGCACCAAGGCCTTCGTGCTCCGGAACCGCCCCGAACCGCTGACGATGCCGGGTTGCCTGGCCTGCGACAACGAACTGCCGGACGAATTGCCAGCGCAAGTGCCGAACCACGTGGCCGCGCCGATCTTGAAGGAAACGGACAAAAACGCCACGCTGCGGCCCAAAGAGGGCGCAGCGCCGGCTAAGAAATTGCCCCTCGGCTTCTCTGATGCGCCTGCGCCCGCGCCGCAGCCGGGCGAAGTGAAGTTCGCGCCCATTGCGCCGCCTCTTCTGCCCGCGACGTCCACCCAGAAGCATTCGTCCGGCAGCGGTTCCCCGCCGCCCGTGTCCTTGCCGCCCACTAAGCTCTCGGGGCCGCGCCCGCCAGAAAGCAGTGTGCCGCCGCCGCTGCCGCCGCCGATCACTCCGACCGGGAGCAGTTTGGCGCCGCCTTTGCCGTTGCCCCCGGCTGCGAAATCGTCGCCGCGGCCTGGCTCGAGCCAGACGATTTACCCGCAGACGACGCAGCCTGGTTCCACGATCACAATTCACCAGGGTCCGCCTCCCGAACTCCCCTCGCCCTCAGGGAGAGGGGTCGGGGGTGAGGGTCTGCCGCCGCTGCCGCCTTCTCCGTAAGACTGGAATCCTATCCGGCAACGTGGAACGGATTGGAAATCCGTCCTACAAAACCCGGATGAAGCTGTTGCTGTATGAGATGGTTTCGGCCGGCGATCTTCCTAACGCGCCCGCCGCGCTCGTCACCGAAGGCGCCGCCATGCTGTCCGCGCTGGCGGAGGACTTCGCTGAAGTCCCCGATCTAGAAGTTTTCACGATTCCGATGACATCCGATCAGCGGTCCCGGTCCCGGCTAGACGACGGGGTTGCCCAAGCCGATGCCGTGCTACTCATCGCGCCGGAATGGAACAACCTGCTTTTTGATTGCGCGCGCTTGGCGGAGAATGCGGGCAAACAGCTCCTCAGTCCGAGTTCTGAAGCCGTCCGCTTGACAGCGGACAAACTCGCCCTGTTTGGGCATTGGCAAACGCTCGGCGTGCCGACGCCGGCGATCATTGCAAGCTTCCGCGCAACGTTGCCATTGCCTGAATCGTTTCCGATGGTGTGCAAACCGCGCTTTGGCGCCGGTGCGCAGGCCACGACGTTGATCGAAAAGGACCAGGACTATCGCCGGCGCGTGGAGCGAGTGGCGGCGGAGTGGCCGGGACAGGAATTTCTCCTGCAGGAATACGCGCCGGGACGGGCCGCTAGCATCAGCTTTCTCGTCGGACCCCGCCAAACGCTGGCGTTGCCCGCCGGCTGGCAGCATCAGTCCAACGACGGGCGCTTTCGCTATTGGGGCGGATCGATGCCGCTTGCGCCCGCGCTCGCCTTACGCGCTCAAAGGCTCGGCCTGCGCGCGCTTGAGGGGATCGTCGGCCTCCGCGGCTTCGTGGGCGTCGACCTCGTCCTCGGCCGCGCGAAAGACGGCCGTGACGACCGGGCCATTGAGATCAATCCACGGTTGACCACGTCGTATTTGGGACTGAGAAAACTCGCGAAAGGAAATCTGGCCGAAGCGCTTTTGCGAGTAACGGAAGGGGATGACGCCTTGGAATTGAGATGGAACAACGGACCAGTGCAATTCCAAGTGGAGCAATGATTCATCCACGGTCTTTTAACAGTTCTTGCAGCCGATCGAGAAACACTGCTTGTTCGGGATGAATCAATTTTCGGGCTTCCTCCAAAGGCAGAAAGCGCGCTTGATCGATCTCCCAGGAAGCGCAGCGCGGGGCGGCGTCCTGGGGGGCGGGACCGGCGAACGCGTGGATCACTTTGTTGCTTTTGGAGTATTTCATGCTGCCCAAAGGCGCAAGCGCGCCGGCGGCGACGCCGGTCTCCTCCAAAGTCTCGCGCCGCGCCGTGCCTTCCAGGTCCGTCTCACCCGGGTCCGGCTCGCCCTTGGGGATGCTCCAAGGCTTGCCGCGGTTGTACCAGCCGCTGGCATGCACGAGCAGCACTTCGATGCCGTTGGGCGTGTGGCGATAGAGCAGGGTTCCGGCGGATTGTTTCATTCATCCCTCGCTCGCGCGTCGGGCTAGTGTAAACGCGGTTGCACCTTTCTGGACAGTATTTCATACATCTCGGGCCGGCGGTGGGCGATCCGGTCGATTTCATACTTGCCCGGTATATGCACGATGCGTTTGTTTCTCGGTTTGTCCGAATTCAGCTCGGCGTACAGGATCGTCGGCTCGTCAGTTTCCGTCGCGGCCAGGAGTTCGCCGTTGCAATCGACAATGCGGCTTTTGCCGATGAAGTGAAAGCCGCGTTCCTGGCCGACGCGATTGACGGCGGCAAAGTAAACGAAGTTCTCCAAGGCGCGGGCCTGAATCAGGTATTGGACGGTGCTGCTGGCGCCGGTCGGCCAGTTGGTCGGCAAAACGACGAGGTCGGCGCCCAGGAGCATCAGACAGCGGGCGGCTTCGGGGAAACTGCCGTCGTAACAGAGAGTCATGCCGAGTTGCAAGCCGCCCAGATCGTGTACAGCGAAAGGACGGTCGCCGGGCGTCGTGAAACGATCGACGCCAAGGTGCGGCAGATGGATCTTTCGGTATTGGGCGGCCACGCCTTGGCCACTGACCAAGATCGCCGCGTTGAACAGCTTATCGCCGACCGATTCCAGCATGCCGACAACGGCTAAGACACCTAGCCCTTTGCATTCTTCCGCGATGGCCAGCGTGCTCGGTCCGGGTATCGGTTCGGCGTAGGGCCAGGCTTCTTCCTTGCTCTCGAAGCAATAACCGGTCAATGCACACTCGGGAAACACAACGAGCCGCGCCCCTTGGCCGGCGGCTTCGCGCAGCCGTTCGATGATATCGTCCAGGTTGGCGCGCTTGGCGCCCAGCCGGCATTCCATTTGTACCGCGGCGATTTTCCATAAACTCATGGCGGCTTCCCAGAAGTCACGATTTCTATTCTACTGGCAGTTCGTATGGCGAAAAACGGCGCAAAAAGGTCCAATGGGCCACCCCACAAGCGAGGCCGCTTGTGGCTACGGGCGATGTAGCGACAAGCGGCCCGCTTGTCAGCTCCGTGGTCACTTGCCGGGCAGGCGAAACGTAACGCAGCGAGGAGGTCAGGGATGAGACCGGAGCTGGGCCGACTAAAGCACGAGCGCGTTTTTCACGACCGGCAAGCGGCCCAGCGAGCAGCGACTTATCACGAGCGCCCCGAACTATTGCGCTTCAGTGACGCAGGGTATCTCAATCATGCATCGTGGATTCGGCCTGCGTTCGCACAGTTGGGCGACGTGGCCGGCCGGCGCGTCCTCGATTTTGGCTGCGGGCACGGCATGGCAGCGAT
>JAKEHV010000071.1 GCA_022614915.1 Gemmataceae bacterium | reverse complement strand
TCACGATGCATGTTTCGCCTCCGCGATGGCCATGTCACCCGGCAGTTTGAGGTCCGTTTCATCCAGTGATTCCAACAGATTCTCGACGACCGTCAAGGCGCTAACTTGATCCAGCCGCGCTTTGTAGCCCAGAATGAGCCGATGATTGAGGACCGGGCCGGCGACCGATTGCACGTCTTCAAAGCCCGCGGTCGGCCGGCCCGCCAAAAGCGCCTGCGCCCGGCTGGCTTCGGCCAATGCAATGGCGGCGCGCGGCGAAGCGCCGTAGGTCACGTAGCGCCGCACCAGGTCCGGCGCTTCCTCCGCTTTGGCGTGCGTTGCCGCCACCAGCCGGGCAATGTAGCGCGCTACGGGCCGCGGCAGGAAAATCCGCTCCATCACGCCGAACAATTGCTCCAATTCCTGCGCCGAAAGCGACCAGCTCGACGCCGGCGGCTCGCCGCGCCGGCGCGTCGCCACGATCTGATCGAGCACTTCTACTTCGGCGCAGGGCACGATCAATTTGAACAGGAAACGGTCGAGCTGCGCCTCGGGCAAGGGATACGTGCCTTCCAGCTCAATGGGATTCTGCGAGGCGAGCACGAAAAACGGATGGGGCAACGTGCGCGTCGTGCCCAGCAAAGTGACCGAGCGTTCTTGCATGGCTTCGAGCAATGCCGATTGAGTTTTGGGCGATGCGCGGTTGATCTCGTCCGCAAGCAAGATGTTGCAGAAGATTGGCCCGGGGCGAAAGCTCATGTCGCGGTCGCCATTCTGGTTTTCCTGCAGAATGTGCGTGCCGAGAATATCGCCGGGCATGAGATCGGGCGTGAATTGCACGCGCTTGAAGTCCAAGCCCAAAAGTTGCGACAAGGCCTTGACGAGCGCCGTCTTGCCGACGCCGGGCACGCCTTCCAAAAGCACATGGCCGCGGCTCAGAATGCCGACCAGCACCAGGCGATGCAGTTCCTTCTGCCCCAACAGAACGCGGTCGAGCTGTTCCAAGAGCTTGCCGGCCAAGCCGACCGGCGCCTTCATTTCGTCGGGTTGCAAGAGGGGATTCGCCGGCCCGTTGTTTTGGTGCATTATTTCTCTTTAGGTCGGTTGAAAAAGCGCTCGACGGCGCCGCGATGTTGGGGCAAGACGGTTTGCGTATTGGCCGATCCTCCGCCCGCTGCCGCTGGGTTCAGGACGCCGCCTTGAGACGCGCTAGGACCGTCTTTCTTCGGGTCCGCCTTGCCCACGCCCAAGAGCATGCTCTTTTTCAATTGGGCCAAGGCGTCGGGCGGCAGCGTCTCTTCTTTGAACTTCGCACCCTCCGCCGACGTTGGCTTGTCTTTCCATGTAATGGGCGCATGGCCCGGTCCCTCGTTCACGCCCCCGACGCCCGGGATGTCGCCCTGGCACTTGGCGAGAATGGCCGCGATGCTCATCTTGCCGCCCAGTTCCTTGAGCATGCCGGCACAGTCGCACAGGCCGGCCTCGGCCAAGCGCTTGAGCGCTTCCGCGTCGATCAGTTTGGCCGCGTGCAGTTTCTCCAGCATTTTCGCCAAGTCCATTTTGGCGCCCTTGAGTGCCTCAGCGAGTTTTTTCAACTGTTCCGGCGAAAGCGTAAGCCCTTGGAGCTGTTTCAAAAGATCGGCGTCGAGGTGTTTGTCCAGGGACTTTGTTTCCAGGGCCGCCTTGTTGACGAGAGCGGCCAATTCGGTCATTGCTTCTTTTTCCACTTTGGGATCAAGCGCGCCCTCATTCTGTTTAATCCCATTGGCCAGACCTTCCGCTTTGCCCAAGTGTTCGCTCTGGGCAACGCTTGCTTGGGCCGCCTCCTTGGCGGCCTTGGTCAATTGCTCGCGCACGTGATCGAGCGCTTCGAGCGTTTTGGCCGGGTTCAGGCCGGAGGTGTCTTTCTTGAGTTGATCGAGTTTCTCCTTAAAGAACTGGGCTTGGGCCGTTTCCAAAACCTTTTCTTCACGAAGCACATCGATTTGCGCGTTCAGTTTCTCGACTTCGTTGCCGATCTCCAACGCCGGTGTGGAGGCCCACGACGCCAAGCTTTGCGGCATCAACAGGCTCGCGACGAGAAACACCATTGCCAAGAGAAAGATGCCGCCGGTCTTGCCGTATTGCCAACGCAGTTGGAGATGGGCAGTCGGCGGCAACTTCAATTCCCACGGCCCCAGGGCGTGCTCCTCGGCGGCCATGAGCAAGCCGCCGCAATGCGAAGTGCGATCGACGACGGCGCGCAGCCGGCTTGCCGACGGGACTTGACTATGCGCCCAGAGAATCGCTGGCACAACTGCCAATGGCAGAGTCCACAAACCCCACCAAAGCCATCCCGCGCGCTCTTCCAAGACAACGCGACAGACGAGCACCACCGCGCCCCACAGGAAAGCCCATAGCGCCGCGATCCCCAAGGCGTTGCGTAACGCCAACAGTCCGCCGATCCGCCAGCGCAAGCGCTGGATCAGAGTTTCATGCATGGGTTGGATCCGGAGGACAGGTTCATGACCTGTCCTAACATAACAACGCGCGCGCCACACGATGTCAAGTGCGAGCCGTGACCGTTAGGGAGCGGTGAACCCGCGAGCCCGCAGCGCAAGCAAGGGGCGCACCGAAAATCCTTGCTTGCGCTGCGGGCTCAATCAGTGACCGTGCTGAATTCGGTCAGAAAGGCGTCCACGGTCGCAAAGCACGCTTCGCTGCCGCCGCTTAGACGCGTGAACAGGTCTTTGGCGGCCGGCGGTATTGCCATAGGACCGGTAGACGAATCCGCGCCGCCTCCTTCCACGAGCAGTGTGCTGACTTTTTGCAATAGCGCAAGCCCGCGCACTTGGTCGTCGCCGGTTGCGGAAGCGCTACCGTCTGTTGACTCGTCTTGAGCCAATTGGAAATCCGCAAGTTGCGCTCGGCCGTCCGGCTGCACCCAAACTTGAGCTGGGGTCAACGACCGAGGCACGGTACTATCATTGCAAGCCGCGCTCAATTCGCGGGCTAAGTCCTCCAACAACAGCCGCGCCTCGGACCACTCCAGCCGGCCCTCGCTGTGCATGAACTCCGGCAGCGGACAACCGGACGGGGCCAACAGCGCATCCCATTGCAGTTCGCCCTGCTTGCCGCTCGCCAGCCAGCGCAGACGCGTGCGCCGGCCCACGTCGCGCCGGGCGGGTTCCAGCGGCGGCCCCGATTGCGGCCGCATCCAGATCAGCACGCGCCGGCCGAGCGAAGCGTCTTCGCCGAGCAGGATCTTGCTTGTGGGCGTCCACTTGAGCACGCCGCGAATCGCGAAGCCGGCCATCTTCTCCGGCAATTGGCCCAGTTGCGGCATCCCCGCCTTCAGCCGGCGGCTCGTCAAGAACGATAGCAGCCAGCCGCCGCTGCCGACCAGCGCTTGCCGCTGCCTGGTCCAGGACACTTGTGCGACCTGAGTGCCGGAGACGAGCTCGTGCCAGCCGCGAAAGTTGTTCTGTTCGCGCATCGTCGAAACGAGAAGCCCGCCGCCGACCGCCAGCCACAGCCACGGCAGCGCCGCGCCCAACCACGCTGCACCGGTTAGCCATGCCAACAAAGCGCCGACGACGAAGCCCAGCCAGACGCCTGCGCCACAAATCAAGGCGCGCAGGGCCGCCGCTCCCAACGAAGGCGGATCGACCCAGCGCCGGGTGCAGACACGCAAGCGCAAGACAACTTTGCCAAGTGTCGTGCCCGCCGTGCTTTCCAACAGAGTGAAGTAGGCGACGAACAGCAAGAAACCGATGCCGTGCTGAACGACTGGATCGAATAGAGTCGCGGGTCTCGTGCTCCGCGTCCATAGGCCGAAAAGCAGCAGGGCGGCGAGCCAGAGCAGCGCACAGTCGGCGGCGAAAGCGATGCCCCTAAGCGCCAGCGCCGGCGCGGACAATTTACTCGGTGTGAGACTTGCTAACGCTTGCCGCAGCGCTTCCAAGTCCGGGTAGCGCTGCTTGCGGTCGCGCTCCAGTCCGCGCTGAATCACCTTGTCCAAAGCCGCGGGAAGGTGCGGCTTGTACCTGCGCAGCGACGGCATGGGATCGGAGACGATGCGGGCCAGCGTCGCCGTTGGATCGGAGCCGGCAAAGGGCGGATGGCCGGTGAGCAGATAAAACAGTGTCGCGGCCACAGCATAGACGTCGGTTTGTTGATCGATGGCTTCGCCGCGCACTTGTTCGGGCGAGGCAAAATGCGGCGTACCGACAAAGGCGCCGGTCTTGGTGATTTGCGAATCCTTCACTAGCGATTTGGCCAGACCGAAGTCGCCGACTTTAACCCGGCCGTCCTCTTCCAAGAAGCAGTTGGAAGGCTTCACGTCGCGGTGGATCACTTCGACGCGATGGGCGGCCTGCAAGCCTTCGATCACGTCGAGCATTTTCGCGATGGCTTCCTCCGGCGGCAGCGGTCCTTTGCGCTCGACCATATCTTTGAGCGTCGAGCCTTCGACCAATTCCATCGCGATGTATGGGCGGCCGGCGTCGTCATCGACCTTGAGCACGAACACGCAACGCGGATGGGCGATCATGCTGGCGATGCGGCCTTCTTGCCGAAAGCGATCGACCGCGTCCGGCGAGCTGGCATAGGTCGTGCTGATGAGCTTCAAGGCCACGCGGCGGCCGGTTTCCATTTCCTCTGCTTCATAAACCGAGCCCATTCCCCCTGTGCCCAGCGAACGTAGAAGCCGATAGCCGCCGATGCTGGCCACGGGCGCTGCCTCGGCAGTATCCGCTTTCTCCGCCGCCAGCGTCGCCGCGTTGGGGTCCGGGTCGCTCGGCTCGTTTACTTTGGTGTCGGCCAAGGCATTGCCGCAAAAGGCGCAAAACGACGGACGATCCCCGCTGAATTCGAGCGTGCGCTTGCATTTGCCGCAAATGAGCTGCATGATCATGGCGTGATTTTTTGAGATCCGTGCCCGTCAGTTTCAGAGCCGCGCCCGTAAGCAATCGGAAAATGCTATCTTACCAACGCATCGTAAAACGCCATTCTATTTTACTTACTTCCCCATCGACTGATGTGCTGTCAGTTACCCTTCGCGGTCGGATTCACTATTCCTCGCTCCGGAGCAAAGGCTTCTTCGTGTACTCCGCGGGCAAAGACACGTTGAGATCTGCGAGCTTGGCCTCGCCCCGGCGGCGACCCACGACGCGAACGTAGCCGAAGGTGTCGCCATGATCCGCCTCGAGCGCCTTGATTTCCACTTTATTGTCAGGGGCGATCACTCTGAGCCAGTCGAGCCACCGATGCCAGCCGTCGGGCATGGTGTCGGCCAACTCAATGTCCAAGATGCCTGTCTTTTCCCAGTGCCGACGCCACCAGGCCGCCGAATGCAGGCACCACGACATGTCGTTTGTCCACCACTCGCGCAGATGCTCCGGAACCGGGCCTTCGAATTCCTGCATCAGTCCAGCCAAGGCGATCCCCACCGGGCCGCCCGGCTTCACAAAGCGAGCGAGGTAATTCAGGAACAGGTCGTCCGTCCCGTAGTACATGAAGGAGTCGATGGACACGACGGCGTCGAAGAACTCATCGGCGAACGGCAGCGACCGGGCGTCCGCATGGATCGGAAACACGCCGTCCAGGGCGCCGGCGTCGCGGATGCGCTGGATGTTCTCCGAGGCGCTGAACCACAGGTCGGTGGCCCAAACCTGCACGCCAAACTCGCGGCGCAGAAAGATGGACGACATCGCCCGTCCGCAGCCGAGGTCCAGCACGCGCATGCCGGGCCGCAAGTCCAGCGCCTGGGCCAGCCACTCCGTTAGCCATAGCGCGTTGGCCCCGCCGCTGACGCTGGCGACGACCCATTCGGGATGGTACATCGACGAACGGGGAAATCGCTCAGAGAACAACCGCTTGTCCGAAGTCATGTGGATCTCCCGCACGGAATGAGAGGCCTACTTTGGGTCGCGTCCGAGAAACTTGCCCAATTCCACAGTCCGCAACGGCAGCTTGGTTGCCGGCCCTTTCCCAAACGCCAGGTGCAGTTTCAGCGACGAAAGCTCCATGACCATGGTTTGCAGCGTCGCCCGTCCCTGGTTGACGGCGTCCATCTGCTTCGCGACATCGGCGACGCTGAATTTGTCTTTCTTCCCGCTTTTCTCCAGGATGTCGTAGCGGCGGCACTCGGTTGCCGTCGCCAGTTCCTCTGTGCGGAAGTGGTTGGTGCAAGCGCATAGGCCGCTGTCCGCGCGGCGCACCGCCACGGTCTTCGGCGTGATCTCGAAGACGACGCCGGTTTTCCTGTCCGCGGCGGCGATGTTTTGCATGGTCGTCCGTTTCAACGAGCGCAGCAGCTTCTCGGCTTCTTCCACGCTGTCGCATTCTTCCAGCACGCGCCGAAACGAGAACGTATATGGAACGCCGCCGAGGTTCAGCTTCGGGGCGTCGTCCTTCGCCGAGGTCACGGTCAAATCGGCCAGCGCCAGCCCCGCATCATTGATACCGGTGAAACAGCCGAGCATGCCGGGGTACGTGATGGAAGCGAAGGCACGTTTGCCATCAGGACGAAAGACGACGACCAGCGTGTAATCGTGAATGTCGCCGAACGGCGGCCAATCGAGGTTGCGGCCCATGAGCGCGCCTCCGGCGGAGCTGCGTTCCGGGCCGACGTAGAAAGTCGAGCAGCCGCCGAGCCGGCGCAAATCGGGCAAGGTGTTGGCGAAGACGAGCAAGTCGCGCGGCCAACCGGAGGCCTTGGCCGCCGCTTCCAGTTCCTTCAGGTGATCGGCGGGCATGCGCGGCAGTAGAATACCGCCTGTTTTGAGGAGCACCGGATAGAGCGCTACCCAGCCCTTTTGCTTGATAAAATCGTCGGCCCGCTTCGGCAAGTGCGCGGTCGCCTTCAGCGCCAATATGCCGTACTGCTCACCGATTTCTTCGGGCGTGCCCTGGACGCGCAGCACCGGCACACCATTTACGTATTTCAGCTCGCCCTGGCCGTGCTTGGCTTCTGGGTAGCGGAACGGCTCCTGGGCGTGAAGTGGTGCGGCAACGAAAAAAAGGATGAACGTCGATCGAAAAAGATCAACTGACATCGTTCTCCTCCTCGCGGACCCGACGATGATACAATGGGATTGATTGTAGCATGAGGATTCCGCAATGCCTCTCTTGGACCACTTTCACCCGCCGTTGTCGCAGCGTCGTCATTGGGAGTCGTTCCATGCCGCCTGGGCAACCGCCCTCGCCGATTCACTGAATGATGGGCGTTTGCCGGAAGGCTATTTCGCCGAAGAACTGATCACCGTGGGTGGCCGAGTCGAAATCGACGTGGCCACCTGGGAAGAAACGGCAGCTCCGCGCAATGGACCAGTCGCGACGCAGGTTTGGACTGCACCCGCGCCGGTAATGACGATGCCTGCGGTTTTTCTCGACACTTTTGCCGTGAAAGTGTATCGATCGGAAGGCGGGCCAACGCTGGTAGCGGCAGTCGAATTCGTGAGTCCAGGAAACAAGGATCGCGAGTCGCAGCGCCGCGCGTTCGCCGTCAAGTGCGCCAACTATCTTCACCAGGGCATTGGGCTCGCGGTCGTGGATATCGTGACAAGCCGACTGTTCAATTTGCACAACGAGATCGTAAGTTTGATGGCGCAATCGGAAGCCTATCGAATGCCTCATAATGCTCATCTCTACGCGGTCGCCTATCGGCCGGTGCGCCGCGATGAACAGCCGCAAATCGACTTGTGGCCGCACGCTCTGGCGCTAGGGAATCCGCTGCCGACTCTCCCGCTCGCGCTCTCTGCGGACGTCGCCGTGCCGCTCGAATTGGAAACAACTTACGCGGACGTTTGCCGGCGCAGGATCGATTGATCCACCGTAGCGACTAAGTCCCGGCGCGCAGCTCTTGCCAAAACGTCCGCACCCCGGTGAGAAACATCTGTATCGCCAGCGTCACCAGCACCATGCCCATCAGCCGCTCCATGGCGATCAGCCCTTTCGGACCGAGCAGGTGACGCAGGCTGCTTCCCAACAACAAGACGACGCAGCACGCGAGCCAGGCCAACGACAGTGCGACAAGCCATTCCGGCCAACGCGCGGGCTCCTTGCTCATGAGCAAAAGCTCGGTGGCTAGCGCCGACGGTCCGGCGACGTAGGGAATCGCCAAAGGCACGATGAACGGCTCGCCGGCCACTTCCTCGTGCAGCGGCTTCTCCACCGACGGGAAGACCATGCGCACGGCGATCAAGAAGAGGATGACGCCGCCGCCGATGGTCAGCGCCGGCTCGGAAATCTGCAAGAGGTCGAGGATGAACCGTCCAGAAAAGAGAAACAGCACAAGCACCGCGTAGGCGATAAGGAGCTCGCGCAGAATAACGAACCGCTGCCTCTTGGGGTCGACCTGTTTGAGCGAAGCGAGAAAGAAGGGGATGTTGCCCAAAGGATCCATCACGAGGAACAAGAGCAGGGCGGCGGACGCGAGCGTCATCGGCGTCTGTGATGCTAGAACTTGGTTTCAAGTGATCTTACTCTTGCTTAGGGATTGTTAGTCAGGGGAGTAATTCTTTCAAGCGATGAATTCGCTCGGATTATTGTTGCAGTTTGAATGCAAAGGCATTATCCTGCTCTCAACATCCCATCCGCTCGCCCGAGGGAGAGCCATGTTCAACACAAAGGCGAGTGTTCTCGGGCTCGTTGTTGTTTTTGTAATTGGCGCTTCCGCCACGCAAACGGCATTCAGCCAGTCCGACATCCGCGGGGACGAGCCTGCACTGCTGGAGTTCTTGAAGAAGAAAACACCGAAAGTGCTCGACCCCAAAAAGCTGAAAACGCTGATAGACCAACTTGGAGACAAGCGCTTCTCGGAAAGGGAAAAGGCTAGCACAGAACTCATCGAAGGAGGTCCCACGGTTCTCCCTGAGCTTTTTTCCGCTTTGTCCCAGAAGGATGAGGAAGTCGTAAAGCGAGCCAAGTCCTGCATCGACTCGATTCAGGGTGAGTGGGATTTGTCGAATACCTTGAAGTTCAAAGATGCGGTTCGCCTTCTCCTTGGGCGAGCGTCGGCAAAAGCAGTCCGCTGTTTGTTTGAAATCCTGCCGTGTGCAATGGATGAACTGGAAGAAGAAGTCTGGTTTGGGCTGGATTCATTGGCCGCTTTAAGCGCAACGGTGGCCGACGCGAGTCTCCCCTATCTTCAAGATGTTCACCCTGCCCGGAGGGCTTTGGCAGGCTACCTAGTTTGCCGAAGGGGAAATGCGGATCAGCAAAAAAAAGGAATCGCTTGCCTGAGTGACCCAGACCCGATTGTGCGCTTGCGGACTGCGCAAGGGCTGTTGGGTGCAGGCAACACGTCCTCGATACCGTCCCTCATCGGCCTTCTCAGTCAGACGCCCCTTCCAATCGCTTGGCAAGCAGAAGAACTACTTTGTTGGGTTGCTGGCGAGCAGGCACCTTCGATCTGCGTTGGACCTGGCGATGAGGCGACTAAGTGTCAGTTGGCGTGGAAAGTCTGGTGGTCACGTTTTGGAGGGATGTTGGATATGGCCGCAGTAGCCCGTGAGCCGAGGCGACCACGCCTTTTTTATGTTCGATCAGACCGAGCGACGCCTATGGGCGACTACCTGTGTGGTTTTGATGGAAAACCAAGATGGCGGTTTTCTGTTCGTCTGGCTCGCATTGACCAATTCTTGATCGGTGATCGACTCTTGGTATCCCAAACCAAACCCCTACTTCTGTCTGATCCTCCAAGAATCAACCCAGACCGACAAGCGGAAGTCATGGAATGTGATCTGTTTGGAAGAGTCCACTGGCGCTCTAGGCTGGAATCCGAGGAGCTTCCTTACCAATGCTTCAGTCTCTTGAATGGACAAACGTTAATTCTTGATCGAAACAAGTTCACAATGATATCGCCAAGCCATCGTTCTGGCATTCAGCACGACGTGTCTACCGCCATGATTGGCGGCGTCGCAATGAACGATCCGTTATTGCATTTCTTACCCTATGACTTTTGGCAAGGGAGGGTCCAATATTGCCTGACGAGAACCAATGAGGGCCAACATCCATTGCTTGAACTATGGGAGATCGATCC
>JAKEHV010000503.1 GCA_022614915.1 Gemmataceae bacterium | reverse complement strand
CTTCTTGCCGAAGATGTTGGTGTACAGACCGTCTTGTTCTATATAGGGGAGGAGGAAATAGGTCCACGAGGGGCCGGCATCCATATCCCATGGATCTGGGCGTTGCGCGAACTTGCCGCGCGCGATTGACGAGGCCGATCCCTTGAGCAAATGCAACAAACCGCGCCGTGTCGCGGTCTTGTCGCTTTTCGATTGTTCCAACAGCAGTCGGGTCAATTCTTCCGGACGATCCTCGGCCCATTCCGCCATCCGATAGGAGGTGCTCAATCGGAACAGGTTTTTGCGGGCTATACGTTCGTTTTGCTCCACGGTTTGAGCGCTTCGAGGCGGCTGTGGTTCGTCCACGTCCGCCCACAATCCAATGAAATAGGGCAAAAGGTCTTCGATCTTCTTCGTTGCGTTATGCAAACTGCAGTGTGCGTCATGGGATGCTGAATCATCCTTTTCGCTTGCGGCGGCGTCACGCAGCAATTGCCGGACTTTTTCGTCCTTGGGGGCGGCCAGCGCCAGAAAAGTGTAGGCGTTGGATCGGACATGGGGATTCTTCGCTTTCGAGTACTCGATCAAGATGGGGACGCACTCCGGCTCGAAGGTCTTCAGCATGCCGATGTAGACGACGGCTTGCCAACGGACCTCGTCCACCGCATCGCCAAAGGCGGCGAACAGGCTCGCCGGACAGGGCCGCTGCTCTTTGCGCAGGATCATGGCCGCGACGCGGACTGCCTCCATGCGCACCTTGTGGTCGGGATCGGACTTGAGCACCTGTGCGAGCGCCGGCACGGCCCGCGCCGTTTCCTTGTTTTGCGGATTGCAGTCAAACCAGCGCAGCGCCTCGATCTTCTCTTGGCTCGTATTCTCCTGGCCCAGGAGCGCAAGCTGTTTGTTGACCGCGCGGGCGTCAGCACGAGAAACTTCTTGCGCATGTGTTTGCGCCGTCGCCAGCAGCAACACGGCCAATGACATCGTTCGAATCATGGCAGCGTTCCTAAATGAATTCGGAGCCGCGCACGCAGTAAGCCGTGAATTCACCGCTACCTCACGGGCGTGGCTCTGAATTGGAAATGTGACGAGAACGCGCCTATTGTACCTGGTCGTTTGCGCCGGCAATACCTGCCGGCAAAAGAAAAAAGGGCGGAACTGTTAGGTTCCGCCCGATTCAGCTTTCTCTGTGTTCCGCAGCCTCTGCGGTTGGTCTTGCTTACGGGTTCTGCGGCATCGGCGTTTCCGGCGTGTAAACGCCGGACTGAGCATTGAGGGCAACATCCAAAGCCGCCATGCCGCTATAAACCGCGCGATAGGCGGACTCGTCGCCCATGACGGCCGAGCCAAAGCGCAGGCCGTTCTGGATCATGTAGTCCACCAGGTCTTGCAGCGACTTGCCGCCGGTGGCCCAGTGCCTGTATTTGAGCTGCGAGCCGGCGTCGCCGCGCTCCAAGGCGATGCGGGCGTCGTCGAAATCGTTCAAGAAACGCTTGGCGTCCAAGTATTGGTTCGTCGGCATGTCATTGACCAAGCGGACGAGGTTGTCGCGGATCTTGTCCATCTCGGCGCGCATTTCCTTGACGATATTCACATCCACGTTGCCGCCGGCCGCGGCGTTCTTGACCAAGGTGGCTGCCTGGGCTTCGATCAATTTCCGCTGATCGGCGCTAACCAGTTCCTGCAGGCCCACCGGCCAGTAGAACTTGCCGTCGTTGCGCAAGATGCCCAAGCTTGCGGAGTTTCTGCTGACGTTCAAATGCAGGAGCATGTCCTCGCTCAGTTGCACGGCGTCTACCGAGGCCTTCTTGCCCGGGTACTTGCGCATGTCGTCCAACAGGAGATTGAGCGCGGTGCCATTGACGATTTCCGGCTCGGTTGAGTTGCTCTGGATGCGCTTCAATGTCATCTTGGCGATCTTGGCTTGTTCCTCAGTGAAGGTGGGCGTGTTCGCTTTGATGTACATTTCCAGGTCGAAGCGGCGCTTTCTGGTGTCGAGCTTGGCTTGCTCGGCCAGCTCGCGCATGATGCGCGCTTGTTCCTGACTGGTGATCACGGTGCCGTAGGCGCGCATCACATCTGCCTGGCCGCGTAGAATACCGCCGAACGGATCGTAGCCGTAGCCGTAATACGGGTTGTTATACGGGTCGTAGTACGAGCCCATGGGATTGTAGATGTTGCCGCCGTATGGATTGGCCACCGGCGCATACGGATTGATGGCCTGGGCGCCGGCCGTCGAGGCCGTGGCCCACAGTCCGGCGGCTACAAGAACCGCCGTCGCGAATCGCTTCCCAATAGTCATGGCAATCCCTCTTTGGTTGTCGTTGTATGTTTGTCGTCCGTGAAAGGTGATGGCGTCGTATACTTGGAAGCGCTGGTCTTTCGTTATCCTAAGCCGCCTCATTTCTCAGTCCAACCCAGGCTCCATTTTAGATGAGCACGCGCTCCTCTCGGTTCGTACAAAACGCTTTTTTCCAGGATTCTTGCTTTTGAACCCCCACATTTTCGTCGCGACTAGCAATCTTGCCAACTTCCCTAACTAGTAGCCAAAACCGTGCCAGTTGCCCACGAAAAGTTTGTTTTTTGGGATCAGGTGCCTGTAGGACCAGCAATGTAACTGATTACCGACACTGAGCTTATGAACTGCAAATCCTACTTGCTTGGCGTACGCCAACCAAATTCATTTTGAAAACAAGTGCTCATAGACTGTTTCAAAATGCTGCGTTCCGAACGGCGCTGAATGCGCTGGTTCGACGATTTGCCTGACCATTGATTTCAATTGTTATTGAAACTTGAGAATTCACAGCGTTCCCTTGCTCGCGCGTCGGGCTAGTGTTGACAGTCCCTCGCTCGCGCGTCGGGCTAGTG